>NZ_JBQDKB010000023.1:0-40419 GCF_052094685.1 Marinobacter sp.
TCGAAAAACTAGAGATGGCGCCTAAAGCCCGCCACTATCGTCAGTTGCTTCAGGCGACTTGACGCAGCTTGGGGCCTGTGAGGGCAGAGCACCCCAAAACCGTGCGGAGCCATGGATGGCGGAGCCGAGCGTACAAGGACGTATTCACAGCGTGTTTTGGGGTGCTCTGCCCTCATAGGCCTTACTCCTCAGCTTCCCTAATCTGGCGTTGCGAATGACGCTTTGGGGCCTTTTAGAAGTTCCCGCTTTTCAGCTTGTGCCAGAAACACCGGAATCTGTGCATGCAACGGATGGCTAGCACAACGCTTCTGAATAAACGTCAGGAAGGCCGAAGCCTTCTCCCACTGATTCATACCATTTGCTAGCGTTTGTGCAACCAGCAAGTACGCTGGGGCAAGCTCCTCGCTATCTGGGAAGCGTTTGTGGAAATCCTGCAACAGCCGCAAAGCTTGCTTGAAGAGACCGCGGTGATAGAGGCATTGAGCACAGCGGACAGACAGCGCTGCGTCATCCAGTTTGAAACCCGGTTCAGCCTGATCAAGCATGGCAAGCACTGAGGCTATGCCGTCACCGTCGTTCCGGTCGGCCAGCCAGCCCAGAATTCGGGGGTGGTATTGGTAAACCTCAATCCCATCGTTCCGGGCAACCAGCAGCTGATAGAGCTGTTCGATGCGCACCGGATCAAGGCGATTCTGCTTCAGTGATTCCTTCAGCATGCCTTGAACGCGGTCGTAGTTGCCGTCTTTCACGTTCATATCAATGTCTGCATCAAAACGGGTGCTGCGATCCCGCTGGTGCATATCCATATCTGAAGTTTCATCTTGAATATCCGCCGCAAACCCCAGCTCCTCCTGATACTGAAAAAGCAGGTAACCAAGCATATTGAACAGAATCAGCGTGAAGGTACTGTTGAGAAAACCGGACAAGGGTTGTGATAACCAGAGCGGGAATTGGTTGATGGCAAAGTCTTGAGCCATGCCGGAGGCCAAGAGGAGCAGGATCAAGTAGCCGTACAGCAGAAAGTAGGGGGTGCCGATGCGTGAAATCAATACTGCGAGATTCATCGGGTTTACGGCGGCGCCCACAGAGCGTTCCATGGCTAAAACCATAATGCTGGCGGGCAGTGCCAACACCACAAAGGCCAGTGTTAGCATCATTAGCAACGGCCCACCCATCTTGGCTGCCAAGCCAACCAGCCCGCCCATCACGATGAAAACCAGAAGCTGGAGAATGACAATATTAAACCCGCTGCCTGTGAAAGCGACAGACACGGAGGGTGGTTTCAAGTGGCCTTCAGCGGTGTGATTGATTACCGCATAGGTGTACTTGAACAACGCCAGTGCCAGCAGCAGCCAGATCAGGAGTCCGATCAGATTGGCGGGCGCAACAATGGGAACAAGGGTGCAAATGGCAATGACGATTAACGGATCGGAATGGAACGGGTAACGAAAAAACGACCCGATTCGATTCCAAAAAGGTACAACCTCGGTTGCGGCACCCATATACCGCATGGCTTTGCTGCATTTGGGGCACAGCGCTCTGCGCTGTCGGGTATCCGCATCTGGCATGCAGCGGGTGCAGTAGTGAACCTGGCATTCGCCGCAGTGCCATTTGGCAGGGTTGCCTGGGTGGTAGTGACAATCGTGTTTCACGGTAGGGGCTTGTCCTGATCCATCAGAAAACTGAGTAACAATAATGCCAGATGTCCCGCTAGATCGCAGCAAACCTGTTGCCAGTTCGCTTCACGAACGCGCAGCAACTGAGTATTCAGCCCGCGAATCCCGAACATTCACCAGATCATGGTTGAACTCTGGCTAAACGGTGCAATAGTTATATAAGACTTCACATTCCCTCATTTATGCGCCAGCCTGATTGTTTACTGTCGCAGCGAGCACCTGAAGCTGTGCTCAGATCACAACGAATAATGGAGGCACAGTATGTCGAACGATAACCTTGGAAAAGACAGCCTGAATACGCTTAGTGACTTGAGCGCGGGCGGAAAAACATTCCATTATTACAGCCTGCCCAAAGCGGCAGAGTCGCTTGGCGATCTAAGCCGTTTGCCATTTTCACTGAAAGTGCTTCTGGAAAACCTGTTGCGTAATGAAGATGGCACAACGGTAGACCAGAGCCACATCAATGCCATGGCCCAGTGGCTGAAAGACAGGCACTCAGAGACTGAAATTCAGTTCCGCCCGGCCCGGGTGCTGATGCAGGATTTTACCGGTGTTCCCGGTGTGGTTGATTTGGCCGCCATGCGTGAGGCCGTTAAAAAGGCAGGCAAGAACCCCGCACTGATTAACCCTCTGTCGCCTGTGGATCTGGTGATTGATCATTCGGTGATGGTTGACGAGTTTGGTACGCCCACCGCTTTTTCCGAGAACGTATCCATCGAGATGGAGCGTAACCAGGAGCGTTACGAATTCTTGCGTTGGGGGCAGCAGGCCTTTGATAATTTCCGCGTGGTTCCGCCGGGGACTGGCATCTGCCACCAAGTAAACCTTGAGTACCTGGGTAAAACCGTGTGGTACAAAGAGCAGGGCGGTAAAACCCTGGCCTACCCAGATACGCTGGTTGGAACAGACTCACACACCACCATGATCAACGGCTTGGGTATTCTTGGCTGGGGTGTTGGCGGTATTGAAGCAGAGGCGGCGATGCTCGGGCAGCCTGTATCCATGCTGATTCCGGAAGTGGTGGGCTTTAAGGTTTCTGGCAAGCTGCGCGAAGGCATCACTGCTACAGATTTGGTGCTGACCGTCACCGAAATGCTTCGCAGCAAGGGTGTGGTTGGCAAATTTGTGGAGTTCTATGGCGATGGCCTTAAGGACATGCCCGTGGCAGATCGTGCCACCATTGCCAATATGTCGCCTGAGTATGGCGCCACCTGTGGCTTCTTCCCGGTGGACGAACAAACCCTTAACTACCTGCGCCTAACCGGCCGAGAAGATGAGCAAGTAGAGTTGGTAGAAGCTTATGCCAAAGCCCAGGGCCTGTGGCGTGAACCTGGCCACGAGCCGGTTTATACAGCCACCCTGGAGCTGGATATGAGTGAGGTGGAGGCAAGCTTGGCTGGGCCGAAGCGTCCTCAGGACCGGGTTGCCTTGAAGAACATGAAATCCACATTCGAATTGTTGATGTCAACAGCCGAAGGCGTGCCAGAAGCATCTGATACCCGTGAGAGCAATCTGGAATCGGAAGGTGGCCAGACAGCGGTGGGTGTGGACAACAGCTACCATCACCCATCAAGCCAGCCCCTGGAGCTCAATGGCGAGAAAACGCGGCTCGACCCGGGCGCGGTGGTGATTGCCGCCATTACCTCTTGCACCAACACCTCTAATCCCAGCGTTATGATGGCAGCCGGTTTGGTTGCCCAGAAGGCCGTCGCCAAAGGGCTGACAACCAAGCCTTGGGTGAAAACCTCACTGGCACCAGGCTCTAAAGTGGTCACTGATTACCTGCGTGTAGGCGGTTTTCAGGATGATCTAAACGAGCTTGGGTTTAACTTAGTAGGGTACGGTTGCACCACCTGTATTGGTAACTCTGGCCCGCTGCCAGATGCGGTTGAAAAAGCCGTTGTGGATGGCGACATCACCGTCGCATCAGTGCTCTCTGGTAACCGTAACTTTGAGGGCCGGGTGCACCCCTTGGTGAAAACCAACTGGTTGGCATCGCCCCCCTTGGTTGTGGCCTATGCTCTGGCCGGTAACGTGCGGCTGGATTTGGATAAGGAGCCACTGGGCAAAGACAACGAAGGCAACCCAGTATTCCTGAAAGACCTGTGGCCTAGCCAGAAAGAAGTGGCCGACGCGGTAGAAAAAGTGAAAACCGACATGTACCGCAAGGAATACGCCGAAGTGTTTGATGGCGATGACACTTGGAAGGCCATCAAAGTACCTGAGAGCAAGGTTTACGAATGGTCTGATAAGTCTACGTACATTCAACACCCGCCATTCTTTGAAGGCATGGGCGAAGACCCGGAGCCGATTGAAAACGTGAAGGATGCGCGCATTCTGGCGCTGCTGGGTGATTCCGTAACCACCGACCACATCTCACCGGCCGGCTCGTTCAGTGCGGATTCTCCGGCGGGTAAATACCTGCAGGAGCACGGAGTGAAACCGAAAGATTTCAACTCTTACGGCTCTCGCCGCGGTAACCACGAGGTGATGATGCGTGGCACTTTTGCCAACGTGCGCATTCGCAACGAGATGCTGGACGGTGTCGAAGGTGGTTTCACTAAGTTTGTGCCCACCGGCGACCAAATGGCGATCTACGATGCCGCCATGAAATATCAGGAGCAGGGCACACCGCTTGTGGTCATTGCCGGTAAGGAATACGGCACAGGCTCTAGCCGAGACTGGGCGGCCAAGGGTACGCGGCTGCTGGGTGTTCGGGCGGTTGTGGCGGAATCCTACGAGCGGATTCACCGTTCCAACCTGATCGGCATGGGCGTTATGCCTTTGCAGTTCCCGGAAGGTACGGACCGCAAGAGCTTGAAGCTTACCGGCGAGGAAACCATCTCCATTGATGGACTGTCCGGTGAGATTAAACCAGGCCAGACCCTGACCATGACGGTAACCTACAAAGACGGTTCTACCGAAAGCTGTGAGCTGAAGTCGCGGATAGATACGGCCAATGAGGCTGTGTATTTCACCCACGGTGGCATTTTGCACTATGTGGTGCGTGAGATGCTCAAGTCTGCCTGAGCCACTGTTCTACTGGTTCAGATAAAAACCGGCAGCCCGTTTAGGGCTGTCGGTTTTTTTATGGGTTGTTGTTTGCGATCGGTAGACGTATCCAGAAGGTAGCACCCTGGCTCGGTAACGACTCAAAACCGACGTCGCCCGCCATCATGGTAATCAGCTCCCGTGTTATGGCGAGGCCAAGCCCGGTTCCGCCTTGGCTACGGGTGTCTGAGCTGTCTGCCTGGGCAAAACGCTGGAAAATCTGATCCCGGAAAGCTTCCGGAACACCCTGTCCGCTGTCTCGCACGGCAACAGTGACGGCTGGCTTGCCTTCGAATACTTGGTGCCGAACAGAGAGCTCTACTCGACCGCTGTCTGGTGAGAATTTTACCGCGTTGGAAATCAGATTGTTCAGCGCCTGCTGCAGCCGTTGACCGTCTACGAAGACGGCAGTCTCCGGAGTGTCGGGGATAAGGTGGATGTCGACAGTGCGCTGCGCGCCATAAGCTTGATTGGTGCTGACCGCCTGCTCAAGCAGCGGCTGTAACGGTTGCCGCTGCATGTTGAGCTTCAGTTTGCCTGCCACCAGCTTTTCGATATCCAGAAGATCATCGATTAACGTTGCCAGTTGTCGTGCATTACGCTCGGCAATGGCCATCATATCTTGCGCTTTTGGAGGAAGCGCTCCTGCGGCACCGCCTGCCAGCAGCCCGATGGCGCCCGCAATAGAGGTGAGGGGTGTTCGCAGTTCGTGGCTGACGGTAGACACAAACTGATTTTTTATGCGTTCCACTTTTTTACGCTCCGAAATGTCCTCCAGCAAAATCCAGAGCAGTTTTCGCTCCGAAGAATCGCGTATCAGCATGCTGTGAACGATCGCTGGGTAGCTGGCGCCCTTGCAGTCGATTATTTCTTGCTCAAGGGGGCCGAAATAGCCCTTCTGCCTTAACTGTTCCAGAACTTCGGTTCGCAGGGATGTGTGGCTTGGGGAAAGTAGCTGGCGGTAGCTAAGTTTCAAGAACTCGTCTTTTTGATAGCCGGTCGACTTGAGCATGGCAGCATTCACGTCGATGATTGTCGCCGTCTGATAATCAGCAAGAATGATACCGGTTGGTGCGAGTTCAAACAGGCGCCGAAGCTGCTGTTCACTTTCCTGTAGCCCCAGTAGTGCCCGTTTTTTATCATCGATATCTTCAAGGTAGCCATGCCAGATCACGCTGTTATCGGGGAGTTTTTGTGGCGTTGAGTTACCCTCAATCCAGCGCCAGCTGTGATCCTTTCTGCGCATCCTGAATTGGATCGACCAAGTGCATAGCTGACTTGCAGACTCGTCAATCGAGGCTTTTACAGCGGGTAGGTCATCGGGATTGATCATCGCAAACAACGCTGCCGCATCCTCTCGTGCCTGCGCCTGGGTCACACCGAACATGCGCTCAATTCCCTTGCTGCTATAAGGGTAGTTCATGCGTCCATCCGGATAGAGGCGAAATTGGTAAAGCCCGCCGGGTACCAGGTCTGCTAACTGTTTGAGCATTGCCAGGGATTCATTCTGTTGCTCTAGTTCCTGCTCTCGATAGTGAATGGCCAGTTCGCGAGCGCTGATCTGCTCTTCGACACAGTCGGCCAGGTCCCGCAGAAACTGCCGATCTTCTGCGCTCAGCGTGCGTGGTTTACGGTCGATGACGCACAACGTGCCCAAGGCATGATCGTCCGCGCTGTATAGCGGTGTGCCAGCATAAAAGCGAATGTGCGGGTCGCCTGTCACCAGGGGGTTATCAAAGAAACGCTCATCTTCCCGCGTATCCTCAATCACCAGCTGTTGCCTGCCTAAAATGGCGTGGCTGCAAAACGAGATACCTCTGGGTGTTTCGCTAACCCCCAGCCCAACGCAGGACTTAAACCACTGCCGGTCGCGGTCGATCAGAGAAATCAGAGCGATGGGCGCATCCAGCAGCCTTGCGGCTATGCGCGTGAGTCGGTCAAAACGTTCTTCTTGAGGGGTGTCCAGAATTCGTAGTTGGTCCAATGCCGTTTGCCTGGCGCGCTCATTGGTAGGTAAATCAGGTGTTTTCATGATGCCTGGCCCTCCGGGTGAGAGGTGTCGCCGATGGGTAACTCAACCCAGAAGTGCGCGCCGCCACGGTTAAAGAATCCGACATCGCCGTTCAGCAGACCAGCAAGCTGGCGGCTGATCGCTAAGCCGAGACCAGTGCCACTGGTTGCGCGGGTTGTGCCTACTTCTGCCTGGGCAAAGCGATCAAAAAGCTGATGCTTGAATCCGTCTGGTACGCCTTCACCTTCGTCGTTGACTGTAATGCGTAGCCGGTTGTGATCCGTTTTTTCGGCCTGGATGGTGACCAAGCCGTTCTCTGGCGAGAACTTGATGGCGTTGCTGATGAAGTTGTCCAGAATTTGCCGTAACCGATGGCCATCTGTTTTTAAAAGCACGTTAGGGATGTCGCCTGTGATCAGTCTGGCGCCAGATTCCCGGGCCATGGTTTCGTTGCTACTGACGGTTTCTGTGAGTAATTCCCGCAGATCTTCAGGCTGCAGGCTCAAACGCATTTTATTGTTTGAGAGTTTATTGAAATCGAGCATATCGCCGATGAGCCGTTGCAGACGTTCGCCGTTGCGTAAAGCCAGTGTTGTCATCTCTTTGGCGCGTTCGGGGAGTTCGCCCGTGGTGCCAGACTGGAGCAGCCGCAGGGCGCCATTCATTGAGGTCAGCGGCGTTCGCAGTTCATGGCTGACATTAGACACAAAGTTGTCTTTGAGTTGGTTGTTCGCGTCTCGCTCATCCATCAACTGGTTAAAGGCATGTGCCAAGTCACGCACTTCAGGCGCTCCCTGCTCTTGAAGGCGACGGGAGGATTCGGGCTTCTGGATCATGGAGCGTATCCGGCGGGTCATCTGAGTAAGGGAGGCCGTCGTTGACCGAAGCGCCACATAGGTCAGCAACAATATGCCGAGCGTTACGCCTATGCTGATCAAAAAGAATCGGATGAAGGACTGTTCTGCGGGGGCGGTCGCAAGCGATTTCGGAACGGCGCGAATAAATAACCAACCCAGACGCTGCAGATGGTTGGTTGCATAGATCAACGTCTCACCTGATGCGTTTTCAACCTCCCCAAAACGGATGCCTGACAGGGCTGCATCTATCAGTAAGTTTTCTCCCGGGTCTGGCAGGTCCTCAATAACTCTCCCCGGGCTGGAGCCTTCTACAAATAAGAAGTTGTCTGTGTCTACAACCAGAAAAATAGCGTCTTTACTGGCATCGCTTCTTATGTACTCGGGTATCAGCACCGTGTGATCCATGCGCAGGGCGCCACTGAGAAGACCGAGCAGTTCTCCGCTGTCACTTTTGATCGGTACAATAAACATCATTAGCGGCACACCGGTTGACCGGCCGATAACGGGGCGGGAGATCATTGGGCGCTGAATTTTAATGGCCTCTTTCCAGTGGGGCAGGTCACCAAAATAAGTGCCCACTCTGCCCGGTACATAAATATTCTCCGCGAGGCTGGTTGCGTTTGGCGACATAACATTCAGGCTGTGGGGGAACAACTCTCTCAGTTTTTGCTGTTTTTTTAGTAGCTTGGTAAGTTGTTCCGGAGACAGCAGCTGACCGTTATCAGTTAAAAGGGTGGCAAACTGATCCAGCACATTGATGCGAAGCTCCAGGTTCTGGCTGACCAGGTTGGAAACCCGAGCGGTTTCGCTGGCCTGTTGCGCTGACAGATTGCTTTCGAAATCTTCCAGCAGTGCCCCGTAAGCGGCATAGATCACAGAGCCCACGGTTGCCAGGCTGCCAAGTATTATGATTACAGCAAGGCGGGTACCTAGGGAAAAATGGCTCAAAACGTGCTCCTGTCTGGCTATTTTCTGGAAAACTTGCTTTGATTGAACATTGATTGAAACAGAATTCACAGCGTTAACGCGCGTTAATCAGCAAGAGCCTTTATGCCTCAAAGCCCTTCTTCCGAGGTGCGAAAAAAACTGGAGATTCTTCGTAATCGTTTCCAGAATAAAACGATACGTGAAATTGAGGGACTGGTCGCCAGTATTTTTCGCGCATCCGAACACCCTGAAGCCACCGAGGAGCTGGTCGTTGCTTATCAGCTGTTGCACAGGCTGGCAGGCTCGGCGGGCACCTTGGGCTTTACTCAGCTTGGAGAGCAGGCCCGGAAGCTTGAGATTGCACTAAAGCCGCTGGCTGATCAGGTTACGGCGGGCGCAGACAGCGGTCGTATTCAGGTTCAGCTAAAGCGATTGCTGGCCGATGGTTATGCCGAGGTTTTCGTTGGCCTTGGCAGTCTTTTGGGTGCAGCCGAGCCAATATCAACTGGCTGGCATCAACCCAAGCCGGCTGAGGCTGGTAACCAGCCTGTGTTGTTGATTCTAGAGCCCGATCAGGAGCTTGCAGAGCTGATATCGCAAGGTTTGGCTCTGTACGGGTATCGGTTGCGCAGCATATGTAATGGCCAGCAGTGGCACAGCGTGGATGATGTTGATCTGGTCATGGTAAGGGAAACGCTTCTTCAGGATGAGGGGGCATATTGGCTACCTAGGCTGCACGGCGTTCCAGTGATTTGTTTCAGTGGTGAACATGGTTTTGCCACTCGTTACCAACTGGCGTGCTTGGGTGTTGATGCTTGCCTTGATGAGCCCCAAGATATTCCTGCCCTTGCCGATCGGATAGAGCAGCTTCTGGCTGAAGGACTGGCAACGCTCACCGGCCGGGTGATGATTGTGGACGACGACAGCGAACTGCTGGAGCACTATCGGGTCGTTCTTACCAGCGGTGGGCTGCAGGTGCGGGCGCTCAACGACCCATCACGCCTGCTGTCGGAGCTGGCAGAGTTCCGGCCGGACATTTTGCTCATGGATGTACAAATGGGGCGCTACGAAGGTCCGGCTTTGGCCCGAATGGTACGGTTTCAGGCCGAGTGGCTGAGTCTACCTATTATTTTCTTTTCATCGGAAGAAGATCGCGATCTGCAGCTGGATGTGCTTGCCCGTGGCGGTGATGATTTTGTTACCAAGCCGGTATCTGATGAGTTTTTGCTGCGCACCGCGAGAATACGCTGCTATCGAGCCCGACAGCTCGGTAAACTGGTGTCCCTTGATAGCCTTACTGGCTTGTTAAAACACGCGCTCGCCAAAGCAGAACTGGATCGCGAACACGCACGCTGTGCCCGCAACGGCCATGATTCTGTTGTGGCTATGCTGGACTTGGATCACTTTAAACAGGTCAACGACTCCTACGGTCACGGCACCGGGGATATGGTCATCAAAGCCCTATCCAACCTGCTTCGCCATCGGTTACGCAATACGGACATTATTGGCCGTTATGGCGGTGAAGAGTTTGTTGTTGTGTTGCCCGAGTGCTCGTTGGACAAAGCCGTTGAAGTGCTTGAGGCGCTGAGCCAGGATTTTGCTCAGCTGGTGTTTAACGGTGGCAGCGAGGAATTTTCGGTCAGTTTCAGTGCCGGTGTGGCCACACTGAACGGGTATAAATCTGGTGGACAGGCCATTGAGGCTGCAGACAGAGCTCTTTACCAGCGCAAGCGCGCAGGGCGTAACGGCGTAACCGTGGCTTCAGCGGATCTGCCGTGACCTTTAACTGCAAACCGAGAGCGTCGCAATGCATGTGTTGATTCTCGAAGACGATGAGCTGATCGGCGACTTGCTGGAGAGCGTTGTAGCGAGTGCATGCTCCGGTGCAAGAATTCGCCAGTGCACGTTGGTACAAACTGCGCTCAGTGCGTGGGAAAAACAGCCGGCAGATCTGATTATTGTCGACTGGAATTTACCAGATGGCTCGGGGCTTGAGTTGGTTCGGGCGGTAAGGAAAACCAGCGCGCATGTGCCGGTGCTTATGATCAGTGGCCGTGCGGACCGCGATTCCATTTTGGCCGCCGCCCATCTGGGTATCAATGGCTACATGAGTAAGCCATTCCAGGTAAGCGCTCTGCACCAAAGGCTGACAGAACTGGTGCCGGAATCCACCGCTCGTGGCAGCAGAGAGAGCACCTTGGATGAGAAGATGGAGGCGGCCTGTAATTCTGCAATCCAGTTGCCGGGCCAGATTGACGCCGCCGCGGTTCTGACCCTCATGGAAAAACGCGACGAGCTGGACGCCGGGACACTTGCGGAACAATGGAAAAAAGAGCCGTCTCTGAGCGCCAAGATGCTGGATGTAGCCAACAGTGCCTCTTTTCGCCGTTCAGGCACGTCGGTAAAAACGCTACGAGATGCGATCAGTGTGATTGGTATTGCAATGGCATTGAATCAAGCGCTGGCGTTATCTCTGGATATTGCGGGTAAACTCTCTTGCTTGCGCCTGTCGGAACGAGCGCGCCTTGAACAGGAGCAGGCGTTGCGAGTTGCAGCGGCTGCCCGCGCGTTGGCTATAAGGGTGGGCGATAAGCCGGCAACCTACTACACCGCAGGCCTCTTGAGCCGGGCCGGGGAGTTGGCGGCGCTGAAGGTTCTACAGAACCAATGCGACCAGAGTGGTGAGCCGCCGGAATTTGAACAGATTGATACTGCTATTGCCGGTTGGGCAGAAAAACTGGGCAATCGAATCAAAGTGCAGTGGCGCTTGCCGCTTGATCTCAGGGAATTAATTGGGGCTGTGTATTTTGTGAGCAGAAGCAACGTTAGCCGGTCGAAACTGGTGATGCGAACAGCAGCCCTGCTGGCAGCCGATCAGGCTGATGGGCCTGAGTGCCGCACATTACTGCGACGGCTGGGTATTGAACATCGAGAGGAAAGCCGGGATGGCGCCAGATAACAGTCTTAAACGTATTTTGATGATTGAAGATGAGCCAGACATCCGGGCGGTCGCGGAATTAGCTCTGGAAGCTATTGGTGGGTTTGAACTCACGGCCTGTGAATCGGGGCAGCAGGGGTTGGAGCAGATAGATGCGTGCCAGCCTCAGCTCATTGTTCTGGATGTCATGATGCCAGGCATGGATGGACCGGCAACTTTGAAGGCCATCCGACGTTTACCTGGCTATGCGGCGACACCGGCGGTATTTATGACCGCGAAAGTTCAGAGCGACGAGGTTCAGAACTACCTGGCACTGGGTGCCGCCGGCGTGATTCCCAAACCGTTTGACCCTCTCTCGCTAGCCGACCAGATAAGGGAGATCTGGAACGAGGCCTGCGCAATCGGTTAAGATCTTGCCAGTTTATACTGTCACTATCGCAAAAGGCTGTCATGTCGTCCTCTCAGAATAACGATGAAATCAAAACCAAGCTCAACCTGGAAACCTCCCGCATACGGTGGCATGAGCTGCAAACTTACTATGCCCGAGGGCAGGTTGTGCGCGTTGGTAAAAATTTGGATCTGCTGGAGGTGGCTTCCGAGCTGACAGCGGATAACCGCGTCCGCTTTGAGCAATGGCTTGGCGCCGACGATGTAGGTGACGTATCCCCGGATTTAGCCCGAGCCTGGTACGACCGCAATGCCGAGCTATGGGCTGTGGTTATTGCGCCTTGGGTGTTGGTACAGGATCGCTCTGACCCCTCGGTGCACTGATGTTTACCGACGCATTTCTCATTCTTGCCCCGCTGTTTTTGGGGTTCGCCCTGCCGCTTGAAAACCGCCGATTGATGACGGCTATTCATTACTTGGTGGAAGCTCTGGTGTATTTCATTCTGGCGCTTCTGGGGCTTGCGTTGGGTCAGATGGAAGGGCTGGCGAGCCAGCTTGGAACCATGGCCGGCCAAGTGTCGGCTCTGGTGGCGGTTTTGTTTGTTGCCAACATGGCGGGGCTTTGGCTGTTTCATCGCTGGCGGCCCATGAACCCGGAACAACAGGGCGCAGCCTCTGGCAGTACCGGCTACGTGCGGTTATTCATGGCCGCACTGAAGCCGCTGCTCGCCGTGCTGGCGGGCTTGTTGCCCGGCTATTTCCTGTTGCCCGACCTGCCGCAAGCAGAGCAACTGGCCACCTGGTCTTTGATGCTGCTGCTGTTTCTAATTGGCCTGCAGCTGCGTAATGCCGGGCTTTCCTTGCGCAAACTGTTGATGAACACCCAGGGTTTGGGTATTGCGGTGGCCATTGTAGTCAGCTCTTTGCTAGCAGGGGTGTTGTTGGTCCCGGTGCTGGGGCTGCCGTGGCACGATGTGTTGGCGCTGGCCTCGGGGTTTGGCTGGTATTCGCTCTCCGGCATTGTTGTGGGTGATGCCCTGGGCCCCGCCTGGGGCGGTGTGGCGTTTCTCAACGACGTACTGCGTGAAATCATCGCCCTGGCCATCATTCCCTTGTTGATCGGCAGCCAGCCATGGCCATTGGCTATGGAGGGGCAACATCCATGGACTTTACGCTTCCGGTTATTCGCAGCAATGGTGGCCTTGGCTGTGTGCCTGTGGCGATTGCCTCAGGCTTTTTGCTGTCGTTTTTATCGCCAGTGTTTATGGGCGTTTTTCTGTCTCTTGGGTAGTGGTTTAGCTCCACAGCTCAATGTAGAGGCTGGAAAACGCGCTGATATCACACTGGGAAAAACGTTCGCAGGCTGTTTTGGTAAGTTTGAACAATCACCTCTTCCAGCGGTAGGTCTTTCACTTCCGCAATTTTTTCAGCGACGAAAGGCAAATAGAAAGGGGCGTTTTCCTTGCCACGATAAGGCACGGGCGTGAGGAACGGAGCGTCGGTTTCCAGAAGTATCTGACTGATAGGGGCCATGCGCACAATATCCCGCACGTTCTCTGCCTTATTGAACGTGGTAATGCCGTTAAAGCCGAGGTTCCAGCCCTGATCTAGTGCGTACTGGGCAAGGCCTGGGCCGGAGGTGAAGCTGTGGATAACACCACGGCGCTTGAGGGACTGCTCGAATTCTTTGAGTATAGCGATGGTGTCTTCGTCTGCCTCACGGCTATGGATAACCACCGGACGGTCGTTGTCACAGGCAATTTGAAGCTGGCTCCGGAAAACCTCACGCTGGACGGCTCGATCGGCTTTTTCATAAAAATAGTCCAACCCTATCTCGCCAATCGCAACGATCTTATCGTCTTGGGCGTGGCTACGTATTTCTTCTTCTACGGTATCGCTGTAGCTCTCCGCTTCGTGGGGATGAATGCCCTGGGTGCCGTAAAGCCATGGGGCCTTGGTGCTGAGTTCACGTACATGTGCCAGGTTGCCCGGTGCCACAGCGATGGTAATCACCCGCTCAATGTTCACTCGCCGGGTTTGTTCCAGGGTTTCCTCTAGAGGTCTATCCTTGAGGTAATCCAAATGGCAGTGAGTTTCGATAATTGGGTGATCGAATACGGGAATCTCGCGACGTTTTTTACTCATGGACAGGTGCTAGGCTCCAATACGGGCAGTCGAATTGACTGCTATTGTGGGATCTGAAATGCACGAGTTTATCAGTTGTCCGTTTATTGGCCTACATTGGGCGATACGAGGTTTCCTTGATGCTGAGTGTCACGCTAGTTTAATTCAGGATGGAGATGCAGATGCACGTTGTCGTTATTGGTGGTGGCGTTGTGGGTGTTACCACAGCCTGGGAACTGGTTCGTCGTGGTCACCAAGTGACGGTGTTGGAGCGACATTGTGTGGCCGGTAATGAGACAAGCAAGGGCAATGCGGCTCAGCGCTCCTACGGGGTAGTGTATCCTTGGGCTGACCCAAGCATGGTGTTCAAGGCGTTACCTTGGCTGTTCAAGCAAGACGGCCCGCTAAAACTGCGTATGCCGCCTTCCTTGGCCGCCGTGCAGTTCATGTTTTCTACTCTGCGTTATGCGTGGTCGCCGGGCCTGTTTGGTTTTAACAAGCGCGCAATGCTCCGTCTTGGTATCCACAGCCGTGATTGCTTCTTGAAGCTGGAAGAGGAGCTCAATTTAGCGTTTGATGGCGGCCACCGGGGCTTGTTACACCTCGCCAGTACCCCTGAAGAACTGGAAGCACACCGGGATACGCACCGCGTACTGAACGAAATGGGCATAGCTTCCCGGTTGCTGACCCCAGAGCAGGTATATGAGGCGGAGCCAGGTATGGCTAAGAACGGGCCTTTGTATGGGGCGCTAAGTTACGACACTGACGGCACCGGCGACTGCCATTTGTTTTCCCAAGAATTGGCTAAAGCTTGTGAAGAAAAAGATGTTCGCTTTCGCTATGGCGTTCAGGTGGAGCGACTGGTTGCCAATAGCCAAACCGTGGAGTCGGTGGTTCTGCGCACCGAAAGCGGCCAGCAAGAAATACTCGACGCCGACGCCTTTGTGATCAGTGCCGGTTGCTGGTCTGGTGAGTTGGTTGGGCCTTTGGGCCTTAAGCTGCCTATATATCCGATCAAGGGCTATAGCATTACGGTGCCCTTGAAAAACCCGGATAACGCACCGGCTTCCACCATTCACGACGACAACTACAAAGTGGTGTCTACCCGCTTGGGTGACCGTCTGCGTGCAACGGGTTTTGTTGAGCTTGCGGATTTCAACCGTGATATCCCTGAGGCGCGCATTGCTACCATCAGAAAATCCGTTGAATCTCGGTATCCGGGCTGTGCGGATCTAAACGCCGCAGAAACCTGGACAGGCTTTCGCCCTATGACTCCAGATGGCCCTGCCATCATCGGTCGGGGGCCGCGGCAAAATCTATATCTAAACACGGGACACGGCACCTTTGGTTGGACTTTCTCCGCAGGCAGTGCGGATGTGATTGCCCAGGTGATTGATGGCGAAGAGCCGGCGGTTTGTCTGGATGCATTTCGCCCGGGGCGCTATCAGGAGTGACGGTTCGTGAGCCTACTGAGCCTTTTTATGTACGGTGGCAAGAGCTCAATGATTGGCTCGTGCAACATCAGCCAATTTGGCAGCCAGCGCCGTTTATAGAACCGATACCGGCGTGGGTTCGGCGCTATCCCAGGTTGGCTCACGCGGTGGCAGAACTTACCGATACCGAATGTGATGAGCTGGATGACGAACCAGAGGCGCTGGCGGAAATAGCCTGCCAATACGTACCAGAGTTGGCCCAGTACGGACAGATGGTTAGCTTGCCCGAGCTGGCACCTGAGCCAGCTAAGGTCATGGCAGCGACACTGCCAGAGGTTCGAGCAACGGATATGCCAGGGCGGAAGCGGGAACAGGCTGGTGCATTTGTAGCGTCGCTGGCACCGTTTCAACAACCTATTTTAGACTGGTGCTGCGGTAAAGGTTATCTATCACGAACACTTGCTGTACATAGTCACAAGAGCGTTGAAGGCTATGAATGGAATCCCGAATTGGTGGCCGGCGGCAATCAACTTGCCGCGCACTTCGGGGATGCCGTTCAGATCTACTGCCAAGACGTCATGGCGCAACATCTACACATACCCGCGAATACCCATGGCGTGGCGCTTCATGCCTGTGGTGATCTTCATCGACAGTTGTTAAGGCAAGGAACTGCAGCAGAGCTACCGCGGCTGAGTCTGTCACCTTGTTGCTATCACCTCGCAGCGGAAGATTGTTACCAGCCACTCTCCGAGCACGCAGCGGCATACGGAAACAGACTGACGCCAGATCGCGCTGATTTGCGCCTAGCGGTACGGGAAACCGTAACGGCGCCCGCCAGAGTTAGGGCGCAAACCCGTCGACTAAACCAGTGGCGCTTGGGTTTTGATGGGTTGCAACGGGCCCTGCGAGGGGTAGATCAATATTTGCCTGTGCCATCCTACCCATCGCGGCTGATTCAGAAGGGTTTTCCCGCTTTTTGCCAATGGGCAGCGGGGAAAAAGCAGCTTTATTTGCCTGCAAACACCGATTTTGATCGTTGGTTTGCCTATGGTATTCAGCGCCACGGTGACGTTCGCCGTTACGAGCTTATCCGGCATCTGTTCCGTAGGCCGTTGGAACTCTGGTTGGTTCTGGATTATGGGATCTTTCTGGAGGAGCAGGGGTACCGTGTGCGACTCGGCCATTTCTGCGCCCGCTCGCTGACGCCCCGAAATCTGTTGTTGGATGCGGTTAAGGTTTGCGGTACTCCACGCGCTCAACACAGCCATCCTTAAAGTAAACGTAGGTTAGCTCATAGAGTGCACCGTAATAGCGAGTCTGATAGATCCAGACCTCCTGAGGGCCGACATAAGTTTCGGGTGGGTTACCGAAAGCGCTACGAACATGTTCCCGAGTCATGCCCTCAACCACCTGGTTTTTAATTCGGTATCGGCGCAGGTCTGTAGAGTTTATAAAACGACAGGTTTCCGGTTTGGGTGCATTGCCATATGATTCTTCGTTTTTTTCGTTTGGCTCGGGTTCCGCCGCTTCTGGGGCTGGCAGGTTCTGATTGAAGCTGCCCCCGATACGGTTATCTCTGATCTGAATGGCTTTGGCATCTTTGCCACAGGGCGTGTCGGAAAAAACCGTATTGCCTTCTGCGCCATTACACCGGAATACCTGAGCTTGGGTTGGCGCGTTAAGCGTGAACAGAAAAACCAGGCCAGCCAATAATCTGAACATGGATTGCTCTCAACATGGTTGTGCCCTGGGATAACCGCCAAAAAGAAAGGCGCCCTGGGGCGCCTTTCTTATCTTCACGTACTCTTACACCGCTCAGACTGTCTTAGCGACGAACCTGAATGCGTGCTTCAACCCGACGGTTTTCAGCGCGGCCAGCGGCGGTTTTGTTAGAGGCAACGGGCTCTTTCTCACCATAGCCTTTGGCGCTCACTTTCTCGGGATCCACTCCCAGTGGGCCAGTCAAACGTCCTGCTACGGCTTCGGCGCGACGCTGTGACAGGAACTCGTTGTAGCTAGCTTTGCCTGTGTTGTCGGCGTGGCCGGCAATTTCTACGACGGTTCCTGGGTTTTCTTTAAGAGCATCTGCAACGCGGCGGATTTCGTCATCGTAGGCGTTACCGATTGTGGAGCTGTTTGTCGGGAACTGAACTTCAACGGTGAAGGTGTCGATGGTTTCAGTGACGCCTTCGCAGCCTGTGTCATCCACTTTAGCTCCGGCAGCTGTGTCAGGACACAAATCCTGACTGTCGACGACACCGTCGTTATCGCTGTCGAGCTCACAGCCGCGGCTGTCTACTTTTGCACCGCGCGGAGTGTCGGGGCAGGCATCACGTGCATCGGCTACGCCATCGCGATCTGCATCTGGCTCACAGCCAGTGCTGTCAACGGAGGCGCCAGCCGGGGTGTCTGGGCACTGGTCACGGGAATCAGGTACGCCGTCACCGTCGGTATCCGCTGGGCGCTTAGGCGCTGGCGCAGCGCTTCCAACCGTGCGGGTAAAGGCGAAGCTGATACCAAGAGAAACCTGGGTATCAAAGGTGCTTTCGTCGATGCCGTGGAACTCGCGCAGGTCGCCACGCAGAGAGACCGAGTCTGTCACGTTGTAACGAACACCGGTGCCCACGTTCACGCGAGTTTCGTCGTGGTCGGTGCCAGTTGTGCGATAGCTGATCACATCATCAACACCGAATTTTGCGTGCCCTGCGCCTACAGAAACGTATGGGTTCCAAACTTCGTCCGGAGCTGCAAAGTAGTAAATACCATCTACACGAAATTCTTCAAAATCTGATGACCCACTAACGTACTTACGGTCTGCATCAGCGCGGGAATAGATTGCTTCAACCGCCCAGTGTGGTTTGAATCGGTATTCCAGGCCAGCGCCAAATGTACCTGATTCGCTCAAGTCACGGTCATCGTCAAACAGCTGGAAAGCCGCAAATGGGTTGATGTAAATCGTTTCCGTGCGATCAGCCAAGGCTGGAGCCGCAAAGGTGCTTGCGACGGCGGCCATCGCGATTGGACGCATGATGTTCATGCAGAACCTCCTGTTCGATTATCGTTATGAAGTTACTGAGTTTTAAGTGATCAGAGTGCACACATACGCGCAATTTAAGCTAAAGGATTACAAAAAACAAAATATTACAGATTAAAGTTACATTAGAAAATGTAATCATTTTTGTTGAATGTACAGCACCGACCGCTGCCTTATGAAGGTGGAACACTGAAGTAGAGGTGCGCGCTTTTTTTGCTGAAGTTCATTTTTTCGCCGCTATTGAAATGAACCTCAAATGAGCTTTCGTCTTCTGAGACCACCGCGCCCGCGCCAAAAATAGCGTGATTGAGGCGTGGTTGATGCCACAAGGGGGAGGCGGTGCTGTCATGTATTTGTATCTCGCCTTCGAGCGTAACGCCTTCTCGCTCTGCATAGCGTGAACTGACGGGTGTCAGCGGCGCTTCCAGCTTCAGCTCTGGGCCGGTATCTGATGTTCGTTCATCCAGCCAGCGGCCGAACTCGCTGGCGAGCTCAAAGCAGCATTCTTCAACAAAGCGGCTAGGGCCCTGATCGCCATCCATATGGGGTTGCTTGCCCATGGGCCGGCTGATCAGGTGCAGTGTTTGCCGGGTGCGAGTCATGGCGACGTAGAGCAACCGGCGCTCGCTTTCCAGAAACGCCCGCACGTCGTCCTGGGGTCTTGGGCTGTGGGGCAGATACTTTTCTTGCAGCCCCGGGATGATCACCCGGGGCCACTCTAAACCCTTAGTGCGGTGAATGGTGGAGAGCAAAACCCCCTCGCCATTCTGTTTTTCATTGGCTTGCCACCGCAACGCCTTGAGATGGTCTAATGCGCACTCGGCATCAACATTCAAACCTTTTAAGTACTGGCGGAACCCGTGGATTGTATCAATGCGTTCCTCCGCGCTGTCATGGGTCAGCGCCAGGCTGCGCACACCTTCATACAAATCGGTGTGCTCTGCGTACACACTGATCAGCCCGGCAACTGGGCCAGAATAGCCATGCAACTGTTCTAGAACCTCTCCAAGTTTACGCAGTTTGCGCGCAGCCATGGGTGCCAGAGCGCCAAAATCCAGTGCTAGCAAACGTTCATGCCAGCCGTGGGCAAACCCTGACAAAAATCTTGCCAGTTGCTCTAGTTCTGGTTCCTTTAGGCCCGCGTGGGGGAAGCGCAGAAGCTGCTGGGCGAGCTCCAGGCGGTCTTCATCTGGCAGGTTTTCCAGCCTACCGGTCGCCACCATTAACACAGCCGTAATGGCCCGCACCTCGCGGCTGAACAGTGCGCCTTTGCCGGCATCAATCCGGTAAGGGATGTGTTGTGCCAGCAGTTTGAGCTCAATTTGTACACTTTGGCTCCAAACTCGGAACAGGATCGCTGTATTTGCCAGAGTGACGTTCGATTCTTGCCCGAGGATCTGCAGAACGGCGTCTGCATCGCTTTCAGCCTGGTGCAGAGTAATCTCCGTGTTCGGTGTGGATGGATGGGAGTGGCAAAGTACATCCTTGCGACCAGTGTTGTGGCAGATTAGATGATTAGCCAGCAGCGCCACGCGGTGACCATAGCGAAAGGTGTAACTCAGGGTCTGTTCCAACGGGCTTTCGAACTCATCGCTGAAACGCTTGAGAATAAACTCCGGCTTAGCTCCCCGAAATTCATAAATAGTCTGGTCTGGATCACCTACCACCGTTACCCGGGCGCGGTCTCCAGCAACATAACGCAGCAGCAAATGCTGAATCTCATTGGTGTCTTGATATTCATCCACCAAAATCAGATCCATCTTGTTGCCGACTAATCGTTGCAGAGGCTGATTCTGGTGAATGGCCATCACCGGCTCGTACAGCATGTCGGCGAAACTGATCCGGCTTTGGCCTTTGCGCCACTGCTCAAAGCTGTGAAACAGATCAATCAGATACTTGTGCTTGTCCGAGTAACCCAGTTCTTCAAATACTATCTCGGCAGGGGATAGAGTGGTTTTTACCAGATCGATAAATCCGGTTGCTGTTTCCACAAAATCCTTCTTGTTGCGTCGGATCTCATCTGCGAGATCCTCCGGCGCCAGCCTTCGAGTTAGCAGCCAGGCCTGAAAGCTGATCTCCTGCTCGGTCAGAATCTTCGCGGAGAAATTCGGCAGGTAGCCTTCGCGCACAAACCGCTTATACAGCCGCAGCCCCATGGCGTGATACGTGCGAATCTCCGGCAACGCCAACCCACTTTGATGGCACACCTCCTGCAGCTTGCGCTCAAAATCCACCCGAGCACTGCGGTTAAACATAAGCACTGCTATGCGGGCAGGGTCATGACCCTGTTGTAGCAGATAGCGGATACGCCAGGCGAGCGTGGAGGTTTTGCCGCTGCCGGCCACGGCGGTGATCACCGAATGCTCGTAGCCGGCGGTAATAATGGCCCGCTGCTCGTTGGTGAGAAAATCAGGCAGATCCAGGGCGGGGGATTCGAAAGTATTGGTTGGCATAGATGTTATTGTACGGGCCAACTGGTAGCGCGGGTACCTGTACCGTTAATATGATTGATTAACTTAGCGAATCCACTTCATTAGTTGGAGAGCGACGAGGCAGAGGAAATCAATATGCAAATTGAAGAATCTATTAATGTGCTGGGCGAAAAGCTGGAACTTTGCGGCACCGATCCTGAAACCGGCTTTTATCGCGACGGCTGCTGCAATACTGGGCCAGATGACCATGGCTCGCATACTGTTTGCGTGGTGATGACGGATAAGTTTTTGGAGTTCTCTAAGGCTCGGGGCAATGATTTGAGTACGCCTGTGCCTGCTTTTGGGTTTCCAGGCTTAAAAGCCGGAGACGGCTGGTGCCTTTGTGCGGCTCGCTGGCACGAGGCCTTTGAAGCCGGCAGCGCGCCAAGAGTGCGGTTGTTGGCAACCCATCAGGGAGCGTTGGAGCACTGCAGCCTCGAAAACCTGAAATCCCATGGCGTAGATCTTAGTTAATGATGTCGGGAGCCGTATTGCCCGAGCCAGACGCCGCTGCCTGGCGCTCGTTACAGGCCGGTCTTGCGAACACGGGGGAGCGCCGGTTGGTATTGTTGGAGGGTGGTTCTGACCTCTCCAAGCAGTGGTTACGGGCTCTGCTTTCGGGTGTCGAATGGGGAAGTGGGCTCTGGGTTGGGGCTGCAAGTGATGCACCCGATGATCGCCTGACCAGTATTGAACCGGCGAAGGCGCGCCAATGGCTTGGCCGCGAAACATCGCTGATTGCATGGGACGGTTGGCAAGGTAATCCGCCGGACGCTTTTGCAGCGCTTTCAGGCACGCTGAAGGCGGGCGGGTTGTTGTTCTGGTTAATGCCGTCGCTGGATGAGTGGGGGTGTTTTGCCGATCCGGACTATGCGAGAACCGGGCTGGACCATGATCAGCCTCATGCTTTTGCAGAGCGCATGGCGGGCATTCTGGCGGCAGATCCCTCGGTGATCCGGGTGAAGCTTGGTTCCTCAAGCGCGATAGCCCTTCCAGATCTGCCTAAACCAAACTCTGAATTTACAGTTACCACAACCTCTGATCAGCAGGGTTTGATCCAAAAACTGGTGGCCTTCGGGCTTGGGCGCCGGCGCCGGCCGATGGTGGTCACAGCAGATCGGGGGCGGGGAAAATCTGCTGCACTGGGCATGGCTGCCGCACAATTGTTGCAACAAGGGCGCCGGCAGATTCTGGTGACGGCGCCTTCACGAGATAATGTGAACGCTTTGTTCGCCCACGCTCGCGATAGCCTTGGTAGTGAGGTAGTGGACACGGGTGACGACCGAATAGAAACAGTCTCCGGTGCTTTGCTGTGTTTTCTGCCCATTCGGGATATGCTCCGTGCAAAACCGGAAGCTGAAGTGATTATGGTAGATGAAGCAGCGGCTATTCCGATTTCTCTGCTGAAGCGCGTGCTTCTGGGTTGGCCGCGAGTGGCGTTTGCCTCTACGGTCCATGGTTACGAAGGTGCCGGGCGTGGCTTTGCCATCCGTTTTCGCCGGATTCTCGACGAGAAAACGCCACAATGGCAGGCACAAACCCTTTCTCAGCCGGTGCGCTGGTCCGGGGGAGACCCTCTGGAGCCTTTAATCTCCGAGTTGTTTCTGCTCGCTGCGGATCATAATCCGGAAGGTGCGTTCGAAGCGGCTCCTGGCGAGATGACCATTGAGCCTTGGGAGCCTGCCTTAGCTTCTGAGGCAGAACTTGCTGATGCATTCAGCCTGCTGGTAGATGCCCATTACCGAACCACGCCTGCAGACCTTCGACAATGGATGGACGACCCCGCAGCCAGAAGCTGGCGGGCCATTATAAACGGCAAAACCGTGGGTGTGCTTTGGGGTGCCGTGGAAGGCGGGCTGAGTAACGACCTGGCACAGCATGTGGCCAGCGGCAAGCGCCGGGTTCGCGGGCATCTTTTGCCCCAGTCTCTGGCCAGCCACAGTGGCTTCCCGGAAGCGGCCAGCCAGCGCGGTTTGCGGATTATTCGCATTGCGGTAAGTGCGCCGTCCCGGCGGCTTGGTATCGGGCGAAGCCTGGTTGCGGCAGCGGCTGCCGGAGTGGAACACGAAGGGCTGGACTTTACTGGCACCAGTTTTGGCGGCAGTGCCGATCTTTATGCATTCTGGGCTTCATGCGGGCTGGAGTTTGTGCGTATCGGGCTGCAACAGGAGGCTACCAGCGGGGAGTATCCGGTGCAGATGATTTATGCCCAGAGTGTTGACGGGGTGTCTTTGGTTAAACGGGTGCGCGCGCGCTTGGCTCGGCACTGGCTGACGCTAGTACCATTGAACTGGAAAGAGTTGGAGCCAGAGCTGTTGGCGGCTATCACAACCGATTTATCATCGAAATGCAGGTTATCAGAGCGCCGGCCGAGTGCAGCGGATATCCGGGATCTGCAGAACTTCGGTGACGGCTACCGGGGTTTCCAACTTATGGTGCCGGTATTGCGGGATTTGAGCTTGGCCCCGGGGGTTGCTCATTGGCTTCGTTCCCGCGCAGAGGCGAGCCTCTGGTACCGGTCGGTATTGCAGGGGTGGAGCTGGCCTGAGCTGCAAAGGGAAGGGTTGTGTTCGGGCCAGCGTGATGGCGAGAACCGTTTGCGCACCTTAGTCCGTGAACTTCTGCTAAACGGGCCGGAGTTGTGACTCGCTCGATTTAATTATGATGGTCACCTGCCCAGAATAGGCTCCAATTATCTGACAGAGACTGTTCGTTATGGCCAAGGGAATCGGCATCTCATCGTATTCGATCCTGCTATCTATTCTGCTACTTGCTTCCGCATCTGCGGTTTTTACTGGCTGCGCGTCCAGAATAGCCCCAGCTAATCTGGATCACCTGGGTGAAAATGCGTCTGGCTCCGCTTTGTATCGGGCGGCTGCCGGGGGAGACTTTGCGGCTGTCAGCAACCTGGCAGAGTCGGGCGCACCCCTGAATACCCTGACTGAAAACGGCACGCCTCTGATGGCAGCTGTTCGCGCGAAAGCTGACCGTATCGCCTGGTATCTGCTAAGCCAAGGAGCTAGCCCAGATCTTGCCCGGAGTGATCAGGTTACACCCCTAATGACGGCATCTGAGCAGGGTGATCGCCAGCTTGTGCGCCTGCTTCTGTCGGGTGGCGCTCGGGTGAATGCCACGGATTTTCAGGGTTATACGCCGGTAATGCGTGCGGCTGAGCGGGGGCAGTTGTCGGTGGTAAAGGTGTTGCTGACGGCTGGGGCAAACGTGAATGTTAGCCAGGGTGGAGAGTCTCTGCTTATGAAAGTGGCCTCCAGTGGCGACCTGCTCACGGCGGAAATGCTGCTGGCTGCCGGTGCCGATGTAAACTTTCGCGCAGAGAATGGCGCTACCGCGCTGGATGTGGCCCGGGCCAGCAATCATTCGGATTTAGAGATGCTGCTGGTACAGGCCGGGGCTGAACTTTAAACAATGTTGGTCTGCTCTGTGCTATTCCAGCTGCATGGGATCTGTCTGATCGTTCCACACGGGCAAAAAGTGGGCCTCGATAATCGCCTCGGGTACCTCTTCCAGACGCGAGAAAGACCATAGTGGGTTCTGATCCCGATCAATCAGTCGTGCCCGTATGCCCTCCGTCAGATCGGGCCGGCGCAGGCACTCCCAAACCATTGCCAGCTCCATCCGGAAGACGTCTTTCAGCGACATTTGCTGGGCTTTTCTGAGCTGGTTCCAGATCAGCCAGGCTGATACCGGGCAGCCCCCTTTTAGCGTTTTCATGCAGGTCTGCCACCATTCGCTGTCTTTGGGAGATGCCTGCAGCTGATCGACGATCTCCGGCAAGCTTGAGCCTGCGCACAGCCTGGCAATATCCCGTTCGTGCAACTCCAGGTGGCTGGCGGGCAACGCGCGGTAATCTGGAACCTCAAGTTGGCTTAGCAAGTGGAACAGCCGGTTGTCATCGGCTGCTCTGTGGCCGCTCCAGCGTTCGTTCTGAAGTTGTGCCAAAAGGCCTTGTTGATCGTTCGTTGGTAAGACCATGTCTGCCAGCCCCACCCGCAACGCGTCAGTCACATTCAGGCGGGCGCCGGTCAGCGCCATAAAAAGCCCAAGGCGTCCAGGCAACCGATTCAGAAACCAACTTGCGCCAACATCCGGGAACAGGCCAATAGACATTTCTGGCATGGCCAGTGCGGCGTCTGGGGTTAGCAGCCGGTAGCGGCAGGCAGAAAACAGGCCCAGGCCGCCGCCCATAATGATGCCGTGCCCGATGCCTACAACGGGCTTGGGGTACTTGTGCAGGGTATAATCCAATTCGTACTCGTGCCGAAACACACTGAAAGCTGCTTCGGGATTTTCAGCCCCCGTTAATGACAGGTACAAATCCCGGATGTCTCCACCGGCGCAAAATCCCTTGTTTCCTGCGCCGCGTATCAGCACCACGCAGATGCGCTCATCTGCGCCCCAGCGCGCCAGGCTATCCTTGATAGTGACGATCATTTCTTCAGAGAGCGCGTTCAGCGTGGCGGGGGTATTTAGGGTTAATACGCCTATATGACCTTCGCGACAGGGTAGTTCCTGAACCTCTACAGACATTAATAGTGTCTCCGGACGGTAAAGATAATCTGGGGTATGAGCTTTGCTCGTACGGTCTCTTTAACCCGATGAAAGTTAAAGAAGACGAACCTCGAGATGAGCGCCTTGATCTATGGCATTTGCGCTGTGGCACGGCTGTGCTATAAGTTTCAGCCAGTTACCATTCGCTTTAGAATACCGGTTCGTAAAACTTAAAACGATGATGAGAGGTTAATCACAATGAATCTTAAACACTATGCCGTTGCAGGACTTTTTGCACTTGGCGCTGCCGTTCCTGCGGTAGCTTCTGCCGCTGGTGATGCAGCTGCAGGCAAGGCAAAAGCCGCCGTTTGTGCTGCTTGCCACGGCCAGAATGGCATTGCCCAGATTCCGATGTATCCGAACCTGGCTGGTCAGCACGAACAGTACTTGGCCGCTTCTTTGAAAGCCTACAAAAACAAGCAGCGCAATGGCGGCCAAGCGGCCATCATGCAAGGCCAGGCCGCGGCCCTGAGCGATGATGACATCGCCAACCTGGCAGCTTATTTTGCAAGCCTGCCAGCCGGCGGCAAGTAAGCGACGCGCATCGGCGCAACAGCTTAAGCTGTTGCGCCGATGATACGGTAGCTAGGGCGGTAGGCTGATGTGCCCGGCAATTTCATTCGATTTTGAGCGACGAACTGCTCCAGCATAGCCTCCAGAGGCTCGATCAGGGACGGATCCCCAGCAATCTCAAAGGGCCCTTTCTCTTGAACTTTTCGAATACCTCCTTCCTTTACGTTCCCAGCCACAATGCCACTGAATGCTTTTCTCAGGTTGGCAGCAATCAAGTGCACGGGTTGATCGCGGTGCAGCTGCAAAGCAAGCATGTTCTCGTGGTCGGGCTCGAAAGGTAGCTGGAACACCGGGTCAATTTTCAGCGTCCAGTTGAAGTAGTAGGCATCCTGCATCGCACGGCGGAAGGTCCCGACATCTTTCATGCCGATTTTCATGGTCTGGGCCACTCGAACTGGGTCGTCAATGATGATGTCGTACTTGCTGGCAGCTTCGTTTCCCAGGGCATTGCGGATGAACTTATCGATCATCTCAAAATATTCGGCATTTTCCGGCCGGCCGGTGAACACCACCGGGAAGGGCAGGTCGGCGTTGTCTGGATGCAGAAGAATACCCAACAGATAGAGGATTTCTTCAGCGGTGCCAACGCCGCCGGGGAAAACGATAACGCCATGGCCGCAGCGTACAAAGGCTTCCAGGCGCTTCTCGATATCCGGCAGAATCACCAGCTCATTCACGATGGGGTTGGGCGCTTCTGCACCGATAATGCCTGGCTCGGTAATGCCAATGTAGCGGCCATTCTTTACACGCTGCTTTGCGTGGCCGATGGTTGCGCCTTTCATTGGTCCTTTCATGGCGCCAGGGCCGCAGCCGGTGCAGATGCTTAGCTCACGCAGGCCTAGTTGGTGGCCAACTTCTTTGCTGTATTGGTATTCCTTATCACTGATGGAATGCCCGCCCCAGCACACGATCAGATCAGGCTGGCGCCCGGCTTGAAGAGCTCGGGCATTGCGCAGAATATGAAACACCATGTTGGTGAGATCGTCTGGCTCATCACCTTTGAGTATGCGAGCAAATTGCGGCGAAGAGTGGGTGTAAACAATATCCCGCAGCACTGAAAACAGGTGCTCACGAATAGCCCGGAGCATTTCGTCGTCCACAAAGGCGTGTGCCGGCGCGTTAATTAGCTCCAGTTTCAAGCCTCTGGGCTGGGGAATCAGGCGTATATCAAAATCCCCGTGGGCCTCCATCAAATTTTGGCAGTCATCGGTCACGACCCCGGTATTCAGAACGGCTAGCGCACATTGTCTGAATAAGCGGTATAAGCCACCTTCGCTGCGGTCTTTGAGCAAATTGACTTCGTGGTTGGACAGTATTTCCAGGCTGCCCTCGGGCGAGACAAGGGCGTTGATGGTGGGTTTGTTCATGTACGGCAAAACTCCTGAGTGTTGCGGTAATACTCTATTTTGAAGCATGGCTGCAAAACGTTAGACTATGCGCTTTTCCTAACATACACCACCCGACAAAATACCAATTTATGAAACTGCTTATTCGTCCTGCCTCGGAAGTCGCTATAAAAAGCAAGCCTGTTCGTCGTCAGCAGATGCGCCATCTGCGCCAGAATGTTCGTAAACTGCTGATGCAGATCGATTCGGATATCCTGGTAGAGGGCAGCTGGGACAGAGTAGATGTCGATGTTCCCGATGGTAGAGGCCTGTCTGGCCCAGTGGTCGACGCACTGATGCGAATCCCCGGTATTTCTACGATTCAGGAAATTTCTGTATTTCCACTGATTAGCCTTGAGGATGTTGCAAAGAAAACCGTGGCTGCATTCTCCGGGCGCCTGGATGGGAAGAGCTTTGCGGTTCGTGCCAAGCGTTTTGGGTCGCATGATTTTCGCTCTCTCGATCTTGAGCGTGAAGTGGGCGGCGAATTGATGATGGCGGCCTCGGGTGCCAGCGTGAATCTGCGATCACCTCAGGTAGAAGTGCGCATTGAGGTGCAGGATGACCAGTTTCACATAGCCAGTTGCAAGCACCGGGGATTAGGTGGTTTTCCTCTGGGCAGCGCCGAGAATGTTATGACGTTGATATCGGGAGGGTATGACTCGTCGGTGGCAGCTTACCTAATGCTGCGCCGAGGCCTGCGCAGCCACTTCCTGTTTTTTAACCTTGGTGGTGTGGCCCATGAGGTGGGTGTACGCCAAGTGGTTCACTACCTGTGGGATCGCTACGGAGCGTCCCATGGTGCCAAGTTTATCTCCGTGCCTTTTGACGGCGTGCTGGAAGAAATTATGGCGTCGGTTGGTCACCGACACTGGGGCGTGGTGCTAAAGCGCCAGATGCTTAAAGCGGCCAGCGAGATTGCGCGCAAAAACAACGTTTCTGGCCTGGTTACGGGTGATGCGGTAGCCCAGGTGTCTAGCCAGACTTTGACCAATCTGAACGTGGTTGATCGAGCCAGTGATGAAGTGGTTCTGCGCCCGCTGATTGCTATGGACAAGGAAACCATCATCGCCATTGCCCGGGAGATTGGCACAGAGCCCTATGCTCGAACCATGCCTGAATACTGCGGAGTGATATCCCAGAAGCCAGCAACTCGCGCAAAGTTGAGCCGGGTGGAGGCAGATGAAGCTGAAATGGACCCCCAGGTACTGATCCGTGCCATTGAAGCCCGCGAGGAAGCAAAAGTCAGCGAGCTTCTGGACAGCAAAGTTACGCCAGAAGATGTTGAACTGGTCGTAACGCCCGCCGTGACGGACGTTATTATTGACGTTCGCCACCCTTCCGAGGGTGAGCAGTCACCGTTGCAGCTGACTGGCAACGAGATCCTGAGCATTCCGTTTTACGAACTGAACCGGAAGGTTTCAGAGCTTCCCGCCAACCGCCAGTACCTACTGTACTGTGATAAAGGCACCATGAGCCGCATGCACGCTGTACATCTGAAGGCTGAGGGGCATGAAAATATCAAGGTTTACGCGCCCGCCTCATAGTTTGTAGTTTAACCGGTCATGCCCTTGAAAAACTGTTGTACGTTTTCGCTCAGGGTATCCAGATCGTAACCGCCTTCCTGAACCACCAATGTTGGCAGATGGAGCTCGCGAATGCGCGAGCTGAGCCGGCAGAACCCTTCTGAAGACACAGAAACCTTGGCTTGGGGATCATCTTTGTAAATATCAAAGCCCAGGGTCAGGATCAGTGCATCTGGCTGAAACAGCCTAATGGCTGCCATGGCCTCGTCCAATTTCTCGAAAAAGACATCTTCGGTCGAGCCGTGAGGCATTGGCAAGTTGATGTTATGGCCGTAACCCTCGCCTTCGCCTCGCTCATTCTCAAACCCGCTAACCACCGGGTAGAAGTTGGTGGGGTCGCCGTGGATGGAGATATAAAGCACATCACTGCGATCGTAAAAAATCTCTTGGATGCCCTGGCCATGATGCATGTCGGTATCAAGAATCACCAAGCGTGGAAATTTGGACTTCATATGCTCGGCAGCGATGGCTGCGTTGTTGAGATAGCAGAAACCTCCGGCAGAATCCTTACGAGCGTGGTGCCCAGGCGGTCGACATACAGCATAAGAGGTGCGGTCGCCTTCAAGTAAGGCATCGGCTGCGCCTAGCGCACTTTGGGCCGACCAGTAAGCCGCATTCCATGTGTGCTCGCCAATGGGGCTGCTGCCGTCAGCCTGGTACCTGGCCGCTTCTGCAAGAATGCCAGTGAGGTGATTCGGCGAACGGACGAAGATGTTGGAAATGACTTCCTCTCCCCAGTCGTCCATTTTCACCCAGCGTTGGTGAGCGGATTGAAGAAAACGTAAGTATCCCAAGTCGTGTACCTTGGAGATAGGCCCTGCATTATGATCAGCTGGTTGCAGCACCGGGATGCCTATTTCCTTCAGACCTTCCAGCATTTGGTTGGTGCGATCTGGTACCTCCTGAGGCTCTCGCATCTGGCCCCGAGTGAAGTAGGTTTTCGGACAGTGCTGATCTTGTGCGGGATGGAAAAACGCTTTCATTATCCGACCTCCTGGATTTCCGATTCTTCGAGTATAGGCACAGATGGAGAATGGTCAAAAGCCGGGTGATCGGCTTTACAGGTTGAGATTCTGCATCCACTATGGAAGACATGTTCAACCGACGCAACTGTGCACCTTACCGGGTGTCGTTACTGACTGAGTAGGAGCCGAAATGATCGAGTCACCACTGCTGGAAACGCTGACTGGCTACATCGGCGGTCGCTGGACCGACAACGAACAGGGCAGCACTTTTGACGTGTATAACCCGGCAACGGGTGAGGTGATTGCTCAAGTAGCCGCCATGCCGGAAAACGAGGTAAAGGCGGCGGTTGATGCAGGTAAGTCGGCACTTAGGCTGACCAGCCCCTACAGCATCGAAACCCGTAGAAAATGGCTGGAAGATATCCGTGATGCTCTTCGGGCGAACAAGGACGAAGTCGGTCGGATTCTCTGCCTTGAGCACGGCAAGCCATTGAATGAAGCCCAGGGTGAGGTGGATTACGCCGCCGGCTTTTTTGACTATTGCTCCAAACATATTCAAGCGCTGGACGCCCACACGCTACCGGAAAAACCCAAAGACTGCGCTTGGACGGTGCACTATCGCCCCGTCGGGGTTACCGGGCTAATCACGCCTTGGAACTTTCCCATTGGTATGATCGCCAAAAAGCTTTCTGCCGCTTTGGCGGCGGGTTGCCCTTCGGTGATCAAACCGGCCAGTGAAACACCACTGACCATGATTGCATTATTCGCGCTGCTGGATAAACACGTGGACCTGCCTGCTGGCATGGTGAATCTGGTTATGGGTAAGGCCAGTGTGATTGGCAAGGTTCTGTGTGAGAGCCCAGATGTGCCAATGCTGAGCTTTACTGGTTCCACCGAAGTGGGTCGCAAGCTGATTGTAGATACTGCCGATCAGATTAAAAAGCTGGCTCTGGAATTGGGTGGCAATGCGCCGTATATCGTGTTTGATGATGCGGATCTGGATGCAGCTGCGGACAATTTAATTGCGAACAAATTCCGTGGTAGTGGGCAGACCTGTGTGTGCGCAAACCGGATCTTTGTTCACGAGAAGGTAATGGATGCCTTTGGCGAGAAGCTCGCGGAACGCGTGAATAAAATGACTGTGGGCAATGGCATTGCAGGCGATGTCGACCTTGGGCCGCTGATCAATAAAGCGGGCTTCGATAAGGTGAAGCGCCATCTGGAAGATGCTCTGAACAAAGGCGCCACGCTGGTTGCCGGCAAACAGCCAGGTGATCTGGGCGATGGACATCTGTTCTTCCCGCCAACGGTTATTTCTGGCGTAACACGGGATATGTGCTGCTCCCGAGAAGAAACCTTTGGGCCGCTGGTGCCGATGGCAAGCTTTCGTACCGAAGAAGAAGTTATCGAAGCCGGTAACGATACCGAATTTGGCCTAGCCTCATATGTATTCACGGCAGATGTAGAGCGTGCTCAACGAGTGACTGCCGGTTTGCGATTTGGCCATGTGGGCTGGAATACCGGCACCGGGCCTGCGCCAGAAGCGCCTTTTGGGGGCATGAAAGCCTCTGGCACTGGCCGCGAAGGCGGGCTTGAGGGGCTGTTTGAGTTTGTGGAAGCGCAGACCATACCCCGCGGGTTCTGATCCCTCGGTAGGCGAACAAAGAAGGCGAGCTACGGCTCGCCTTCTTTGTTTTTTAAGCGCAGGAAAGCAGGGGTGGACCAAGGCTGATATACTTCCGACCTGTTCATTTAACCAGTAGCGAAAGTATTCACTATGGATGTCTCGCACATTATTGATTCCCTGAATGACGCCCAGCGTGAGGCAGTTACCGCACAGAACGATCATTTATTGGTTCTGGCCGGCGCCGGGAGCGGCAAAACCCGTGTGCTGGTACACCGGATTGCCTGGCTGATGCAGGTGGACCGGGTTCCGCCCACGGGGGTTTTGGCGGTCACCTTTACTAACAAAGCCTCCAAGGAAATGCGTTACCGCATCGAGCAGATGATGGATATCCCGGCTCGGGGCCTGTGGTTTGGTACTTTTCATGGCATTGCCCACCGCTTGCTAAGAGCCCATTGGAAAGATGCCGGGTTGCCGGAAAACTTTCAGGTTCTCGACAGCGACGACCAACTTCGGCTAGTTAAACGGGTCATGCGTGAAGCACAGATTGATGAGAGCCAATTCCCGCCTAGGCAGGCCCAGTGGTTTATCAGCAGCCAGAAAGATGAGGGCCTGCGGGCCGACCATATTCAGGAAAACCCGGGGGATCATTTCACTTCCACCATGGTGAGGGTGTACCGCCGTTACGAAGAGCTTTGTCAGCAAAGTGGGCTGGTGGATTTTGGCGAACTGTTACTGCGCTCCCACGAATTATGGCTGCACAAGCCACAGCTGCTGGCCCACTACCAACAGCGTTTTCAGCATATTCTGGTAGACGAGTTTCAGGATACCAACACCGTTCAATATGCCTGGCTGCAGGTTCTGGCCAGTAACCGTGTGCCGTTAACCGTGGTGGGCGACGACGACCAGTCCATTTACGGCTGGCGTGGTGCAAAAGTAGAGAATATCCAGCAATACCAGCGGGATTTTCCCAACGCCCGCCTGGTGCGGCTAGAGCAGAATTATCGCTCCACACAGCTGATTCTGAAAGCTGCAAACGCAGTCATCGCCAACAACCAGGGCCGGTTAGGCAAAGAGCTTTGGACCGACGGTGTGGAAGGCGAGCCCATTAGCCTGTACGCCGCCTTCAACGAGCAAGACGAAGCCAACTACATAGCCGACAGCGTCTCTGCCTGGGTGAGCGAGGGCAACCTGCGCAGCGAATCCGCCATTCTATATCGCTCCAATGCCCAATCCCGGGTGCTGGAAGAGTCGTTGATGCGCCAAGGCATTCCATATCGTGTGTATGGCGGCCTGCGCTTCTACGACCGACAGGAAATTCGCAACGCGCTGGCTTATCTTCGAATGGTGCATTATCGCCGGGACGACGCCGCTTTCGAGCGAGTGGTAAACCTCCCCGCCCGAGGCATTGGGGCAAAAAGCCTGGCCGATATCCGCCAATACGCAACCGAGCAAAGCATCTCCCTGTGGGAATCCTCTGAACGGTTACTTGATGCAGGGCAGGTGAAAGGCCGAGCGAAAACTGGCTTGCAGTCGTTCATCAACATTATCGAAGAGCTGTCTTCTATGGTGGAAGACGCATCACTTCAAGGCCTGATGAAGCAGACCATCGAAGCCAGTGGCCTGAAGGACTACCACGCCAATGAGAAAGGCGAAAAAGCCCAGCAAAAAGTTGAAAACCTGGAAGAACTGGTTAGCGCACTGAGCGATTACGAGGTAGAAGACGGTGTTGATCCGCTCTCGGAATTTATTGCCCAGGCGGCACTGGATGCTGGCGAATCCCAGGCGGAAGATCACGAAGACAGCGTGCAACTTATGACCCTACATTCGGCCAAGGGCCTGGAATTTCCTTTGGTGTTTCTTGCCGGCGTGGAAGAGGGGTTATTCCCCCACAGCATGTCTCTGGAAGAGCCGGGGCGCATGGAGGAAGAGCGCCGGCTGGCCTATGTAGGCATCACACGGGCCATGAAAAAGCTGGTTATTACCTATGCGGAATCTCGCAGGCTGTATGGGCAAGAGAAATTTAACGCGGTCTCCCGGTTTGTGCGAGAAATTCCCAGCGATTGCCTGCAGGAAGTGCGGTTGCGCAATACGGTAACCCGCCCGGCGATGCTTGAACGGCCTAACGAAGGCCTGTTCAGCCAGGATTCTGCAAAGCAGTCCGGTTTTAACTTAGGGCAGCGAGTTCGGCATCCAAAATTTGGAGAGGGTGTTGTGATGAATGCCGAAGGCAGCGGTCATCACACGCGGATACAGGTGAATTTTGATGAAGGGGCTAAGTGGCTGGTGTTGGCCTATGCACCTTTGGAGGCCTGCTAGGAGTCTGCGCGGTAGAGGTGTTTTGAGCCAGGTGCAGCCCCGGCGAGCCTGATCACAAAGCTCATCCACCTCTTTTTTAGTGCGCCGCTTCTGAACGTTGGTTCTGAAAACTCGGGCGGATGACAGTGTTTCCGCATTCGGCTACTATCACTCTGCATTTTTGGTCATCTAAGGATAGATGAGGGTAGCCATGACGGACTCCACAGCCCTGAGCCAAACGGCTCACACAACCAGGTCGTTTTACCAGCACGCAGACCTATCGAGCGAAAACGTCTGCGGGTATCTGGTTGATCAGGCAAAGCACCCTGAGGTGCTGCGCCTATTGTTTGAGCACGATCCGGTACCCGTTTACGATTTGCCGTATATTTATTCGGAATACCGTGAACAAGCCTTTGATGGCCCACTGATTATTCAGCCCACTACTATCCAAAGTGAAGAGTGGCTCCACAGGTGGGTGATCGAAGGCAAAGCGTTAACACTGCAAGGCCAAGAACTGGCGCTGGAAGCAATACGCGAGCATTTTGTAAGCCTGAACACCGTACGCACCCCCAATGGTGACAGCCTCTTTCGTTATTCAGACTCAGCAACACTTGGCAGCCTTGGCGCATCGCTATCACCTCACCAGCGCTTGCGGATTCTTGGCCCGCTAACGGCAATTCATGGTTGTTACGCGGGTGAGAACTGGACGCTGACAAAGGAGCAACCCTCGGCGCTTCAAGATGAGCTAAAAAAACAGCCTCCCCAGCCTCTTGAATTGACTCAGGAAAACCTAGCATCGGCAGAAGCTCATCGCCGACATTTATTGGCAAAAGCTTTAGCAGACAACAATGAGTTAGAGGCCCAAACTGCCACCTACTGGTTTCAACAGCTGGAAACTCTAGGCACACCCAATGAGCAAGGCTTGGTAGAAGGCGCCGGGTTATTAATAGCTCAGGGTTTTACCAGAGCATTGAGCGACGATGAACTCGCGACGGTACGTAAGACCAGGCAGGGAGCCGACTGGTCAGACACACTGGAAGTACTTGAAGCATTAACGCATTCACAGGAGGGAACCTGAATGACGCCCACTAGCAACCTGCCCTTCTCACCCAGCTCAGCGCCTCTGGGAGCCCACGGTGCGCCGGTTTGTAAGCACGAAACCGCAAACGTGCTTTTACGCCGCTCCGACACTCTCAGGCGACCGAGGGCGTTTATCAATGCCGGTAAAATCAAGGATGAGAGCGGTAAGGTCGTCACTGCAGAGCTGCGGGATGGCACAGAACATACGCCAGACAATGCAGAAGCCCGCTTCACCAAGCTCGTGACAGGCAGCGCCCAATGGTATTGGCCTGAGGAGCCAGAGGGGGAGCATTTGATCGGGTTCGACACCGTAAGCGAGCAACGCCGTTTTACGCCCGGCAAGCACCTCGACGAAGGCGTAGACCTCACGGTTATTCAGGGTGAACGCAAAGCAAAAGCGGTACACCTGCCGCCACCGGTAATCATCAACCTGCGTGAAACAACGCCCGCCTCTGAAGACCAGCTAACAGACGAACAGCTGGATTACTTCCAAGCAAACGGCAACAACGCACTCATCTACATACATGGCTACAACGTGCCCCATGGCGAATGGGGGCAATTTCTGAACCGCAAAGATAGCCAAAAAAGATATGGTGGCCATGGGCCAGCACCCACCAACGCCTGGCATCCGAACAAATCCACCGTGTGGCAGGATGCAGAAGCACTATCGGGCTACAGCGCCACCCCACTAAAAGACGATCAGCTCAATGGCACTGGCGCCCACAACTGGGCGACTCACATGGAGCACCAGTTGAACCGCGCAGCGGGTTTTGATGGCCAGGACTGGATGCCCTACAGCCGCATCATCAACATTTCCTGGCCGGGGAATACCGGCGCCACCGATTTCATGCAGGCAGAGCTGAACGCCATGACAGCAGGGCGACGGTTGGTTCCACTACTGCAGCAGTTGGCAGATGCCGGTATTTCCATCAACCTGATCTCCCACTCTCTCGGTGCCCGCGTTACGCTCACCGCCTTGAATATTTTGGGAACTATCGGGAAGAGCAATCTGATCGACCATCTGTTTCTCTGGCAGCCCGCCGTTGCAGACAACGCATTGACCAATGATAGCAGCCGTGACGTACACCCTCTGGGGCTGGGTGTGTTTCCTTCGGCCCACAGCGCGACCCGCAAAATTGTGGTATTACACTCCCGTGGCGACGGCATTCTTGGGGCCGGGGAAGATGAAGATAGTGCATGGTGGCAGGATGCTTTGTTGCGCTCTTCTCCGGCGGCTCTTATCGCAACGGCCGCCTGGAACCTCGCAAACGCAGAAGACGCCAAGGACGATGTGCTCAGTTACTTTCGGGGAGCTTATGATAAAAAATGGTGGACCTTCCCGAGCTTTCTGGATAACGGTTTCGGACCCGCCATCGAAACGCTTTACACAGACTACTTGCCGCTAACATTTAAAGCACAGATGACAACCTACCCTCAACTGTCTTCGTATGTACCCGAAGCACTCAAACGAACCGTCAAAGCAAATTGGGACAGGTTGGAAAAAGACATTCTTGCCGAAGCAGACGCTTTATGGCAGCCCTGTATAAATTGCCTGCGCAACGGTGAGCGACCTCCAGAATATACCCTGCTGGCACCTCTGAACCACCGGGCCAGCGTAAGCCCGCAGGTGGCCAAGGATTATGTTTTGCGTTTAAAAAGGCTTGCGGTGAATGATTGGATGCCGGAGCAATCGCCGCGGCCTGCGCTGGGGTATGTGGGGTTTGAGGAAGTGACTGGCGAACGGGCCGGGGTGTTTCGAGATCGTTTTATAGAAAATAAGCTTTTTGACGAATCGTGGTTGGCTACAGATCAAAGCAGATGGCTTTTTAGCCACTCGGGGATGCGAATTCCAAGCGAGGAAGTGTTCAATCGCTCATACGATGCAGCAATTATGCGTCGTGTCGTGAATGAAGGAGGCGGTTTTGGTCGTTACTAACGCTAAAAAGATACGCTGGGCAGGCACGGTGCTTGGTGCCATTGCGCTTATTGGCATCTTGCTAAACTCCAACCTCTTGGGAGTCTGGGCTGGGCCGGTTATGTCCATGGGTGTATCACAGTCTGGCCGCTATATCGTCAGTGCCCACAGAGACAACAAGCTCATTCTCTGGGACCTGCAAGAAAAACAGTGGGACAAACTTTCTGGTGAAGCCAACCTTTATAGCGCGTATTTTGTGCCAGACCAAAACGTTTTTTTGTGGCAGGACACAGACAATACCGTTACTGCACAAACAGTTGACGGAGAGCTTCGGAAACAATTCCAACACTTTCCGACCTATGGCCACGTTATCAGTAGCGATTTTGGGACCTATTTGTCATCTGATGAGTACTGGAATGTATTTTCTGGCTATGGAGACACGAAACGCCCTGTTCTCAAAGACGGTGTCGTCCCCAGCTTTATTGGAGCCGGCAAGCTCCTCAACCTATCCCTAGACCTAGACACCACTTTCTTTGTAACAGCTGGGTTCGATGATGACCACTCAGCAATTTCAGAGCATTCACCACTGAATAGCAGCCAACGGTTTTCAAAATATGGTGGTGTGACACTTTGGGATGCTGAAACAAAAAAACCCGTTGCAAAACTCCGCGGCAACTCTTCCAAAACCCACGCCACTATAAGCCCAGACGGGCAATGGATAGTCAGTGCCGATGAAAATGGAATCGGTTTGTTCTGGAATACGAACAAGCCGGAAATCCGGCACCGGTTAGCGGGATATCACAGTGGGATTTATCTTGACGATTCGCCTTTTGAAACAGGCGACCCCCGAAACTGGGACGAAAGCGAACTCATCGATGCGCCCGCCGGCCTCAACAATTTCACCATCGCCGTCGCCTTCATCCACAACAGCGAATACTACCTCCGCTTCGGCAACAACAGCCACATGGCAGCCCTTTATAAAACCGGCAGCCCCTGGCCCGTGAAGTACTTTGATTTGGGCGAATCACCCAGACTGGTTACTTACGGCAGCAACTACGCGCGTAATACCGCCATCGCCACTTCACCGGAATCGGGCATTCTGGCGATGGGGCATCAATCAACGGGCGGGATCAGCGTGTATCAGTTTGATCCGGAAAAACTGACACTGGAGCGGGTTTGGGTGGTGGAATAGTGGTGTGAGTATCAACAATGAGAAATTGGGTAAGCTGATAAGCCGTGGGTTGGGTGGTGGCTATCAATCCCGCTTTAAGAACACTCTGGCCACATTATGTGTTCCATCAAGCGCACCGAAAAGTCGCTTGAGGAACATCATCCCGAAGATTTTTATTTGGAGGCGTCCATGCAGCAGGTTGTCCTAACTTCTATAAGGGCTATGGAGACCACTTGTGTTTGAGTCTGGCCCTCTCGTATTGGGGCTTTTCCACGCTCACATCAATACTGCGTAAATAACCCCCGCCAGAATAAGCCTGTAAATAACATACGGCCACATCCCCACCTTGCTCAGCCCTTTCAGGAAGAAGTGGATCGCAATAATGGCGACCACAAAGGACGTTACACCGCCAACCAGGAATGCAGCCCAATCAACGACGAAATCCGCAGTCGCAACTTCCAGAAGCTTAACCGCCGAGGCCAGCGCCGTGATGGGGATGGCCAGCAGGAAAGAGAAGCGAGAAGCGGTTTCCCGGCTCATGCCCAGGAACAAACCGGCGGTGATGGTAATGCCAGAACGTGAGGTGCCGGGAACCAATGCAATCGCCTGAGCGATACCCACCAGCAAAGCATCTTTCCAGTTAAGGCTGTCCATGGTGCGCTGGCGCTTGGGTATCCAGTCTGCCACGCCCAGCAATAGGCCGAAAATGATGGTTGTGGCAAAGATGATTTCCACGGCGCGCAGTTCATTATCAATCATGTCCAGCAGTGCCAAACCCGCGAGGCCGGCTGGAATGGTGCCTATCACCATATATAGCGCCAGTGCGCCCTGGCCAACCACACGGCGCCGGCCCATGGAAACAAGTCCGTCTCGGGCAATGCTGAATACATCGTCGCGAAAGTAGAACACTACCGCTAGCAGGGTGCCTACGTGCAAAGCAAGGTCGAAGGCTACGCCCTGGTCTACCCAGTCAAAAAACGCCGGAATCAGGATAAGGTGAGCCGAGCTGGAAATGGGCAGGAATTCGGTCAGTCCCTGAAGAAGACCAAGGTAAAGAGCCTGGAGAAAGTCCATTCTGAAGGTTCCATTGGAAGTGGGTGCGTCAATAAAAAACTGGGCGCGATATTAGCAGGGTGGTGATTAACTGAACAGATGTATACCCAGGCGTGGTATCTAACCTGCGCCCGGGTTATTCGGGGCTGTCAGGTCGGGAATTTGTCCCGACTGTTGTTGGCAATGCGCACCAGCATCAGCATTAACGGCACTTCCACCAGTACGCCCACCACCGTAGCCAAAGCAGCCCCGGACTGCAGGCCAAAGAGGGCGATGGCGGCTGCAACGGCCAGCTCGAAGAAATTGCTGGCACCTATCATGGCGCCGGGAGCCGCGATGCAGTGGCGAACCTTCCACAATCTGGCCCAGCCGTAGGCGATGAAGAAAATCAGCACGGTCTGGATGATCAGTGGCACGGCAATCAGCACTATGTGCAGCGGATTTTCCAGGATGACTTCACCCTGAAAGGCGAACAGCAATACAAGGGTGGCAATCAGCGCCGCTGGCGTAACCGGCCCTAGCCGCTTCATGAACACCTCGTCGTACCACTGCTCGCCGCGTCGGGCGATCAAGGTTCGGCGGGTGACGTAGCCTGCAGCCAGTGGGATCACGATGTACAGCACCACCGACAGAATCACGGTGTCCCAGGGCACCTGAATGTCGGAAATGCCCAGCAGAAACACCACAATGGGCGCGAAGGCAAACAACATAATGATGTCGTTCAGGGATACCTGCACCAGCGTGTAAGCGGCATCGCCTTTGGTCAGGTAGCTCCACACAAACACCATGGCAGTGCAGGGAGCCGCGCCCAGCAAAATGGCGCCGGCCAGATATTCACTGGCCAGTTGCGGGGCAATAAACGGCTCGAACACCACCATTAGAAAGAACCAAGCGATGGCAAACATGGTGAAGGGCTTGATTAGCCAGTTCACGATGGTTGTGATGGCCAGGCCTTTAGGTTCCTTGCGCACGCCCACAACGGCGCTGAAATCGATTTGCGCCATCATCGGGAAAATCATCGCCCAGATCAAAATGGCAATGGGGATAGATACCTGGGCGTATTCGAAGCGGGACAGTGCTTCTGGTATTGCGGGAGCAAGCTCGCCCAAAGCCAAACCTGCAATGATAGCGAGGGCTACCCAAACCGACAGGTATTTCCCGAACAGATCCATGCCGCCGCTTGCGTCTTCAGTTTGAGTGGCTTGTGTTTGGCTGGTCATTGCTTACCTCAGAGTGTCCCCCTCTGGCAGGATAGTTGGCACTACTTAATTTTTAACCAGTTGGGCGGTAC
>NZ_JBQDKB010000024.1:0-39909 GCF_052094685.1 Marinobacter sp.
TGCCCCGATTATCTCATGTCGATACTGCTTGGTTAAGTCCGACAGGCTGCTAGGTGGGTATTAAGTGTTCCCAACGTCTCACGACTGGTATCGCCGGCTGCCCGGGTCTCGTCCAACAACCCATGGGCACTATCAACCTGGGTAACCAGCTCACTCACCCACTGACGGATCTGATTGGTGGATTCACCAGTGCGCCGGGATAGGCTTCGCACTTCATCGGCAACAACGGCGAAGCCTCGACCCTGCTCTCCCGCACGAGCCGCTTCAATAGCTGCGTTCAGAGCCAGTAAGTTCGTCTGCTCAGCGATGTTCGCGATCACACCAATAACCTGTTCGATTTTTTCACTAGAGCCGCGAAGCGCCTCTATTGATCCTGCCACGCGATTGATCACTTCAATGGCATGCTCAGCAGCATGCTCGCTCTCACGCAGCTGATTCTGAACATCATTGTTGCCCTTTACAGCACCAGTAACTTGCGTACGGGAATCTTGCGCTGATTGCTCAATCTGGCTCGCGCTCTCGGTAATAGCGCTCATTGATGAAACCACATCGTGGATCTGCCGGTTAGTATGCTGAGATGAGGCCTGCACGGCATGAGCTTGTTCATCCAGATTGGCGGAACGCTGCTGCAGGGCCGCCGCAGCGACTGTGACGTCCTCCACGAACAGCTTGAACTTTTCGATCAGACCGTTAATTGCCAACGCAACGGCTGTTACTTCATCACGCCCTGAAATTGGCAGTGGTTTGGAAAGGTCTGATGCGGCTTCCATGGATCGGAGGCGCTCGGCGATCAACTGAAGCCTTGTAGTCACCGTACGGCGCAGCCAATACGTTAGCAGCAAAACACCAAGCAAAACGACGAGAGAGCCCCCGACCAATAAGTGCTGCTGCTGCTCTAGAAATTCAATCAGAGAGACGGATCCCGCCTCGGCCTGTTGGCGGCCAACCGAGCGCCGGGAATTTATTTCTTCAAGCATCGGGTCCAATGCTTGGTAAAGCTGAAAGTCCACGATTTTACCAGCCGAATAATAGCTCGCTTCATCGATTGGCCTTTTTAGGGCCAAAAGCAGATCCAGAACCGCCCGATGGGCCTCCATGTTTTTTTCTGCCCAATCTTGCAGCCGCGGGTTATCACGTGCTGACTGCCATTCCACCTTTATCGCCGCCGTGATTTCCTCAAACTGGGCGTTGATCTCATCCCACAGCAACAACTGGGCTTTAATTTTATAAGCAAGATCCTGGAGCTGACGATGGCTACGATCAAGATCGGTCAATAACCAAACATCCGACATTTGCTCTCGCACGAGTCGATCCGTCGCCTTCTCTGCCTCCCGCACTACGGACATAGAAAGCCATGCCAGGCCGGCAAGAGAGATCAAACAAAACCCGGAAAACAACACCAAACGCTGACGGACCGTAAGGGACATAACGTGAACTACCTCTCAAAATGTTCTCGCTGAGGATAGATCGCGATCATGACGGTTTTGTTGCAGCAGAGAGTCTCAGGAAGATAACAAAGAGGGTTTCTCAATTGAGATAAACACAAAGCATTCAGCCAAGAGGCCCTGACGTCACCCCTAAAAACGAAAAAACCCTGATTTTCTATAAGAAAATCAGGGTTTTTAATTGGCGGAGAGGGAGGGATTCGAACCCTCGATACGCTATTAACGTATACACGCTTTCCAGGCGAGCGCCTTCAGCCACTCGGCCACCTCTCCAATAAACTGTTTCAAATCAGCAATATCGTGGCTCATTTGAGGGCGCAAACTGTAATGGTTTTGGCGGCTCTTGGCAACTCTCTTTGAGTAAATCCCAGCATTTTTTTCGGTTTGCGCCAATAATGAGTTGTATGGTGTTCGGCGCCGTCGTTACGAGTACCATGATATCCCTACTGCCCTCAGCATATTGATCAGTCTTGGAGACTAACAATGCTCATGAAATCGGAACAATCGACCCTGTTACTGATAGACGTTCAAGAAAAGCTGATGCCCGCTATTACTCATGGCCAGGACGTAGTCAGCCAATGCATCACACTCGCCACGATAGCCGGGCTTATAGACGTTCCAGTGCATGCAACTGAGCAGTTGCCAGAAAAACTTGGGCCGAACGTGGAGGCAATCAAAGAGCTTTGCCATCAAACCTTGGCCAAGCATCATTTTGATGCCTGTCCAGATGGGCTGGTTGAGAACCTTCCAGAGGGCCGGCAGCATATTATCATTGCTGGCTGTGAGACACATGTTTGCATGATGCAAACAGCGCTTAGTCTTCTTGATGCGGGTTATAAAGTTTGGGTTGTTGCAGACGCCACGGGATCCCGAAACGAGTTCGACCGGGATGTTGCGCTTGACCGACTCAGTGTAAGCGGGGCGCGCATCGTCACTGTAGAAATGGTGGCTTTTGAATGGATGCGGCACTGCAAACACCCGGCTTTTCGTGATGTACAGGCGCTGATCAAGTAGACCCTCCTGTTGTTAAAGATGCACACAATGCGTGAGTTTTGTGCAGAGCATAGAACCGGCCGCTCTATCTTACCCGGTCGAGACTCTGCACAGTCAGATCCAGTGCTTCTTGCATATCCAACCTGGCGGAGTGGCCGACATCAGGGTTGTTCAGATTATTGCCACGCTCTGATGGCAGAATGGGTGACGTGAGGTCATCGGCATCTACCGACTCAAAGTCATGCTCATCACTGATGGTCATGGCACTGCGGCGTAGAAGCATGCGCAACTGCTCTGGGGTGAGTTCCGGGTCAATGGACATCATAGCGGCAAGCAACCCTGTTACCAGCGGCGTTGCGTAGGATGTTCCGCAGTGCAACTCGCCTCGCTCACCAGGCGCCGGCGTTGACCCTTTAGCACAGGCTGCTGCTGTAATATCGACCCGCATATCAATGTTAGAAGCTTTACGCTTGGTGGCATAACCGGGATCATTCACATTCAATCCGTTTTTTTCGCTTAACTCGTGCCCACCCACAACAAACAACTGCTCAGTGATAAATGACGAGGGCAAGCGATATTCATCCCGGCTTGAGTACGACGATGCATTGCCGGCCGAATTGACCACGACCACATTGGGATGCTCGCGCCTTAACCAGAGGAAAAATTCTTCAAGCAATTCTTCATAGCCACTCATGGCCAGCCCGGAGCGAACAAGAGAGTCGACTTCATTGCCATCCACACTGACGGCGCCGATGCGGTGTATTCCCCAACTCCAATTGAGCACACGAACACCGTCTTGCACCAGATTTACAGAGGCCGCCACGTTAGCCGTGATGCCTGCATCGGAGCCCCGCTCAACAATCACATCAAACCCCGGGCTTGCCTTATTAAGTCCACTCAGAAAGCCAGAGTTGCCGCCATTATCCCAGTCTGCCGCAAGAATACCCGTTACAGTAGTGCCGTGATCATCGGGTTTTTTCGCGTCGCGGGCGTAAACACACGTACCGGATTCTTTCGAGCGACAGTCCCCCAAGTAGCCACTGAAGTCCGGCGCATCAAAGTCCACGTCACGTTCGATTACTCCAACCCGTATTGGGTGGGTTTTTATCGGCTTAGCTTTTGCGTTCAGCCGTCGGGTGTAGTAATTAACCGCGTCGAGAAAGCGATTAGCGGTCCATTCGTCCTGATCTGGCACGGATGGCTCAGCTGCGCCGTCCTGCTCTTGCTGTTGGCTTGGGCTTTCAGCACTGGTTTCCTCGATAACAACTGCGTCGACACTAACCTCATTGCCCAGACGAAGAATCAGTGCATCCCTCTCAATCAGGTTACTGACAGATAAACGGAGCTGATAAGTGTTCAACGGGGGGATTGCACCAACAACGCGGGCGCTAAATTTATCCGCAAGCCGCCTGGCTTCTTCAGCACCGTCGTGACTCTCTTCAATGATAACGCTGATCAAGTCCACGTAAGTGGTTAATCCATCCATGTTGGTGGCAACTTCATCTTCGCTTGCTGCAACTACGTGGCTCTCAGCCAGGCTGAGCCATATCGGGTTGCTCGTGGCTTTCCCTTGCTCAAGCCAGAGCGGCCCACTACGGTGATGATCCCCCTGCAAGGAAAACGTCAATCCGCCATCTCGATGTTGGATCTGCGCATCAGGGAGCGCTTTGTTATCAAACATCACGCGAATGTCTTTATTTTCCAAACCTTGCGCGGTAACAGAAAACATCTTTGTATCGGAATCCGAAGCAGTGCTGCTGGGCTCCCAATGTGTGATTCGCAATTCTTCCGCGACTACCGAAACGCTCGCCAGCAATAAACCACTGGCAATCATGATGCACCCTGGAAGATGCAGGGAGATCCTGCCCATAAACTACAACTCCGTATTGCTAGAACTAAGTAGGCCTGGTGATGAAACTAGCAGCGCACGCCCTCTCTCCGGGTTAGCCAGAACACCATCAACAAGCCATGGATAACCAAGAAAGGCACGGCAATCATCACAAGTGCAGACCAACCAAGCCAAGAAAGAATGAACCCCGCAGACAAAGCAGCGGTGGCTTGCGAGCCAAATACGAAAATATCGTTAAGGCCCTGAACCCTGAATCGTTCGGCATCTGTGTAGCCACGGGGCAACAAAGTGGTACCGCCCACAAACAGAAAGTTCCAGCCAATCCCCAGTAACACCAAAGCCGACAGATAATGATGAAAACTGACGCCATTGGCTGCCAATACAATACAGCCCAAATAAGCGAGCAACCCAACTCCCATCATTAGCGGTATGCCCACCACCCGCGTTAGCCAGCCGCTGATAAGAGAGGGTAGATACATAGCCATGATGTGTAGTTGAATGACCCGCTTGGCATCGTCTAGATCGTGCCCTGCCATCTCAGTCATGCTTAATGGTGTTGCGGTCATAACAAAGCTCATAACCGCATAGCCGATGGCTGCAGCACTGATGGCTACCCAGATCAGCGGATTGGCAAGGATTTCCCGTAGCGGCCTGCCACCGCCGGCGTGAGTTTCCCTCACCCGTTCTGCTTGTGCGCGATAGCCCACGCTGAGTATAACCAGCGCTGAAAGTTGAACGCCTGCAAGACCCAGCCAACTTGCCAGAAAGGGATGCTCTACCTCTGCCCCACTGCCAAGCGTGGCAATTTCGGGCCCAAGCCATGCGGCAACCAGGCCACCGAGCAATACTCGTGCAGCGGCGGAACCCGCCATCTTATCCGGCACCGATTCCATGGCGGCAAAGCGATACTGATGAACCACCGCCAACCCGGCGCCACCGACAACCGCCGCCAAGCATAGTAACGGGAAGAAGCCGAGCCAGGATGCGAAAGCGCCAAGACACCCAGCCAGCATGCCCATGCATGTGCCAAGCAGCATCACCTTTTTGCGGCCTAGCCTCTCCATTAGCCAAGTGGCCGGCTTTATGGCGAGAACGGTGCCCACAACAACCAACCCCACAGGAAGAGTGGCGTACTCTGGCGCGGGCGCAAGCAGGCGCCCTTGAATACTGCCAATAAACACAATGAAGGGCGCTGTGCACATGGCCAGTGCCTGTGCTGCTACCAGCACCCAAACATTAAAGGGCATCGCCTATTTTTTCCTGTAAATAATCCCGGGATGGCACTGGACCATCTCATAAAGATCCGGCAAGCCGTTGAGCGACTCCGAGGCACCAAGAATCAGGTAGCCCCCAGGGTTCAGCGTGGCGTGAATGCGGGTCAAAATGTCTTTCTTTAGCTCTGCGGAAAAGTAGATCAGCACATTACGACACATTACTATGTCGTATTTGCCCAGCATATAGCGCTCGAGCAAATTGAGCTCCTTGAACTCAACCATGCTTTTGATCTGCGGCCGGATCTGCCAGCCCCCGTTACTAGACGACGTAAAAAACTGCTTCTGCCGTTCCGGTGACAGCCCTCTTCCAATGGCGATCATCTCGTACTCACCACGGCGAGCCATCTCAAGTACGCTTTTTGAGATGTCCGTGGCCATAACTTTTACATCACGAAGTTTGCCGGGCTTCTGGCGCCTAAACTCGTCGACAATCATCCCAACCGAGTATGGCTCCTGGCCTGTAGAACAAGCAGCAGACCAGATTCGCAAGGGTGTTATGGAAGACCGTGCTGCAAACTCCGGAAGCAGCTTTTCTTGCAAAATTCGAAATGGATGATTGTCTCGAAACCAAAGGGTTTCGTTGGTAGTCATCGCATCGATCACTAGCTCTTTGAGATTGCCCCGCCCCGGTCTTTTCAGGCGTTCGAGCAATTCCCCCAAAGAGTTCAAATCGTGGTCTTCCAAAATCCGCCGCAGCCGGCTTTTCACAAGGTATTGCTTGTTTTCGCCCAGCAAAATGCCACACGCATCCTGCAGGAACGATTTGAAGGCTTCATATTCCTGTGGGGTAATTTCAGCTTTCATTGGTTCTCAGTTTTAAATGAATAAAATCACTTCTGGTCAATAATTTCCATGATTCGCTCTGCAAGCTCATCGGGGCTAAATTTAGCCATAAAATCATCCGCCCCCACTTTTTTCACCATAGCCTTGTTGAATACTCCGCTCAGTGAGGTATGAAGCATAACAAACAGACCGTTCAGGGCGGGATCACTTTTAATTCGGGTAACCAGTGTATAGCCGTCCATTTCCGGCATTTCCACATCCGAGATAATCAATGACAGATGGTCGGTTGCCTTTGACCCATCTGCAGTGATCTCTTTGAGATACTCGAGTGCTTTCTTGCCATCATTCCGGGTGATCACTTCCATGCCAATAGCAGTTAGGCAGCGTTCAATCTGGCGACGCGCAACGGCAGAGTCATCTACGACCAAAACTGGCAGATGCCCCGGAACCCGTTCAGCACTCTTGTTCAGAACCGCCTCGGTAACATCTTCCCGGAGCGGAGAAACTTCTGAAAGAACCTTCTCTACATCTATGATTTCTGCCAGTTTGTCATCGATTTTTGTAACAGCTGTAAGGTAGATATCCCTGCCCGTACCTTTAGGAGGCGGCAGGATATCTTCCCAGTTCATGTTCATTATTCGATCTACCGCAGTTACCAAAAAGCCCTGAGTTTTTCGATTGTACTCGGTGATGATCACAAAACTATTCGACAGCTCTTCTTGAGGGATGCCCGGCAAACCAATAGCCATACCCAGATCGATAACCGGAATGGTTTCGCCGCGAGTGTGCGCGACACCACGAACCACCGCACGGCTGTTTGGGATGGAAGACAGCTTAGGGCACTGGAGAACTTCTTTAACCTTGAACACGTTAATTCCGTATATCTGGCGACCGCGCAAACGGAAGAGAAGGAGCTCTAGCCGATTCTGCCCGACCAGCTGTGTACGCTGGTTTACACTGTCCAATACCCCTGGCATAGCAGTCTCTCCTGGCATGCTGGATAGCACCGGCATGCATTTTGCTTTTCTATTAAATTGAATTGTCAGGGTGACGGAATAACGTCACTCGCACGCGGATTAGCCTGTTTAACGGCCAGAGCACCGCAATCCTTAGGCATTTTCAGTGAATTCTGCCGTACTACTGACAGCATAGGACAAACCAGGACATATGCGCACCCAGCTTTTAGTATTGACCTTGTTCATGTCAGTCGTAGCCAGCTCCGTACAGGCAAAAACCACTGCGAACGAGATACAAGAAGCAACCACGTCTTTTCTTAAGGCCTTTACCGAAACACAGGCCGAAAGGGGCTATCAGGTGACGTTTGAGACCGGCAATATTGATAGCAGAATTGCACTGGCACCCTGCTCTGCCGCTCTTACGGTGTCGTTCACTGGCGACCCATGGAAAAGCGAGCGCCCTTCAGTACAGGTAGCCTGCACCGGCGAGCGCCCTTGGCGCATGTTCGTAACGACCACTGTTTCTATTAACGGCCCGGCGCTGGTCGCTGGTCGCCCGCTCGGTCGAGGCGAACGCGTAACCACCAGCATGCTCAAAACCCGCTCGGTTGTGGTGAATGCCAGCCGGCGAGGAATAATCACCGATGCAAACCTAGTGGAAGGCATGGTTGTACGCCGGCCGGTTAATGCTGGCTCCGTTTTAACCCCCGATCTGCTTGAAGCACCAGATGCCGTTAGCCGGGGCGATCATGTTATTATCACCGCCCGCAACGGATCTTTTTCAGTTCGTAGCCGGGGCAAAGCCCTGGCCAACGCATCCGTTGGGGAGCAAGTTTTGGTAGAAAACCTGGGTTCATCCCGCACCGTAAGAGCGAATGTCACAGCTCCCGGGCACGTCGAAGTGCCAATGTAACGAGCACTGTGCATGGCAGCCTTTTTCCGGCGGCAAATAGATGCCGCCGGAATCGTCACTGCCTCAAGCACCATCTGAATATGTGACAAGATGTTAACAAAAAGTATGTATCTGCCCCTAAAGTATGCCGACAGCGTGCCGTTAAGCGGATATAAACCCGAGTCAGCCCACGCATGTGTGGCTCAACCGAAAAGCAGGTATTAATATGTCAGTTGACTTAAATGGAATTGGCCAAGGCCAGGTCAACACCCAAAGAACCACGGCCGACAAGTCCACCAACAGCCAGGGCGCCAAGCAAGCCGCTCCAGAGCAGGCCAACGCTAAGGCTCAAAGTGCGCGCGGCGAAAACGTAAATTTGAGCAGCCAAGCAAGGAATCTTAAGCAGCTGGAGCAGAAGCTGGGAGATTTCCCCGAAATGGACGACGACCGGATCGAACAGATTCGCTCAGCTCTCGAGAACGGCACTTATAAAATCGATGCAGAGAAACTGGCCCAAAAAATGCTTGATATGGATAAAAGCATTTTTGGATGAGTAAATCATGGCTGCAATTGATGATCTGAAGAATCTTCTTTCCCTGGATATCCGCCAGTTGGAAACCTTGGCGGAGACTCTACATAAAGAGAAGTCCTGTCTTTCCGGTTCCGACACTAAAACACTCGACACGCTGACTCGGGAAAAGAACGCGGTTCTCGAGGAGATTCGTGGGCGCGCCAAACAGAAAATCCACGCGCTAGTGGCTATGGGTTTTCGGCCGGAAAGTGGCGACCCCTCCCGCTTTATTCGCAGCGCTGGCCTTAACGATCTTTACGCCCTCTGGCAAGAAGCAGACACCAAGCTTCGCGAATGCCATATGCTCAATGAGAACAACGGGCGCATCATTAACCATCTACAGAAACGGCTGACTCGCCTTACCGACATTTTCCGGGGGGCATCAGGCCAACAGAAGCTATACGGCGCCAAGGGCCAGCACACAACTGTTTCAAATCGAACGGTTCTTGCTAGCGCCTGATCAGCGCGTATAGATTGTCATCCTGGAATCAGGGTGGAAGCGGATGTCCTGGATACTTACGTTACCCATGGCGGGACTGCTCCCACCGCTGACCCGGATATTACCCATACGGATTTCTTCGATGCGTTCTGGAAAGGCCATGATGACCGCTCCATCTTCGCCTACAACGTATTTAGGCTCCCCTTCGCGATAATGCACGCCGGAAATTGAAAAATCTGAATCCAAAAGGTTAAGCACCGGAACGAACACGTTGGCGGTGAGTTTCATACTCTCAACGATATCAGGCTCCGGCTGATCGCCACCTTCACCTGAACCAGGGCTGCTGCCCATGCTCGCAAGCACCCCTATTCGGTCAAGCAACGAACTATGGCCTTGCCCAGCAATCGCCGACAATTCGTTCTCCGTCAACGGAGGCATCCCGACTGAATTAAACAGCTCCCCGGTTTCATCCGCCTGGCCTGCATTTGCATTATTGCTCGCCGCAAACGTAACCAATGGCTGGAACGGCAGAGTTGCCATGGTGATCATTGCCGTTGCGCTGCGGTAACGCGACTGATGCTTCAGCACCCGACCAAGCTCTCTCTCGGTTATCCAGCCCGCTGAGATGAAAACTTCACCTAGGCGCTTACCGCTCTCACGCTGTAGCCTGAGGCCTTCATCGACTTGCCCCTCAGAAAGATACCCACGGTTGACCAGCAGCCGTCCAAGTCGTGACTTTTCCTCAAACCCTTTACGGAATCTCACTAGCCTTTCCCCTTACTCAGAGTGATTACCGTACAGCCCGGCCCGGTGAGTGTTTTTCTACGCAATTGCGCCATCAAAGGTTAGCCGATAGCGAGTGATTATGCGCCGGCGCGTTTCCCGAACTGTGAATCAAATCTGGTAAGATCAGGATACAATTGAATTCATGTGAGTATTGCAGGAAAACCACCTGCCGCTAACCGACTGAGAGCTAGGTAATGACAAATTTGGTAAAACCCCTGAGTAATGTGATCCGCGTCGTCGTTATGATTTTCGGCTTGTCCCTTTTTGCACCCCAAGCACACGCCCAGTCCGACGCAGACAGCGCAAAAACTGAATTGCCTAAAGTTCGGATCCTAACCAGCGAAGGTGCCATAGAGCTGCAGCTTCGCCCGGATGTAGCTCCGAAAACCGTCGAGAACTTTCTTCAATATGCCCGCGATGGTTTTTTTGAAGGCACAATTTATCACCGGGTCATTCCCGGCTTTATGGTTCAAGGCGGCGGTTTTACACGCGAGATGGCACGCAAGGAAACCCGCACGCCTATCCAGAATGAAGCCTCGGCAACCTTGCCCAACCTACGCGGCACAGTCTCCATGGCGCGTACCAATGCGCCAGACTCTGCAACGTCCCAGTTTTTCATCAACGTAGGAAACAACGATTTCCTGAACGCTGGCGTTCGCGGAGCAGGCTACGCGGTGTTCGGCAAAGTAACGGCGGGCATGGGCGTGGTGGATACCATCGCGAAGGTAAAAACCGCCCGTGTTCGAGGCATGGCTGACGTGCCGGTGAACCCGGTAATTATTGAAAGCGTTACTGTGCTGGAATAATAGAATGCGGCAGGACACCTAGGATGCCCCTACCCACTATTCCGCCAGCAATAGAGTCGGCGGAGCTAAGCTGGCACGGCGGCGCTCCCAAGTCCAAGCGACTCGGGCATGCGTATTTCCACCCTGAAAAAGGGCTGGAAGAGTTTCGATACGACTTTATCGAACACAACAATCTACCGACGCGCTTCTCCTCAATTCCTGAAGCAGGGTCTTTCGTGGTTGCAGAGGCCGGGTTCGGTACAGGCCTGCACTTTCTTGCCATATGGCAAACTTGGCAAGCTTGGGGGCCATCCCATGCAGCCACACTTCATTTCGTTGCTTCCGAACGCTTTCCTCTGACCTTGCAAGATTTGAAAAAGGCACTTTCGTTGTGGCCAGAACTCAGCGACCTAGCGGAGGAACTGATTGCCAGTTACCCGCCATTGGTTCGCGGCACTCACCGCATTGTTTTGGCAGGCGGCCGGGTTCGCCTAACGCTGTTTTTTGGTGACACGCACGACGCTTGGAACACACTAAGCTTTAAGGCCGATGCTTGGTTGCTGCACGGTTTTGAGCCAGTTATAACCCCTGAAAGTTGGCAAAAACCCGCTATTAGAGAGACGGGCCAACACAGCAAACCAGATATACCAAGTACACCGGTGCCCGCTGCGGCTGTTATTGGCGCTGGTATTGCCGGGTGCCTGCTTGCAAACAACCTGGCCCACAGAGGCTATGCTGTTACTCTGATAGATGCAGCCGATGAGCCCGGCTCAGCCGCATCGGGCAACCTTCAGGGCGCGATGTACGTAAAGCTCGGTGTGGAATTTAACCACCAAACCGAACTCGCCCTCTCTGCTTTAACGTTCAGCCAAAGGTATTACGCCCCGTATCGCGATGAGTATTGGCATCCAACCGGTTTGATCCAACTTTCCTGGAGTGACACGGAGCAGTCTCGTCAACGGCGGTTTATTGAGCGCAATCAATACCCAGAAGACCTCCTGTACCCCGTCACCCGGCGGGAAGCCGAAGCGCTTACCGGTGCCTGCCTCATGAGCGGTGGCTTGTGGTTTCCCGGTTGCGGCTGGCTTGAGCCCGGCAAGCTTTGTAAGTCACTCGCAGTGCACCCTAGCATTCGCAAAGTGTTCGCTTACTCGGTTAAGCAAGTCGAGCCCACTCAGGGTAAATGGCGTATTTCCGGCGCGGGCTCTGACAACCCAGACATTCACGCAGACCAAGTGGCTATCTGTGCCGGGCATCTAACCCCACAACTGATTCCGGGCTCAGGCACGTTTCGTTTCAAGGCTATTCGTGGGCAGGTTACTTACCTGCCCGAGCCTCTAATAGACAGCCCTCAAGCCGTAATCTGCGGCGCACGCTATCTCAACCCAGCGTACGGCCCCAAGGGCGAACAGTTGGCCGTTATCGGCGCTACGTTTGACCTTAACAGCGATGAGCCTGACCCCACAACCGAGAGTCATCGGGAGAATATCCGAACGCTTTCATCGATGGTGCCAAACATCCTCTGTGCGGATATGGCCACTGGAGATATACCGGAACAGCTTGCAGGCCGCGTTGGATTTCGCTGCACAACCCATGATTATCAGCCGGTAGCCGGGCCACTTTGTGATGCGCAGGGGCAGGAGGTAAAAGGACTCTATCTTTTGACCGGCATGGGCAGCAAAGGCCTAACCTACGCTCCCCTACTCGCGGAATTTGTTGCGGATCAGCTGACACAGCAACCATGCGCTTTACCGACATCACTAGCCAAAAGGCTGGCAACAGGGCGTATGCGACAGCCAAACGTGGCATCTTAGTAATCAGTTATCGCTAATGATCTGCACCGTGCTGCCGATACACGGTGTGTAGGGTTTGTTTTTCAGAGGATAAAACAGGTGTCAATTTTTGTTAGCGAGCCAGGCCGCCCAGTAGGGACACGACTACCGGACGCACTCCGGAGTCGTCGCGTGGGCAATGTCAGCGAACTAGCCGATAGCCAACCGGTCGACCCCGGTCGAGGTGAAGCAACGGATGCTGAGTTTCAGCTAGCGGCCCAGTCCGGCCGCCATCGCGCTCTGGAAGAATACGGAGCAACCGCGGCTGGCGAACGCAAAGACCAGCGGCTTTATCTGCCGGTCTCTGCTATATGCACTCCTGCACTCTTCTCCTTATCCGCCTCCGCAACCGTCGCAGAGGCAATCACGACGATGACCGTACAAGGCGCAAACCACCTTGTGGTTACCGCAGATACTCATGTAGCCGGGCTGGTAGGGCAACAATGGCTTTTGGCCTGGCTCTACGAGCACCAAACTGATGCCCTGAGCCAGAGCCTGATCCACATTGAATTACCTGCATTCCTGACCGTCTCTCCCGAAACCGATGCCCATCAGCTTGCTAGGCTGATGCTGGCACATCGGCTCAATGCCGCGCTGGTTGTGGACTCTCATAACGAGCCCGTGGGCGTGGTCACCAGCACCGACTATTTGCGCTTGTATGCCAGCGCCGATGGCCAGCAAGGCAGCGTTTAGGGTGTCAGTAACACGCCCTCAGGGCTGAACAGCAAAATCAGCCAATCTGAACCTTGGCGTGTTAGCGCCACAATTTCATCATCTCGATAGTTAGCAAGCCGTTTGACCTCTGAGTCACCAACGCTCAGCTGATAGCGCCACTCGTTTCGAAACAGGCTGTTCTCCGCGTCTGGCTCAGGCTCGGCTACCAGGGACATTCGCGCGAGAATCGCTGTGCTACTGCCACTGGTGCCGGCATAGCCAGTGAAGTCGCCGTCGGTACTCCCTGCAGCGACCAAATCACCGGAAAATCCGCTCAACACAGCAAACCGTTCTTGGGATACATCCCCTTCATCATTCAGGTTAAATGCCCGGATAACCTCTCCGCTGAGGGTATACCCCAGAACAAAACCACTCTCGCTGGAATCGGGTGTACTCGTCAGGCTAGAGCTATCCTCTTCACCCAACGTAACCGTGTATCTATTGCTGCCATTGCCGAGCAACCATAAGGTGGCTCCTTCCAACACACCACTCGTCACCTGCTCATCCGCGTCGGTACCGCGCTGATTTAAAGTGAGACCACCTTCTTGGGAGGCCGTGGTATAGAAATACGCGTCCTCGCCTCCCAGCGATGACTCACCGTTTACAGACCCTCGGGCAGAGCCAAACAGGAGCTGGCTGGCACCTTCTGCATCTGCACCAGCCACTTGATCATTTGCGGAGGATCCTACCTGGCGCGTCCAGGCCAGCTTTGGAACAAAGCTGTTTCCATCAGCCTGTGAGTCTATGCGCTGCAGATAGCTGTCTACACCTCCCGCAGACGTTTGCTCTGGCCATTCGCCATCGGTCTCGCCGGCAATCACAACAAAACCGCTTGTGGAGTTTATACCTACCCAGCGAACCAAATCGTCGCCTGTGGTGCCGGTGCGAGTGGCCCAGGTTTTAACATACTCACCGCCATTACTTGCTTCGTCGTACCAGTACAGTGAGCTGACAACATCCATACCACCGTGCTCTGTGGTGCCAACCACGGCGCTATCTGTGCTGTATGCCACCACAAGTTCAAAACGGTCGCTCTTGATGTTGCCCTTTGTGACCTGGCGTTTTGCCAAGCCGACTACAGGCTCCGGCTCGGACAATTGGTCTGCCGGTGCTGAAACATCAAGCCGCTGAAGCAAGTCACCTTTCTGGCTATATAGGCGCACCTGCACTCTGTCGTTATCCGCGCTGTTGTACCCGGCAACAAATATTTTTCCGGCATGCCCGACAGCTATATCTGTTGCAACAAATTCGTTCCCGGAATTAGTAACCAACGGGGAAGTAAGTTCGTTGATATTAATTCGGAGCATGTCCTCGCTCGCTGCACGAACGTAGTTTTCACGACCAAGCTGAAAAGCTGTATCCAGACCTAGCAAAATAAAACGATCATTCGGGCCGGTGTTTGAATAAGACCCCGGGTCAGTCACGTTAATCGTAAACGTGACCTCATCCTCACCCTCCATAAACACAAGCTTGTCACTTGGCAAGGTCGTACTGAATTCTGTACCAAGCCGTGCGGCAGAATCGTCGGTATGTTTCAGCTTCGCGTAAACGGCGCCCTCACGCTCACCTGTCAGGCGCGCTACGTAAGTTCGGGAATCACCAACGTTCAACGCATCTCGTGCCCCACCTGCCGTGGTCTCCAGGTGCACCTTGGGTTCATTGTCATCAATTACCAAGGTGGTGCGCACGCCGCCATTGGTTTCTCCAAGTCCGGCCAGGCCAGAACGCACTTCTGTCAGTTTCAGATGCGTTGACTCGGTGGGCTCAGGAAAGCTGTCATCCGCCACCTCCAACCGAATGTAGCACTCGGTAATTCCCGGCTCGAATGTGATAACCCCACCGGTGTACACACCGGTGCTGTCGGTTTCGTAAGTCAGATAAGAAAGATCTTCCAACAATGGATCACTGTTGCTACCAAGAGCCACGATATCCTGCCCGGGAATAGCATCACCTACGTTGGCCTTACTGTGATCACAACGTTGATGGGGGGCGGTAACCCCAGGGTCGCAGTTAGAGGCGTCGTAATCTGACGTTAGTTCGAAGGCAACGGCTACTCGGGTTACTGAGGGTCGATCCAGTATCACTTTCGCGAAAACCGGCCGGGTAGGCAAAGTAAGATCACGGGTGCCTGAAACATCGCCGTTCCCATCGTAGGTATTGATGGTAAAGCTGTGCTCCCCAGCTGTTTCCATATCAGGCAGGGCGCAATGCTCACGGCGGGTGTCCGGATTGATCGGAGTCGCACCTTCTGTAAACGTGTCGGCTTCCAATGACAGGGCGTTATAGTTAACTTCGATATCGAACGGCTGGGCACCTGCCATTTGGCCATCGGTGCTCACCAAATTAATGCCTGTCAGCTTACCAAGATCGGCATCGCCGCGTGCTCCGCCACTGAGGCCCGGCACACCGCGCATGATAATACCTTGCCGAGCCTTGTTGCTGGTGTCTTCAAGGGCAAGCCAAGAAGGCGCGTTAGTCAGCGTATAGTCGAGGATGTCCTCGCCGCCGTATGCACCAAAATTGTAGTAGTACTCCACACCCAGATAGGCAGTCGCCGGTGGAATGCCCAAAATGGTTGGCTGATCCGGATCTTTCTCCGTTTTACAGCCCGACGCGGTAATGGCTAGCAGCAGAACAACAGCTAGCCGCATGGCGATAACAGTGTGGGGAAAAAACTCGGCGCGCATGGGAAAATCCGTTTCAGAACATTGTTGTTATGGCAGTGCGTTCACACTGGCCCAAGCCAGTGATTTACACACAGTTACAGAACAACACCATGGTAGCCAGTTTCGGAAACGGGGTATCTGCGCGAGTTCTCAGATTGCCGTGCTTACAACAGATTGTGCTCTTTCAACATGTTCAGGAAACCGGCTTCATCCAGCACCTCAACTCCTAGCTGTTCTGCCTTCGCCAGTTTGGAGCCCGCCGCCGCCCCCGCCACAACACAAGCTGTTTTCTTTGAAACACTGCCAGCCACTCTCGCCCCAAGCGCTTCCAGCTTCTCTCGGGCTTCATTACGGGTCAGTTCCAACAACGTGCCTGTAAGCACCCAGGTCTGTCCCTGAAGCGGCTTAGCACTGGCGGTAATCTTCTCTTCCTGCCACTTCACGCCGGCTTCACGCAGCGCATCGAGCGTTTCACGGTTATGAGTCTGTTCAAAAAAACTACGAATATGGCCGGCAACAATAGGGCCAACGTCCTGTACAGCTATGAGCGATTCCTCATCGGCTTCTGCTACGGCTTCCAAAGTGCCGAAATGTGACGCCAATGATTTTGCCGTTGCCTCGCCCACTTCGCGAACACCCATCGCATAAAGAAAGCGCCAGAGCACCGGCTGACGCGCACCATCAATGGCCGCGACCAAATTGCTGGCAGACTTTTCACCCATGCGGTCTAGGCGGATTAAATCCTTAGTGGTCAGGTGATAGATGTCTGCAACGGTTTTCACCATGCCTTGGTCAACGAGAATATCGATCCATTTGTCGCCCAGGCCCTCTATATCCAGAGCCTTTCTGGAGGCGTAGTGTCGGATCGCTTCTTTTCGCTGGGCGGGACAAAACAGACCGCCGGTGCACCTGGCTACCACTTCACCTTCTATCTGAATAACATCCGAGTCGCAGACTGGGCACTGCTTGGGGAGTTCTACCATTTTTGCGCCGGCCGGGCGTTTCTCCGTAACTACCTTCACAACTTTCGGAATGACGTCGCCTGCCCTGCGAATAAACACCGTGTCGCCAATGTGAACATCAAGGCGGCCGATTTCATCCATATTATGAAGCGTGGCATTGCTGACCGTTACACCACCCACAAACACCGGTTTAAGCCGCGCAACGGGAGTCACGGCTCCCGTGCGGCCCACCTGAAACTCCACGTCTTCAATAACCGTGAGTTCTTCCTGGGCGGGAAACTTCTGGGCAATAGCCCAACGCGGTGCACGAGACACAAACCCGAGGGAGTATTGAAGGTCCAACCGGTTTACTTTGAATACAATGCCATCAATTTCGTACGGCAGTGCATCGCGCTTCTGCATCAATTCTTCGTACGCCGACAGGCATTCAGTAGCACCCAAGGCCTTACGCATTTCGGGGTTAATCCGAAATCCCCAACGCTGAACCTGCTGAAGGCACTCCCATTGGGTATCCGGTAATTGGCTTTCGTCGGTAACCGCCACACTGTAGGCGCACATTTCCAGAGGCCGCTTCGCGGTGACCTTGGATTTTTTTTGTCGCAAACTACCGGCAGCTGCGTTTCGGGGATTCACGAACGTTTTTTCACCCCGGTCCGAAAGTCGTTTGTTCAACGCCTCAAAGCCGGCTCGTGGCATGTAAACCTCGCCCCGGACTTCCACCAACCCAGGAACATCGCTGCCTCTGAGCCGCAACGGAACGGATGGGATAGTGCGGATATTTGCCGTGACATCTTCCCCTGCATAACCATCGCCTCGGGTAGCCGCTTGAATAAGGGAACCTTGCTCGTAATGCAGGCTGACCGCCAGCCCATCCAGCTTTGGCTCACAAACGTATTCAACGTCGTTCTCACTGCTGAGCCTTTCCCTTACCCGACGATCGAAATCACGGAGTTCGTCTTCGTTGAATGCGTTATCAAGCGACAGCATGGGCAAACGATGAATCACTTCATCAAAGCTTGTCTCGGTTCTGCTTCCCACCCTACGGGTGGGCGAATCATCCGATGCCAATTCAGGGTAGTCGGTCTCAAGCTTCTGCAGCTCTCGGAACAGGCGGTCATACTCTGCATCCGGAATACCCGGATCGTCCAGCACGTAATACCGGTAATTATGCTCATCAAGGGCAGACCGCAGTTCCTCGGCCAACTTGATATCATCCGCTGAAGGCTTGCTCATAAATGCGTGCTCTTGGCTGTCAAAAAAATGCCCGGATAGCTCCGGGCATTATCATTTCCATTCTGACCCAGATTGGATCAGTGGCGTGGCGACCGCTGCTTACGTTCATACTCGCGGATGCGCTGACGACAGTGCTCAATTGTTTGGGCTGTCATCACGCTGCGCCGTTCATCCTTAAGCTCGCCACCAAGATTACGAACCACACACTGGGCAGTTTCCAGCATAAAGTCAAAGGCCTGCAGCGCACTGGTCGGCCCCGGCATGCTCATGAAAAAGCTAATGCCCGGCGTCGTCATGGCAGCTACGTCGTTGGGCGTAAAGGTACCCGGTTCCACCGCATTCGCGACGCTGAACTGCACTGGGCTGATGGTATCTTCTGCCTCATGTCGGTGATAAATGTTCATATCACCATGCGCCAAGCCACAGGCTTCAAATAGCTTCTGCAAGGCCGTTCCGCTGAAGTCCTCCCCCTGAGGTGCAAGTACGTTAATCACGATAACTTCACGGGCTTCGGGGCGATTGGCACCTGCAAGAGGCAGATCTGGGTCCGGGCTTGTTGGCTCACGGCGCAAAGTATCTTCTTCTACATCGGTTGCGGTACTTGCAGGTGGCGCTGGCGTAGGCTCCGTCAGATCGTCATCCGCCGCACCCCACCCGGTGTCCAGGGCTGACTCTTCTTGCTCGATAGAAGAAAACCCGGATGCCTCATCGTCTTCTTGCATCCATTCTTCAATTTCATCCTGAGGAGGCTCCTCGGGCGATGGGCCCGGGCTCTGCTCGGATGCGAAGGTTTCGTCTCTCAGAGTTTCACGAACGGGCCGTGTTGGCTTCTGTTTCGGAGTTTGGAAACGCGACGGTTTTTCACGTCGAACATAGCCTCGCTCCTCAAGCGTATCATTTGAAATTGTTCTCGCGCCCCCATTCGGGAGCTCCGGATTATGATACTCATCCAGCGGAGATTCTTTCAGCTCATCGGCGCCCATACCGGAAGAAATCGCAATGGATTCTTTGCGAGCACGGCGCATGCGCCTTAAGCCGTCGATAACAATGGCGATGATTACCAGGGTGCCGATGGCGATTAACCATTCCCTAAGTGACATAGTGCTGCTGTCCTGTTTGCAGATCGGATCCGAGAGCAAATAAGGTGCCCCAGTTGCTACTCTAAAAAAAGCGCGTAGTGAATACAACGCAAAGCCATGCCACATGGCCTTTTTGTCATTCTTGGCGGAATTCTGGTCAAGCCGTTTTTTAGGCTTCTGCCAGCGCTACCGCCGCTTCCACATCCACGGTTACCAGTCGCGAGCATCCTGGTTCGTGCATGGTAACGCCCATAAGTTGATCGGCCATTTCCATGGCGATTTTGTTATGAGTTATGTAAATAAATTGAACCTGGGTCGACATTTCTTTGACCAGGTTGGCATAACGCCCAACGTTGGCATCGTCCAGGGGCGCATCAACTTCATCCAACATACAAAACGGCGCTGGGTTGAGCTGAAAAATGGAGAATACCAGAGCGATGGCTGTTAATGCCTTTTCACCACCTGAAAGCAGGTGAATTGTACTGTTCTTCTTGCCAGGAGGGCGCGCCATAATGGCCACACCCGTTTCCAATAAATCTTCACCGGTAAGTTCCAAGTAAGCATTGCCGCCACCAAACACTTTCGGGAACAGCGCTTGAAGGCCGCTATTTACTTTATCAAAGGTTTCCTTGAAGCGCTGACGGGTTTCCCGATCAATTTTTCGGATCGCGGTATCAAGAATTTCTAGCGCTTCGGTTAAGTCGTCGTGCTGGCTATCAAGATAGGTTTTCCGCTCACTCTGAACTTGATATTCATCAATCGCCGCTAGGTTAATAGCCCCAAGGCGCTGAATACGGTTGCCGATTTTTTCAAGTTCTGTTGCCCAGTCGTCCTGATTTGCATCTTCAGGCAGTTGCGACAGTATGTCCTGGAGCTTCACATCCAGTTCTTGAAGCTGCTCAATGTAATTGCCTGAGCGAATTTCCAGAGCTTGGGATTCCATCTTTAGCTTTTCCAGCTTAGATCGAACATCCTGAATTCGGTGGTCAGTACCGCTTCTGCCCTGCTCTTTTTCCCGCACTTCACGATCAATTTCTTCCAGTGCATCGCGTGCTACGCCAAGCTTTTCTTCTTCTGCAAGCCGGCGATCCAGTAGCCCTTCGAGCTGCATTTGGAGATCTTCCATGGGCTCTTCTGCGCTTTCCCGGGATTCCCTCAGTATCTCCAGGCGCTCCTCTAACCGCTCCTTCTGCAATTGCATTCGGTCTATAGTCTGACTCAAGCCGTCTCGCTGACTGCTGAGCGATTGTAGCTGTAGCTGCAGTTGGTGTGCGTGATCCCGATCGTGGCGCGCTTCTTGGCGTAAGCTATCAAGCTTGTCCCGACGTAGGTCACGCTGCTCAAGCAAACGCTCTTTTTCGTCGTCGCTATCTTCTGTTTGGGCCAGCGCCTGCTGCCACTCTTCACGAGCAATACCAAGGTCTTCCTGCTTACCTTCCAAGTTCAGGGCAACGTCAGACCCATCTTCGTGAATACGTGCCAGGCGTGCATCGATCTGTTCGGCACGGGCCCGTAGCCCACTGACTTTAGAGACCACCAAGCTAAGCTCACGATCTGTTTCGCTTAGCTGCGCCTGGGCATCGCTCCTTGTAGCTTCAGCCCTTTCAGTTCGTTCTTGCAAGGCCTCATAACGGGCACTCACTTCTTCCAGAGCTTGCTCCGCTTGCGCCAGCTGCTCCGCCAATCCATCAACTTTTTTCTGTCGTTCAATCACGCCAATCTGACCGGCGTCAGAATCTGGCATGAGTACCCAGTCGCGAGCGACCCAAATACCCTCACGGGTAACAATACTACGACCCTCTGTAAGCCCAGCTCGATGCGACAAGGCACCAGCGAGGGTTTCTGCGGTATCGATACCTGCCAACATGGCATTTACAGAAAGCATTCCTTTAACTTTGGCCGCCAGGCCTTGGGCTGGTGCGCCGCCTGAGCCAGGCTGAATAACCGCAAGACCTTTTGGGGCATCCTGTAAAGCCTGAGCCAAAGGATCGATATCGGGCAACAACAGGCCTTGGCTGAATCGGCCGATGATCTGTTCCAGAGCAAATTCCCAGCCATCGTCTATTTGAAGATTGCCCGCAACCCTAGGCAATTCCCCTAGCCCATGCTCCGCCAACCATGCCTGCAACTTGTCATCTTGCCCGCCCATTTGCTCATCAAGCAACGACTGCTGCGACTCCAGTGCGGCTTGCAGGCTTTGTACCCTTTGTCGAGCGGCAGCTAGGCTTTGTTCGGTATCACGCTGGTTATGGCGGGCATCGTGGAGCTCGTCCTGCACCGCTTCAATTCGCTCTGCTGATTCCTCACGCAGCAATTCCAGAGCTTCTTGCTGCTCCAAACATTCCTCAAGACCTGCGCGATCAACCTGCCCATCTAGCTGTGCTTGCTCATCATGGAGCTTGCGCTGGCGCACCAAAAGCTGCTCTATCGCCTCGTCTAGGGAGCGTATTCGGGATTGCGCAAGTTCAGCCTCGCGGCGAGCATCAGCGGAGCGTGAGCTGAACTCTTCCCAACACTGCTGCCACTCGCTCATTGCATCTTCCGCCTGCTGGAGCTTCTCTCCAGATTCTTCAGAACGGATGGCCAAAGCCTCCTGCTCAGGCTCAATCATGTCGAGCTCTTCACGGATAGTCGCTAACTTTTCTTCGTCTTGGCTCAGCTCCCGGGCAAGCTCCCGTTGGTTGGCCATGGCTTGATCGAGCTCCGCAGCAGTTTGCCTACTGCGCTCGCGCTGATGCTCCAGGCTTTGCTCGATACGGGCGATATCAGCACCAGCTTCGTAATAACGGGCCTGTGCACGGTTAAAATGCTCCGTGCGTTCCTGATGGCTGTCCCGGAGGGATTCGAGAGACGTTTCGAGACTGATGCGACCGGTAAGCTGCTTTTCGAGCTCCAGTTCGGTATCACGGATTTTTTCCCGCCAGATTTGCAGATCGTTATCCAGGGATCGCCAGCGCAAAACCGTTAGCTCCGCTTTTTTCTGACGCTCATCGTGCTTGTAGGATTTGTATTTTTCCGCGGCGGCTGCCTGACGCTCAAGATGCTGCAGCTGGCGCCCCAGCTCTTCACGCAGATCTGTGAGGCGTTCAAGGTTTTCCTGGGTGCGGCGCATCCGGTTTTCCGTTTCCCGGCGGCGCTCCTTGTATTTCGATATGCCCGCTGCTTCTTCAATGTAGATTCGTAGTTCTTCTGGTTTGGCCTCAATCAGCCGTGAAATCATGCCCTGCTCGATAATGGCATAGCTTCGAGGGCCCAGACCTGTACCCAGAAATAGATCGGTGATATCCCTGCGTCGGCATTTGGAGCCGTTGAGAAAGTACTCTGACTGACCTTCGCGGGAAACCCGGCGACGCACTGAAATTTCGTTGAAGCTAACGAACTCTCCCGGTGCAGACCCATCGCTGTTATCAAAGACCAGCTCAATCGTCGCCTGGCCCACGGGCTTGCGGGCGCTGGAACCGTTGAAGATAACATCGGTCATGGATTCGCCACGCAGGTACTTCGCGGAGCTCTCGCCCATTACCCAGCGGACAGCATCGATAATGTTAGATTTACCGCAACCATTGGGACCAACCACCGCCGTCATATTGGTGGGAAATGGGACCGTTGTAGGGTCGACAAATGATTTAAACCCGGCAAGCTTGATGGATTTCAGGCGCATGTCACGCGCGCTCCTCCTCCCTGAGAATGCTCAATATCAGCTGGCGCTGATGCTCACCAAAGGCTTGTATTGCTGATTGCAGTCGATCTGCATCGCCACTTAACGCAGCTTCACCCAAGTGCTGAAAAAAGACCGCGGTTTGCCCAACGCCTTCCTGGAAATTCTCAAGCGCAGCAAAATAGGTACGGCTAATCGCCGGCCTGAAGTTCTCTAACGTTTCTTCAAGAAACGGATTATCAACCAGCTCGTAGGCATAACGCATTACCCCGAAGCCCGCATCAATTACTTTTTCAGCGGCATCTGGCCCGGTTGAATTTACTGCCTGAATAACGGCTTCAACTTCCCGGACTCGCCTCATAACGCCGCCCAGTTCGTCACCGCTCCAGCGTTCGATAACTTTGCGCCCGAGCATGCATAGCAGATCAATATAAATGTCATAGAGGTTATTAACACTGGCCACCGTCAGGCCTGAAACCACGGCGCCCCGGCGGGGGAAAATCTCAACTAAATGCCTACGCTCGAGAATCAGCAAGGCTTCACGAACAGAGCCCCTGCTTACGCTGAGGTCACCGGAAACCTTAAGCTCCTGAATGCGACTCCCAGGTTTCAGATCCCGCGTAACAATCCGCTGCCCTAGATGTTGGGCGATCTGTTCGGAGAGACTTTCTGGGGCCTGAAACGTCATACGCAATGCTGCTCACTTCTGAAAACGGCGCGAATATAAGCCGGTGAGTTTACCACAAGGGCTCTTCATCCCCACCCCCCTTAAACGAGCATTTTGTGCCAGCGTACGGTTTCGCCGGACGAAGCTTGCCGTATTTTTGACGCTGTACTCAACATGACCTCACGCCCTCCTCAACACACATCAAAATACGCCTTCAAGATTCTGATTTACAAGTACATATAATAACCAGGCACGAACAATGCTGCACACCCACTAAGCGTTGACAACTTTTGCCAGAGAGTAAGCCGTAGTGAAAAACATACCATCGATACAGCGAAACACCACTCAGCCAAAAGATTTGGCAGCCTTGCGACAGGCCTACCACGGGTGGTCAAACACTCCCGATCCTCTTACAAAGCTTACGCGCAGACTCTCCACCAGCCTTTCTTTGGAAACTCAGCTTGGCATTCTGGCCGAAGAGATCGGAAACACGATTCCATTTGATGCCCTAACCTATCGGCACCAGGTCGCTCGCCGGGATTTCGTATACGCAACGGGAATGGGCGGGCCTCACCGTTGTGAATATCGACTTAACCTTGAAGGCGTGTGTTACGGCACTCTAACTCTAACTCGTCGGCAGAAGTTTTCAGACGACGAGTTACAGGGCATTGAAATGTTTATCAGCGCAGCGATTTGCCCACTACGCAACGCCTGTCAGTTTATAACGATTGAGCAGGCGGCGCTAACCGATGCTCTTACGTCTATCCCCAATAAGCGCGCTCTGGATGAGCACTTGGAGCGTGCAAGCCTGCTCTCAGACCGCCATGGCAAGGAGTATTCGCTGATACTTTGCGACTTGGATCATTTCAAAACAGTAAACGATCAACAAGGACACGTGGTGGGCGACCACCTGCTGCGATTGACTGCCGAAGCACTAGACGATGCAATCAGGAACTCAGATAGCGTCTACCGCTTCGGAGGAGAAGAGTTCGCTATACTGCTTCCTCACACAGGCGAGCAGGAAGCCAAACATGTAGCAGATAGAGTACGCAGCGCTGTTGCCAGACTCAGAATAGACTGCGGCGGCACAGAACTCTGTGCAACCATCAGCTGCGGCGTAGCCCGGCACCTGCCGGAAGAAAGCGCGAACCACTGGATAGCCCGCGCGGACGAAGCACTTTACAGGGCAAAAGCGCAGGGCCGGAATTGCACTAAGGTGTTTGCAAGCATTGGCTGAAAAGCCTACTCAAAAGCACTCTTAGGCCACCCGAGGCACTCTACTTGCCAGAATGAGCCTTACGAGGTCTACCGGATCCTCTCTGCGACTTACCTGCACCGCCCCGAGCTTTATCAGAGTTACCGCTGCGGGCGGGCTTACTGTCACTCACATCCCAACGCCGGGTTCCGGGTTTTCTGGCGCCACCACCTGGGCTCTTTCTTCTCTGCCGCTCGTGCGCTGCCTTTTCGTCCGGTGTTTTCTGCGGTATATCAACAGAGGCAAGCCCGACCGTGCGACTAAGCGCATCCACTGCCTTTTGGTCTAACTCTTCCCACTTACCAAGTGTCAGTCGGCTAGGTAGGAAAATGGGCCCATAACGTACCCGCTTCAAACGGCTTACACGCACGCCTTGGGATTCCCACAAACGTCGAACTTCACGATTACGGCCTTCCAGAAGCGTTACGTGGAACCAACGGTTCATTCCGCTGCCGCCCGCTGGGCTGATATCGCTGAACTTGGCCAGACCGTCTTCAAGCAGTACACCCGCCATCAAGCGTTCAATCATGGCGTCATCAACCTCACCAAACACTCTGACGGCATATTCACGGTCAATCTGACTAGAAGGATGCATCAATCGGTTGGCCAACTCACCATCTGTGGTGAACAGTACAAGCCCCGTGGTATTGATGTCTAGCCGGCCGATGGATATCCAACGGGTATCTTTGAGCCTTGGCAGACGGTCGAAAACCGTTGGCCGCCCCTCAGGGTCTTTGCGGGTGGTTAGTTCGCCTTCGGGTTTGTTGTAGATCAGAACCCGACGCACCGTGACAGCCGCCCCGGCAACATCCAGGCGCTTTTCGTCCAGCTCAAAACGGTCGTTCACCGTGGCCTTCTGACCCGGTTCCGCAGGATCACCATTTACCGTAAGACGCCCAGACTCCATCCAGCCTTCAATTTCCCGGCGCGAGCCGATACCGGCCCGGGCAAGGAGTTTTTGGATCCGCTCCGGGCCTTCGTTCGTGGCCGTATCTGCGGCCGGTTTTGCTTTTTTTCCGGGGCGTTCTGACGCCATGAAAATAATCCTTAGTCGCTGACTGATACCCGAATGGTATCAGTGAATTGTCTGGTCTGGAGGGCTTTCGTCCGCGGGCTCTGGCGGTGCTGAATCAAACGTAATCTCAGCCTGAATATTCTTTTCGATCTCCCGGCCTATTTCGTCCAAATCTCGTATCTCGGATAACGGCGGCAACTGACCCAGGCCAGAAAGATTGAAATAGTCGAGAAACTGCCGGGTTGTCGCATACATGGCCGGCCGGCCTGGAACATCCCGGTGCCCAACAACGCGCACCCACTCTCGCTCAAGTAAAGTACGAATGATATTGCTGCTTACCGTAACACCCCGAACGTCCTCAATCTCACCACGGGTGATGGGCTGACGATAGGCAATCAAAGCAAGAGTTTCCAGCAGGGCTCGGGAATATCTCTGAGGCTTTTCCTCAAACAAACGGCTGACCCAAGGCGCAAACTCCTCTCGAACCTGAAGACGGTAGCCGCTGGCCACTTTACGTAGCTCGAAGCCACGTCCTTCACAGGCACTGCCAACGAGCATCATTACATGCTCCATGATCTGCCGGGTCGGGCGCTCATCTTCGGTAAACAGCTCTCGCAGCTGATCAAGAGTCAGGGGCCTACCTGCCGCAAGTAGCGCCGCTTCGGCAATAACCTGAACTCTGGAAAGATGCTCTTCATTCATGATGGTTCTCCATAACTCTCCGCACAACTCTCCCGTTTTCGGGGCGGAGTGTTCTACCGGGCGGCCCGTGCACGCACGTGAATCGAGCCCAGCACTTCTGCTTGTACTAACTCAATCAGCTGCTCTTTCACCAGCTCCAGCGTTGCTATAAAGGTAACCACTACCCCAAGCCGCCCTTCTTCTACGGTAAACAGGCTTTGAAAAGCGACAAACTGATCGTCCTGTAACGTCGCCAGAATGGCTGACATCCGTTCTCGGGTGGACAATCGTTCCTTTTCCACATGATGACTGGTAAAAAGATCCGCACGCTTCAGCACGCCTTGGAGCGCAAGCAGCATGTCCTGCATATCGACATCCGGGTGGGGCTGATTTGAAGCTAACTGTGGCAAAGCAGCAGATGCAGGCAAGGTGTCTCGCTCCATGCGCGGCAGTGCATCAATATCCTCTGCAGCCTGCTTGAACCGCTCGTACTGTTGCAGCCGGCGAATCAGTTCTGCTCTTGGATCCACCTCTTCATCTTCATCGCACTCCTGCCTCGGCAAAAGCATGCGAGATTTGATCTCTGCCAGCGTAGCTGCCATCACCAGATATTCTGCAGCCAGATCAAAGCGCATGGCTTCAACCGCTCCAATGTAGTCCATGTACTGCCGGGTGATGTCGCTTACGTCGATGTCCAGAATGTCCATATTCTGGCGTCGAATGAGGTAAAGCAGAAGGTCAAGAGGGCCTTCGAAAGCCTCAAGAAACACTGCAAGGGCATCCGGCGGAATATACAGGTCGCTGGGGAGATCAACCAGCGGCTTGCCTGACACCCGTGCCACCGGCGATGACTCGGGGTTATCGATAGCTTAAGCCCATGGCAGCTCGTACGTCCTCTAGCGTATCGCGGGCGGCATCTCTGGCATGTTCACGCCCTTCTTGCAGAATCGAGTGCACAAGGTCTGGATTGCCTTCGTACTCTTTAGCTCGCTCATGTAATGGCCGCTGCTCTTCAACAATGGCTTCAATCAGTGGCGCTTTGCACTCAAGACAACCGATACCCGCGTTGCGACAGCCAACCTCAACCCACTCTTTTGTGGCCTCATCAGAATACACCTTGTGCAGGCCCCAAACCGGGCACTTCTCGGGCTCGCCCGGATCTGTGCGTCGAACGCGCTGGGGGTCAGTTTGCATGGTACGAATTTTCTGGGCCACACTGTCTGGCGCTTCTCTTAAGCCAATGTAGTTATTGTAGGATTTGGACATTTTTTGCCCATCCAGCCCCGGCATTTTGGATTCCGGTGTCAACAATGGTTGGGGTTCTGGCAAAATAATCTTTCCGCCCCCTTCAATATAGCCATAAAGACGCTCGCGGTCGCCAAGGGAAATATTCTGCTGCTCCTTAAGCAGGGCACGAGCAGTATCAAGCGCTTCTAAATCGCCTTCTTCCTGATAGCGTCTTTTAAGAGTGCGGTAAAGTTTGGCATTTTTCTTACCCATCTTAACGATGGCCGATTCTGCCTGCTCTTCAAACCCTATTTCACGCCCATAAATATGGTTAAAACGGCGCGCGATCTCTCGGGTAATTTCAACGTGGGACACCTGGTCTGCTCCCACCGGTACCCTGCCCGCTCGATACATCAGTATGTCGGCGGTTTGCAGAAGCGGGTAACCAAGAAAGCCGTAGGTTGCCAGATCCTTTTCCCGCAATTTTTCCTGTTGATCTTTGTAAGTGGGAATACGCTCTAACCAACCCAGTGGCGTAATCATAGATAAAAGCAGGTGCAATTCTGCATGCTCTGGCACCTGGGATTGAATAAACATGGTAGACGAGCCTGGATTGACCCCAGCGGCCAACCAGTCGATCACCATGTCCCAGACGCTTTGCTCGATACCCGAAGGATCATCGTACTGAGTGGTTAATGCATGCCAGTCTGCTATAAAGAAGAAGCACTCGAATTCGTGCTGGAGTTTCACCCAGTTTTTTAGCACACCATGGTAGTGGCCAAGGTGAAGCTTGCCGGTTGGCCGCATACCTGACAAAACCCTTTGCTGGGAATCTACTGAACTCAAAGCACAAACTCCTTCTTTTGAATAGGATTCGCCCATAGTAGATCAGACGACCCGGCATTATAAATAAAAAACCCCCGCTCTGCAGAACAGAACGGGGGGTTTTAAGAAAGAAATCCGCTTACCAGCCGGTTACTTCCTTCAGAGCCTTGCCAATCTCGGCCAGACTGCGCACGGTTTTAACACCGGCGTCGTTCAGGGCCGCAAACTTTTCGTCTGCAGTGCCCTTGCCGCCGGAGATAATCGCACCGGCGTGGCCCATACGCTTGCCCGGAGGTGCAGTAACACCGGCAATGTAGGAAACCACTGGCTTAGTCACGTTTGTTTTGATGAACGCCGCCGCTTCTTCCTCAGCCGTACCGCCGATTTCACCAATCATCACGATGGCTTCAGTTTGCGGGTCGTCCTGCAGCAACTGAAGAATATCGATGAAGTTAGAGCCTGGGATGGGGTCGCCACCAATGCCTACGCAGCTAGACTGGCCATAACCGAAGTCTGTGGTCTGCTTAACTGCTTCATAAGTCAGGGTGCCGGAACGAGATACGATACCAACCTTGCCTGGCTTATGAATATGCCCTGGCATGATGCCGATCTTACTCTCACCCGGGGTGATAACACCTGGGCAGTTAGGACCGATCATGCGTACGCCTTTACGATCAACGTATTCTTTGGCATATAGCATGTCGATGGTCGGAATGCCTTCGGTGATGCACACAATCAGCTCAAGGCCGGCATCTGCTGCTTCAATGATGGCATCTTTGCAGAACGGAGCGGGTACATAGATAACGGTTGCCTGAGCACCGGTCTTCTCCACAGCTTCGCGTACGGTGTTGAACACTGGCAGGCCAAGGTGCTCTGTGCCGCCTTTACCCGGGCTTACGCCGCCAACCATTTTCGTACCATACTCAATCGCCTGCTCAGAGTGGAATGTACCCTGTGCGCCGGTAAAGCCCTGGCAGATAACCTTGGTGTCTTTATTAATCAGGATGCTCATTATTTACCCCCTGCAGCTTTAACGACTTGCTCAGCAGCATCAGCCAAACTACTAGCGGCGATGATGTTCAGGCCACTTTCAGCCAGTGCCTTGGAGCCCAGTTCAGCGTTGTTACCTTCAAGGCGAACAACCACGGGCACTTTAACGCCCACTTCTTTCACTGCGCCGATGATACCTTCAGCAATCATATCGCAGCGAACAATACCGCCGAAGATATTAACCAGTACGGCTTGTACTGCATCGTCAGACAGGATGATCTTAAACGCTTCGGACACACGCTCTTTTGTCGCACCGCCGCCAACGTCCAGGAAGTTGGCCGGACGGCCACCCGAAAGCTTGATAATGTCCATGGTGCCCATGGCCAGACCAGCACCGTTCACCATGCAGCCAATGTTGCCTTCAAGCGCAACATAGTTCAGCTCCCAAGCAGCTGCTTCTGCTTCACGAGCGTCTTCCTGTGAAGGGTCGCGCATGTCTTGCAGCTTCTTCTGGCGATACAGAGCATTACCGTCTGCGCCAATTTTGGCGTCCAGACAGTGCAAATCACCAGCCGGAGTAATAACCAGCGGGTTGATTTCCATCAGCGCCAGGTCATAGTCTTCAAACAGTTTTGCCAGACCCATAAAAATCTTGGCGAACTGGCCAATCTGTTTGCCTTCCAGGCCAAGTTGAAAGGCCAAGTCACGGCCCTGGTATGGCTGCGGGCCGACCAGCGGGTCAATTTCAGCTTTCAGAATTTTTTCAGGCGTTTCTTCCGCAACGGTTTCAATCTCAACACCACCTTCGGTGGATGCCATGAAAACGATACGACGAGTACCACGGTCGACTACCGCGCCCAGGTACAATTCCTGGTCGATGTCGGTCAGGGACTCAACCAAAATCTTGCTAACCGGCTGGCCGTGCTCGTCGGTCTGGAAAGTAACCAGCTGCTTGCCCAACCACTGCTCTGCGAACGCGCGGATGTCGTCAGTGCTCTTAACCAGCTTTACACCGCCGGCTTTACCACGACCGCCGGCGTGAACCTGGGCTTTAACAACCCAGCTGTTGCCGCCAATCTTTTCTGCAGCTGCAACGGCTTCATCTGGCGTGTCGCAGGCGATTCCCTGTGAGACAGGCAAGCCATATTCAGCAAAAAGCTGTTTGCCCTGATATTCATGCAAATTCATAGTTAGTGTCCCGCTTATTGATGGAGGATAACCACGTACGGAAGTGAACCCGCTGCTCCCCATAGGAGGAGTCTTTACTGCGAATTCGTTTCGATGAGCAGGGGATCACCTCAGCTCACCATGATCGCAACCGGAAATCAGCTATTTTTATGGTAAAGGGGCGCCTTCATGGGCGCCCCTGCTTCCTGGTTTGCGTTATTTCTTTTTGCGACGGTTCGCGACATGAATCGCGCCATCGTTAACGGCCAGAGCTGCCTCATGCACAGACTCGGAAAGAGTCGGATGTGCAAAACAAGTCAGCGCCAGATCTTCTGCACTGGAGCCAAATTCCATGGCAATAACACCTTGGGCAACGATTTCCGATGCCTGCGGCCCTACAACGTGGAAGCCAAGAATCCGGTCGGTTTTCTCGTCAGCAATGATTTTCACCATGCCAGAGGCCGAGTTTGCAGCCATGGCGCGACCGTTGGCCGCAAACGGGAAAACACCAACCTTGTAGGCTTCACCTTCAGATTTAAGTTGCTCTTCCGTCTTACCTACCCAAGCCAATTCTGGTGATGTATAGATAACATTCGGAATGCAGTCATAGTTCACTTGGGGTTTCTGGCCAGCAATGCGCTCGGCAACCATAACACCCTCTTCGGAAGCTTTGTGCGCCAACATCGGGCCGCGAACAACGTCGCCCACTGCCCAAACACCCGGCGCTTCCGTTTTGCACTGATCGTCAACAAAGATAAAGCCACGCTCATCCAGATTAACGCCGGCATCCGCGGCAAGCAGGTTGTCGGTGTATGGCCGACGGCCCACCGCAACAATCAACTTATCAACCTTCAGGTCCTGCTTGCCCTTGCTGTCTTCATAGCTCACGTTGACCAGTTTGCGCTTGATCTCGGCACCGGTTACACGGCCGCCCATAACAATATCAAGACCCTGTTTACGGAACTGCTTAAGGGCATCCTTGGCAATCTGTTGGTCTATTGCAGGCAAGAACGTATCCTGAGCTTCCAGCACAGTCACCTCAGAGCCTAGCCGCGCCCAAACGCTGCCAAGCTCAAGCCCGATAACGCCGGCACCAATAACACCTAGACGTTTGGGAACTTCATCAAATTCCAACGCGCCTTCTGAATCGACAATGTAACCTTCTGTCATAGGTGCAGGCGGAATATCGATGGGCTTGGAGCCGGTTGCAATGATCACGTTATCGGCTTCGTAGGTTTTTGTCTTACCGTCTTTATCGGTGACTTCAACCTGACGCTTAGCCAACAACTTGCCATGGCCATATATAGAGGTAACGCCGTTGGCTTTAAACAACCCGGCGATGCCGCCAGTTAGCTGCTTAACGATGCCACTCTTGCGCTCCATCATTTTAGCGACGTCAATTTTGACATCCTTGGCGATGATGCCCTGCATCTCATAATCGTGATTTGCTTCCTCAAATTTATGAGAAATTTCCAGCAACGCCTTGGAAGGGATGCAACCCACGTTCAGGCAGGTACCACCAAGCACCTGGCTTTTGCCGTCAGCGGAACTCCACGACTCAACACATGCGGTTTTGAGGCCAAGCTGAGCGGCTTTTATGGCGGCTACATAGCCCCCTGGGCCAGAGCCAATGACGATTACGTCGTACTTGTCAGACATAGTTAGTCCTGTTTTCTGATTCGTTAAGTGTCAGCTCAGATGTCCAGCAAAATACGCGCCGGGTCCTCGAGCATTTCCTTGATAGCCACAAGGAATTGCACAGCCTCTTTGCCATCAACCATGCGGTGGTCATAAGACAATGCAAGGTACATCATTGGACGGATCTCCACCTTGCCATTCACTGCCATCGGACGCTCCTGGATCTTATGCATACCCAGAATAGCCGTCTGCGGCGGGTTAAGAATCGGTGTAGAGATAAGCGAGCCAAAAATACCACCGTTGGTAATGGTAAACGTACCACCGGTCATATCGTCAATTGAAAGCTTGCCACCTTTTGCCTTGGTGCCGTAGTCAACAATTGTCTTCTCGATGTCGGCCAACCCCAGTGCATCGACATCGCGAATCACCGGAACCACCAAGCCACGATCGGTGGAGACAGCTACGCCGATATCCTGGTAGCCGTGGTAAACCATATCGTTGCCGTCGATCGATGCGTTAACGGCAGGAAAACGCTTGAGTGCCTCGGTTGCGGCCTTGGCAAAGAAAGACATAAAGCCCAGCTTGATGTCGTGGCGCTTTACAAAGCTGTCCTGGTATTGCTTGCGCAGATCCATGATCGGACCCATGTCGACCTCGTTAAAGGTGGTCAGCATGGCTGCGGTTTGCTGCGCATTAACCAAACGCTTGGCGATGCTGGCCCGCAAGCGAGTCATCGGAACGCGCTTCTCCGGGCGTTCGCCCGCAGCAACATTTACTTCAGGCATGGCTGCCGGCGCTGCCGACTTTGAGGATCCGCCTGAAGACTGCCCGTTATCTACATGATTCTGAACATCTTCCTTAGTAACGCGCCCATCTTTGCCTGTGCCTTTAACGGCACCTGGGTCCACGTTATTTTCATCAGCAAGTTTGCGCGCTGCCGGGCTGAGAATCGCATCGCCAGAATCCTGGCTTTGCTGAGCTTTCGCTTCGCCCTTGTCAGCGCCGGCATTCTCTGCTTCTGCTTTTTCGGTCCCCGCCTTGCTCTCAGAAGCGCCAGACTTACCCTCAGCGCCTTCTTTAAATTTACCAATCACTTCGCCGCTTTCTACGGTGTCGCCTTCACCTTTTACAATCTCTTCAATCACGCCATCAGCCGGCGCAACCACTTCCAAAACTACTTTATCGGTTTCAATATCAACAATCAGGTCGTCACGTGAACAGGCTTCGCCAGGCTGTTTATGCCAAGTAGCGACGGTACCCTCTGCGACCGACTCCGGGAAAACGGGGGCTTTAATCTCAGTAGTCATTACAGTTCCTTAGTTCGGTAGCTCGTCAGATTTCGAACGCGTCGTTAACAAGTTTTTTCTGCTCTTCAATATGGACAGACATGTGTCCTGCTGCCGGAGCAGCAGAGGCCTCACGACCTGAGTACTGAAGGTTCAATTTGGGGTTAAGCCGTTGCAGCGCATTGCGCATGTGGTGCTGACTGCAATACCAGGCCCCTTGGTTCATGGGCTCTTCCTGGCACCATACAACGTGCTTCAGTTTAGGATACTGAGCCAAGACTTCGTCCAAACTTTCGTTCGGGAACGGGTAAAGCTGCTCAATGCGCACAAGAGCAACATCATCACGCTCATCGGTCTTTTTCTTTTCCAGAAGATCATAAAAAACCTTACCGCTGCAAAGAACAACCCGGGTGACCTTTTTCGTATCTGGCGCTTCCTTCTCGGGCAGCACTGTTTTGAACGTGCCCGAGGTGAGATCGTCCAGATTTGATGTGGCTTCTTTGTGGCGCAGCAGACTCTTGGGCGTAATAGCGATCAACGGCTTACGCAGAGGACGCTTCACCTGTCGACGCAACATGTGGAAGACCTGAGACGGCGTTGTAGGCACGCACACCTGAATATTGTGCTGGGCAGATAGCTGAAGGAATCGCTCAAGGCGAGCGGAACTATGCTCTGGCCCCTGGCCTTCATAACCATGCGGAAGCAGCAAGGTAAGACCGCACAAACGTCCCCACTTGAGTTCACCACTTGTGAGGAACTGGTCAATAACAACCTGGGCACCATTGGCAAAATCGCCAAACTGGGCCTCCCACACCACCAAAGTATCTGGTGTAGTGGTTGCGTAACCATATTCAAACGCCATTACCGCCTCTTCCGAAAGCAACGAGTCGTATATTTCGAACTTTGGCTGTGTATCGGAAAGCTGCGCAAGCGCAATATGCCTGGAACCGTCTTTTTGGTTGTGCAACACAGCATGGCGGTGCGAGAAGGTGCCTCGCCCTACGTCTTGACCGGTTATCCGAACAGGATGACCTTCGTTGAGCAAAGTCGCGTAAGCCATGATCTCACCGTAACCCCAATTAATGGGCAGCGCACCGGCTGTCATTTTCTCGCGATCGGTAACAATTTTGGAAACCTGACGCTGAACACTGAACCCTTCAGGAATATGAGTCAGCTTCTTGCCAAGGCTCTGGACCGTTTTTAATGGCACGCTGGACTTACACTTGGCGGTCCACTCATGGCCAAGATACGGTGCCCAGTCGACATAAAGGTCTTTATTCGGTTCTTTCACCAAAGACTTAACCACGTGTTCGCCATTGTCTAGCGCGTCGCGGTATTCGTTTTCCATTTGTTTAACTTCGTCTTCGGTCACAACATTTGCAGCAATCAGCGTCTCTGCATAAATATTGCGGGTCGTTTTCAACTTACGAATCTTTTCATACATCATCGGCTGGGTTGCAGCGGGCTCATCGGCTTCGTTGTGCCCGCGGCGGCGGTAACATACCAGATCGATAACCACGTCACGCTTGAACTCGTTGCGATAATCCATCGCCATTTGAGTCACAAAAATAACGGCATCCGGATCGTCGGCGTTTACATGCAGTATTGGCGCCTGCACCATCTTGGCAATGTCGGTGCAATATTCTGTGGAGCGGGCATCTTCCTGTTTGCTGGTGGTAAAGCCAACCTGGTTATTGATGACGATATGAATGGTACCGCCCACCCCGAACCCGCGGGTCTGGGACATTTGGAAGGTCTCCATCACCACGCCCTGCCCGGCAAAGGCCGCATCACCGTGCATGATTACGGGAACAACCTGATTACCTTGATCATCCGCGCGACGGGTTTGACGGGCGCGAACAGAGCCCTCAACAACCGGGGATACGATTTCAAGGTGCGATGGGTTGAACGCCATTGCAAGATGCACTTCGCCGCCGTGTGTCATCACGTTGGATGAAAAGCCCTGGTGATATTTAACATCACCGGAACCTGAATCGGCGAGTTTCTTGCCCTCAAATTCGTCGAACAGTTCCTTCGGGTTCTTACCCAGAGTATTGACCAGAATGTTCAACCGGCCGCGGTGGGCCATACCCAAAACAATTTCTTTTGCGCCATATTGGCCTGCGCGCTGGATAAGCTCGTCCATACAGGGGATGAGACTTTCGCCACCCTCAAGCCCGAAACGCTTAACGCCCGGATAACGGGAGCCAAGATACTTCTCCAGGCCTTCAGCTGCCGTGAGGCGCTCCAGAATATGTTTGCGGGTATTGGATTCGTAGCCTGGTTCGGAACGAACCGGCTCCATGCGCTGCTGAAACCAGCGTTTAATGCGGGTATCAACGATGTGCATATATTCTGCGCCGATGCTTCCGCAGTAGGTCTGCCTCAGCCCATCGACAATATCTCCGAGCTTCATGGTTTCGGAACCAAAGCTCAAAGACCCGGTCTGAAATGTCAGATCCCGGTCGGACTCTGACAACTCATGAAAAGACGGATTAAGATCTTCGACGTTCGGGCGCTGCCAAACCCCAAGCGGGTCCAACTTCGCTTCCTGATGACCTCGAAAACGATACGCATTAATAAGCTGTAGAACACGTGTCTGCTTTTTGTCAGCGTCTGACGTCGCACTGGCTGGCACGCCGTCACTAACAAGAAAACGCTGATTGCGGGAGAGGTGCTCGAACTGCTCGCGGATGGAAGAGTGAATGACATCACGGCCGTGATTGCCATCAACGCTCGGGAGCTTGTCAAAATAGCTCCGCCACTCTTCAGGAACGGCGTTAGGGTCTGTCAGGTAGGTCTCAAAAAGCTGCTCAACATAGGCCAGATTTCCACCTTGTAAGTGGGATGTCTGCCATAACTGCTCCATGATGCTTTCTTGCATATTGAATAGCTCACCTTGGGCTGGTGCGGGGGAGCCAAGTATGGTCGGCCAAGGGTAACTATCAGTCAATACGGGTTTTTACGGGATCGACTGTGGCCACCACACCCAACACGGGTGTTTTCCGTTCCCCAATGATTTTTTGTATTCAGCAAAGCCGCAAGAAAACAAAAATTTTCCGCCACGGCTTACGTAGTTTGCACCCGAGTACGACCTTTGACTATAAGCCTTTGGTTGAAAGCCCCGCATAAATGCGAGGCTCCGGGTTCCAACCTGATCAGGTCAGTATAACGTCTTTGCTTATCTTTGCCGCTTAAGTCGCTCGATGCAACAGAAGATTTCGAATATGACCAATAGCCCTTGTGGGGTTAAGGCCTTTCGGACAAACGCTGACACAGTTCATAATGCCCCTGCAACGGAACACGCTGAAAGGGTCATCCAGATCAGCTAAACGCTCTGCCTGAGCCGTATCGCGGCTATCTGCCAAAAAGCGGTATGCCTGCAACAGGCCAGCTGGACCAATAAACTTGTCCGGATTCCACCAGAACGATGGACAGGATGTGGAGCAGCATGCGCAGAGGATACACTCGTACAAACCATCCAGCTTTTCGCGATCTTCCGGTGTTTGCAAGCGTTCCATAGCCGGCGCCGGCTGATCGTTCACTAGGTACGGCATAACTTTTTCGTACTGCTTGTAGAACAGACTCATGTCGACAACCAGGTCGCGGATAACCGGCAGGCCTGGCAACGGACGCAACACCAGCTTACCCTTTTTGACAACCTGAGACATAGGCGTGATACACGCAAGACCGTTCTTGCCATTCATGTTCATGCCGTCTGAACCGCAAACACCTTCACGACAAGAGCGGCGATAGGCCATGGACTCATCTTTTTCTTTGATGAGATTGAGCACGTCAAGAACCATCAAGTCCTTGCCCGCCGGAAGCTCGACATCCACGTCCTGCATATAAGGGGCGCTGTCAGTTTCCGGGTTATAACGGTAAAGGCTTACCAACATAGTGTACGACCCCCTTAATAAGTCCGAATTTTCGGTTGGAAAGTATCGACAGTCTTCGGCGCAAAGTTTACATCACGCTTGCCAATACGCTTATCCAGCGGGAAGTAAAGAGAGTGCTTCAGCCAGTTCTCGTCGTCACGCTCAGTAAAGTCATTACGGGCGTGAGCACCACGGCTCTCTTTACGCTCATTAGCTGCAATCGCTGTAGCCTGAGCCACTTCAAACAAGTTATCCAACTCTAGCGCTTCAATGCGCGCGGTGTTGAACGCGCTGCTAGTGTCTGTCAGCTTGGTATTGCGAACACGCTCACCAATTACCTCCAACTTCTTTAGGCCTTCTTCCATGCTCTTGCCGTCACGGAATACGCCGAAGTATAGCTGCATGCAGCTCTGCAGATCCTTACGAACCTCAGCAACACTTTCACCTTCAGATGCGCTGTTAAGACGATCCAAGCGCGCCATAGCGCGCTTAATATCTTCGTCACTGGCACCATCCGCCTCAACGCCACCGCGCAATTGTTCTTCGATGTGCAGGCCAGCTGCGCGACCGAAGACAACCAAATCGAGAAGCGAGTTACCACCCAGACGGTTAGCGCCGTGAACCGACACACACGCCGCTTCGCCGCAAGCAAACAAGCCCGGGATTGGCTGATCATTGCCATTCTCATCTTGAGTTAGCGCCTGACCACCTACGTTGGTAGGGATACCCCCCATCATGTAGTGACAGGTTGGCACAACCGGAACTGGCTCCTTCACCGGATCTACGTGGGCAAACGTACGAGAAAGCTCACAAATGCCAGGCAGGCGCAGGTTCAGAGTTTCTTCACCCAGGTGATCCAGCTTCAGCAAAACGTGATCTTTTTCCGGGCCACAGCCACGACCTTCAAGAATCTCGATAACCATGGAGCGCGCAACGACATCGCGGCCTGCCAAGTCTTTCGCGTTCGGAGCGTAACGCTCCATGAAACGCTCGCCTTCAGAGTTAATCAGGTAACCGCCCTCACCCCGACACCCTTCCGTTACCAGCGTGCCGGCACCGTAGATGCCCGTCGGGTGGAACTGCCACATTTCCATGTCCTGCATCGGGAAGCCCGCACGCAGCGCCATGCCAATGCCGTCGCCAGTATTGATCAGCGCGTTAGTCGTAGACGCGTAAATACGGCCCGCACCGCCTGTGGCCATAACCGCAGCCTTGGATTTGATGTAAGCCACTTCGCCGGTTTCGATTTCAATGGCAACAACACCAACCACTTCATTTTTGCTGTTCTTAACCAGGTCAACGGCGTACCACTCATTCAGAAAAGTAGTGCCACCTTTAAGGTTTGCCTGGTACAGAGTGTGCAACAGTGCGTGACCCGTACGGTCAGCAGCGGCACAAGTACGCGCTGCCTGAGTAGGATCATCCGGGCCTTTGGACTGACCGCCGAACGGGCGCTGATAAATGCGACCCTGCTCAGTACGGGAGAACGGCAGACCCATGTGCTCAAGCTCGAAAACAGCCTGCGGCCCCACGGAGCACATGTACTCAACCGCATCTTGGTCGGCAATGTAATCAGACCCCTTTACGGTGTCATACATGTGCCAGCGCCAGTCATCATTGGGATCAGCGCTTGCGATCGCACAGGTAATACCGCCCTGGGCAGATACTGTGTGCGAACGAGTAGGAAATACTTTTGTAATACACGCAGTTTTAACGCCTGATTCGGTCAACTGCAGGGCCGCTCGCATACCGGCACCGCCACCGCCGACAACAATCGCGTCGTACGTCATGGTCTTGATATTAGACATCGATTAAAGCCCCCAAATAATCTGTACACCCCAGACCACATACACAAAAATCACCAGAATGAATGCCGCCTGAAACAGGTAGCGCTGCATTGCGGATTTAATGTAGTCGGTAGCAACGGTCCAAAGCCCGACCCACGCATGAGCCCCAATTGAAAGCAGAGCAAGCAACGTAAAGATCTTGAACCAGGCCTGATCAAACAGAGCCGACCAAGACTGGTAGTCCACGTCGGTTGTCACAAAAAAGCCGAGCAGAAACAGCGTATAGAAGGCTAATACGTAGGCAGAAACCCGCTGGATGATCCAGTCCTGGATGCCGTTGCGGCCAATATTGGTCACACTATTCATGCCCATACCCAGACTCCTGCCAGTACGATGAGGATGACGGAAATTACAATTGTGATCTTAGCGGCCGCACGCCCGCTCTCCAGCTCTTCACCAATACCCATATCCATGAGCAGGTGCTTGATGCCTGCAACCAGGTGATAAAGCAGAGCAGACAGGATGCCCCAGATAATCAGCTTGGCAAGGAAGCTGTTCAGCAGTTCACTGACCTGA
>NZ_JBQDKB010000025.1:0-38902 GCF_052094685.1 Marinobacter sp.
TAAAAACAGACGCTTAAGCAAAAGTTACATGTTACTATAGGACTAAAACCATGACGGATCAGAAAAAGCCTGACCAGGCCACAACCTCCGAAAAACCCTGGGGCGGACGCTTCAGCGAACCCACCGACGCATTTGTGGAGCGCTTCACCGCATCCGTAGGGTTTGATCAGCGCCTGTATCATCACGATATCACTGGCTCCATTGCCCACGCGACCATGCTCGCTGAAGTTGGCGTTCTGACCGAAGACGAGCGTGACAGTATTATTGATGGCCTGAAAGGCGTGAAAGAAGACATCGAAGCAGGGCGTTTTGAGTGGTCTGTAAGTCTTGAAGACGTACACATGAATATAGAAGCCCAGTTGACCAAGCGCATTGGCATTACGGGCAAAAAACTGCACACAGGCCGCAGCCGTAACGACCAGGTGGCTACGGATATTCGCCTGTACCTGCGGGATGAAATTGACGTGATTGCTGAGGAGCTCAGGCGCTTGCAAACCGGCCTGCTGGATCTGGCCGAGCGCGAGGCCGATACCATTATGCCTGGTTTTACTCACCTTCAAACGGCCCAGCCGGTTACGTTTGGACATCACTTGCTTGCATGGTATGAAATGCTGGTTCGCGATGGCGAGCGCCTGCAAGACTGCCGCAAGCGCGTGAATATCATGCCTTTGGGCGCTGCAGCTTTGGCCGGCACTACCTACCCAATTGATCGGGCCATGACCGCTCGGCTGTTGGGCTTCGATCGAGCCTCAGAAAACTCTTTGGATTCGGTCAGCGATCGGGATTTTGCCATTGAGTTCTGCAGCTTCGCAGCCCTACTGATGACGCACATGTCTCGGTTCAGTGAAGAGTTGGTGCTGTGGACCTCGGCGCAGTTCGATTTTATTGATCTACCGGATCGCTTCTGCACCGGCTCGTCAATCATGCCTCAGAAAAAGAACCCAGACGTGCCTGAGCTTGTTCGGGGCAAAACAGGTCGGGTGAATGGTCACCTGATCAGCCTGCTTACACTGATGAAAAGCCAGCCGTTGGCTTACAACAAGGACAACCAGGAAGACAAAGAGCCTTTGTTCGACACTGTGGATACCATTAAAGGCTGCCTGAAAGCCTACGCTGATATGATTCCGGCTATTCACGCTAAGGCAGACAACATGCGTGTGGCAGCCAAGCGCGGGTTTTCGACGGCAACGGATTTGGCGGATTATCTGGTCAAAAAGGGCATGCCGTTCCGGGATGCCCACGAAGTTGTCGGCAAAGCCGTGGCTTTTGGTGTTGCGCAAGAGCGAGATCTTTCTGATATGACACTGGAAGAGCTTACTCGCTTCTCCGATACCATTGGCGAAGATGTGTTTGATGTACTAACGCTGGAAGGCTCAGTTCAGGCCCGTGACCACCTTGGTGGCACGGCACCTGATCAGGTGCGGGCGGCCGTAGGCCGTGCGCGTAAATTGCTGGGCTAATCCCCAGACTTAACCGCCAATGCGTCCGGTGGAGAGGTCAACCGCCACCGGCGTCAGTTCTGCCAGGGGTTTGGGCGGGCTCAGTCGGAGCCCCTGGCCGAAGTGAATGCCTAGGGTTCTGACCTTTTTGAGGATGTCGCTGTTCTCGATAAAAGTCGCGACGGTTATCTTCCCCGAATCCAGTGCAATCCGGTGCAGCGCTTCCGCCATAATCTGTTGAACCGGATCGTCTCCCAGTCTGAGCATCAGGCTGCGGTCTAATTTGATGATGTCCACCGGTAGTTTCGCTGCAAGGTTGTAGCTTTCTACGGACGCGCCGGCTCCATCCAGTGCTACACGGCAACCAATACGATGCAGGGCATCACACAGAACAGTCACCTCATCTGGGTATTGGGTTGCGTGAGCTTCGCGTATTTCAAAGCAAAAGCATTCTGCCGGATAGTTCGAAACCCTGAGTACAGATTCCATGAAATCCGCAAAGGTATCGTCCAGCACGCTGGCCAGCGACAAGTTGAAACCGCAGTATTTCAGCCTAGCCTCAAGCAATTGGTGATCGTCTAGCCAAGTGAGGGTTTGCAGTATCACCTGCCGGTCCAGCCGTTTGGCCAGATTAAAGCGTTCCGCTACTGGTAGAAACTGATCTGGCTGCAGGCATTCCTCATGATTACCGTTCCCGGGAATCCGGGAGAGGATTTCGATGTGGTCGCCCCAGGTGACACTGGCAACCGGCTTTAGCGTTTGAAATTCGAGTATCAACGACTGTTGATCCAGAGCTTTTCGGATCTGATCGACGTATTCGTTGCTGGTGCTGTCATCTGTTTTAGGGCGAGAAGCGTGGGCGGTATGAATTCGGTTGCGTCCGGATGTTTTGGCCTGGTGGCACAGATCTGCGGCTTGGCTCAGCAACTGCTCGGGATCGGCAGGCGTGTCTTTTCCCATAACCAGTAGGCCGCCACTGGCGGTGGTTTGCAGCTGATGGCCGTGCCACTCAAAAACAAAGCTGCGAATGAGATTAAGGGCATCCTCTGCGAGCTTGCGGGCTTCCGGTTCTGTGCAGCCTTCAATGAGTAGTGCGAAGGTGTCGCCCGAAAGTCGCGATATCGTATCCTGTGGTCTGCTACGAATATCGAGGCTGCTGGCCAGCTCCCTGAGATACCGGTCGCACGCGCCATTACCCGCTATGGCGTTGAAGTGCCCGAATGCATCCAGGTTCAGGTATAGGAGACTGCTATCGGTTGCTGTCTCATCCTTTTCCTTCATGCTGCGATGAAGGCGAGCGGTAAACTCTCTGCGGTTGGTTAGCCCGGTTCCCCGGTCGTGCCGGTACCGGTATTCGCTATCACTTATGTTGTTGGCGCGGTTGCTGATGTCACTGGCCACAACAACTGCGCCTGTGGTTTCGCTCTTGCTGTCAGTCAGGCGCTGATAATGAAACTCATACACCGGCCATTCACCGCTTTGCTGGGTGATGGGCATGTCCACCACAAAGCTGTCCTGCTCAAAGGCTCGTCGCCAAAGCTGTTCGGCCAGATGTCGCTCGTTTGGGTATTTTTCCAGCAACTGACTCAGGTTGTCACCCACTCGGGGCGTTGGGCCAAATATGCCAGCGAACAGCCTGGCGTAAGGCGCATTGAAGTGCAGTAGATTCAAATTTGTGTCTACGGCGGCTATCAGCCCTGGGCATGCAGCTGTGGTGGCGCTCAGAATTTTCTCAGCCCCTGTGCGGGCTTGGTCGCGTTGCATTTCGCCGGTGCGGTTCACCAGGGTACCGCCGAGCTTGCACACCCTGCCGTCTGTTTTAAGGGCGCGGCCATTGAGGGTTGCGCGAATTGTCTGTTGCTGTGCTGTAACTAAGTTCAGCTCAATGGTGAAAGGTGCGCCTGTATGTGCACACCTGCGAAACAGAGCTCGGATACGCCCTTGGCCGCTCTGGCAGTAAAATAGTGCCTGCTCGGGTGTCATATCCGTGCCTGGCCTTAGCTCAAGCAGTTGGTATAGCCCCTCGGTCCAGGTAATTTGGTTGCTGGCAATATCCAGCTCCCATATTCCAAAGCCCGCAGCGCTTTCTGCGCAACGCAACAAGCGCGGGTCTATGGCGGAATTTTCCTGTTGAGTAATCCGGGCGCTGGCGGCTTCGTCTGAATCGCGCATACTGATACGCAGTGAAAGGCTGGCGGTGTAGAAAAAACCTTCTTTGTGGCGGAAGGTCACCAGCACATTTTGACCGCTCTCCATACGGTGCCGGTTCACTGGCGCGAAAGGGTCGTCCTCCCTTGATGCCAGAACCCGGTGTACCATAATGCCTTCAAGCTCACTGGCATCGTATCCGAGTATGGCTTCGGCATTGCTGTCAGCGAATAGCACCTTGCCTTCGTCGTCAATACGCAGCAAGGTTTGGCGACCGTTGTCTGTGGGTGCATCGGCACGATAACGCTGTATGACAAACTCTTTCACTGGGCAGGACCTCGGGTTTTCTGAAGCGTATACCGCTTTTATTTTTCTGACGGTTTTGCAACGATGAGTTCATCATACGGATAATTAAACTGGAAAGAACCTCTCCACCGGAGCTGCCTTGACCGCTCACGCCTCACCGATTGCCCTGGATTTTGAAGAGGGTATTGACCGCAAAACCCTGCGCCGTCTGCAGGACAGATTTCTCGTGGTTAATCGCCAGCGTTGGGAAAGGGCCCGCTCGTCGCTCACCTACCGCCAGCAAGCGGTGCTGGAGGTTCTGCCGCTGGTATTTCACACCAATCACCCAGCCTTGCCCGGCTATCTGGATGCCGACTGCCCTTATGGTTTGAGTCACTATCAACCAGATTCAGCAACCAAGAGCGCTGCCCGGCGTTTGGCTCGTACCTTTAGTATGCGAGACGAAGGCAAACGCCAGGCGGATTTGGACGCTCTGTTTTTGATGGGCAGCCCCGGCACCTTGGGACACTCTGTTACCAGCGATTTGGATGTCTGGCTGTGTCATCGGGACGATCTTCCGGAGCCAGGTATTGAGCGTCTTGAGCGCAAGGCGCAGAAGCTGACGGAGTGGGCGTTTACGTTTGGTATTGAACTGCACGTATTTGTGTTCTCAGCGGCCGACTGGCGGGAGGGGCGACAGCGTGCAGAGATGAAAGGCGAGAACTGTGGTAGCGCCCAGCACTATCTGCTTTTGGATGAGTTTTATCGCACTGGAATCCACCTTGGAGGGTGTTATCCGCTGTGGTGGCTTATTCCATCGGAACAGGAAGAGCGTTATCGGGAATGTGCAAACCGACTGGTCGATTATCGGTTTATTCGGGGCGATGAATACATCGATTTTGGCGCGGTATCCGGCATCCCAGCTAGGGAGTTTCTTGGCGCAGGTGTGTGGCAGCTCTATAAGGGTATTGATGCGCCCTGGAAGTCTATCCTGAAGCTTTTGCTTACCGAGTGTTACGCTCAAACTCAGGAACAGCCGGTTTTATCGCGGGTGTTCAAGCAGGCTGTGTTCAGTGGCGTGACCGATGCAGATATTTTGGATCCGTATGTGATGCTTTATCAGCGGTTGGAGCAGTGGCTCGTAGAGGCTGGCGCCGAGGCAAGGTTGGACCTGGTGCGTCGCAGTTTGTATATCAAGGCGGGACTGCCGTTGACACGCACCGGGGCGCCGGGCGAGGGGCCCCAGCCCTGGAGGGCTCAACTGCTCAGAAGTCTGGTGACTGACTGGGGTTGGCAACAGAAACAAATCGAAGCACTGGACAGTCGCCATCGCTGGCGCGCAGAGGAGGTGTCTTCTTTGCGCCGCGTGGTTGTGTCGGAACTGACCCACAGCTACCGATTGCTCTCGAAAATGGCCCGGGATCATGGCGAGCAGTCAGCGATCAACGCGAACGATATTGGCTTGCTCGGTCGCAAACTCTACGCAGCGTTTCAGCGCAAAGCCGGTAAAGTTGAACAGGTCAATCCAGGGTTGGTGCCGACTCTGGCAGAGGAGAATTTAGCTTTTCATCACCAGTCGGAACAAGGCGGGGATGGACATGGCTGGCTGCTGTATCGGGATCTGGAAGACCCTTCGGATGCCTTCTGGCAGCCGATTATTCGGCATTCGGGCAACCTCGCTGAACTGGTTGTGTGGTGCTATTGCAACGGCTTGCTTACTCGGTCCACTCGTCTCAATGTTCGCGCTGGCCAAGGTGTCGCATCCATCAGTGAATTGCGAGAAATGCTGAATGCGCTTGCGAGTTTTGTGCGGTTTCCTGTGGAGCCTGCAGAGCGGGAGGCCCTTGCCCGTGGTGTTCGCCCCCTGCGCAATCTTTTACTGATCAATGTGGGAGTGGATCCGCAGTCTCATCTTACAGAGCGGGGGCTGCACAAGCTTAGCGCTCGGCATGATTCGCTGGGTTTCAGTGGTGGGCGAGAGAACCTGGTTGTGACTATTGATCAGATCACCCTGAATAGCTGGCACGAGGTTAGCCTTCAGCACTATGCATCAGGCGACACGCTGATTCAGTGTCTGAAGAATGTATTGGCCGCGGTTGCGCTGGCCCCCCGCGCCATTCCCAGTATTGAGGTACACAGCCACAACCGGGGGCACGGCAGCGCCATTGCTCGGCGGGTGCGGGAACTATTTGCGGATGTGTTGCGCCAGTTCTTTGCGGGTGGCGCCGGCCCACACCCCCTTCGCTACGTTATTGAGATGGATAGTCGGTATTTTCTGCTGGAGTTCAATGGCACTGAACCTGGTTTTATTGCTCTAGAAAGTCGGGCTGCCCTGATGGAATGCCTGGCCCAACCCCGTGAGAGTTATCTGCCAGTTGTTTTCGACCGCTACGCGTTGTTGGATGACCCGGCTGTGCGAGCTGCCTGCCAGTCCAGTGAACCGAACAGTATTCAAGTGTTCTATACGATTCGTAGTGAGCGAGCGCAGATTTGGGTGATTGATGAGCGGGGTTCGCTGTTCGGGTGGGGCCAGTCAGTCACTAGCCGCCGCTACCTGCTGACACCTTTGCTGCGCTTTCTGGAAAACCTAATAGAGCGGCGAACGCTACGCTATAGCGAGGAGCCTGCGGCGCTGGCGGGTGTGCGATGTTACGAGCTGGTTGCAAACAGTGGGCTCTGGGGCCCGGAATATCGGCCACAAACGGATATGGGCGCTCCGTTGTCAGGGCTTGAAGTGCAAGCTGTGGGGGTTCAGGAAGGCGATAGCCGAGTTCGCTTTGATCTTTACTGTGGCGAGCAGGAATTTACGGTGTTGCAATACGGTGATCAGCTGATTCCAGCCGTTGCCCATTACATCCATTCACTGCGCCAGAGCCGTGATCGCTACCCGGTTTACCTCACCGATGTGCACCTTCCTCACGATCTGGATCCAAGGGTTTATCAGCAAGATATACAGACCAGCCAGTACCTCTATTACCGGACTGTTCTGGAAGAGGCCCTGAACCGTGAGCTGGCGGCGTTTCGATAGCCCGTCGGTCTCGCCGTGCGGGGCGCGGGTCAGGTATACTTTGGCCATTATGAACTCAAGGGTGGCAAGTATGCGCGCGTGGACATTGCCGATCATGATTCTGGTTATGGTGGCAACACTTGGTGGTTGCGGCCAGAAAGGGCCGTTATACCGGGAGAATCCGGAAGCATCATCGGGGCCTACCGGGAAAACGACCAGCGTTGAAGAGCAAAATGAGCGTCCGCACGACCGCGGCTCAGACGTTAAATAGTCTTGCTTATACCAGCTACCGCTACAAAATCAGGAAGCAAATGGATCATTTCAATTACCGTAACGGCGAGCTGTACGCCGAAGATGTGCCTGTATCCTCCATTGCCGAGCGCTTTGGTACACCCGCTTATGTGTATTCCCGGGCCACTTTGGAGCGTCACTACAGAGCTTACGATGACGCCCTGAAAGATCGCGCACACCTTGTGTGTTACGCCGTGAAAGCCAACAGCAATTTGGCTGTGTTGAACGTGCTGGCGCGTCTGGGTGCCGGTTTTGACATTGTTTCGGCCGGGGAGTTGGAGCGGGTACTGCGTGCCGGCGGCGACGCGGGCAAGATTGTGTTTTCCGGTGTGGGTAAGCAGGAATGGGAGATGCGCAGGGCTTTGGAAGCGGGTGTTCGCTGTTTCAACGTAGAATCTGACACTGAGCTGGATCGGCTTAACGCGGTGGCCGGTGAGATGGGCGTTAAAGCACCAGTGTCTTTACGTGTGAACCCGGATGTAGATGCCGGCACGCATCCTTACATTTCTACCGGCCTAAAAGAGAACAAGTTTGGTATTGACATAGCTGAAGCGCTGGCTGTTTACACCCGGGCTGCAGCACTGCCGAACCTGGTTATTAACGGTGTGGATTGCCACATTGGGTCGCAGCTAATAACGGTTTCCCCGTTCCTGGATGCCCTCGACCGGGTACTGGAATTGATTGACGCGCTGGCCGAGAATGGTATTCGCATCCGGCACCTGGATATGGGCGGCGGCCTGGGTGTTACTTACGATGACGAACAACCACCCCAGCCATCCGAATACGTCAGGGCGTTGGATGAGCGTATTGGTGACCGAGAGCTGGAGTTGATTCTTGAACCCGGCCGATCTATCGCGGCCAACGCAGGCATACTGATTACCCGGGTAGAGTTCTTGAAGTGCACTGAGCATCGTAACTTCGCCATCATCGATGCCGCCATGAACGATTTGATTCGCCCGGCACTTTATAGTGCCTGGCAGGCCATCGTTCCAGTGCAGCCCCACGGAGATGCAGAAGAAAAAGTTTGGGATTTGGTTGGTCCGGTTTGCGAAACCGGAGACTTCCTTGGCAAAGACCGACCACTCCAGCTTAAGGCTGGAGATCTCCTGGCTGTGCGTTCTGCTGGGGCCTATGGCTTCGTAATGAGCTCCAACTACAACACCCGCAACCGTCCACCGGAACTGATGGTGGATGGCGAGCATGTACACATTGTGCGCCGTCGCGAAACGATCGAAGATCAGCTCGCGCCAGAAAACTGCTTGCCCGAATGACAGGTGGGCGGGAAATAAGCCAGCCGCGACGTAGTCAGGGGCCTCTGCTCCGGTTCAGCAAAATGCACGGGCTGGGCAACGACTTCATGGTGGTGGACGCCATCAGCCAGCCATTTCGGCTGCGCCCGGAAATGATCCGGGAGCTGGCAGATCGTAATGTGGGCATTGGCTTTGATCAGCTATTGGTGGTGGAGCCGCCAGGGCTACCCGATGTGGATTTTCGTTACCGAATATTCAATGCCGACGGCTCTGAAGTTGAGCAGTGCGGCAATGGCGCTCGGTGTTTCGCAAAGTTTGTACGGGATCAGCGCCTCACCAATAAAAAGATCATCCGTGTCCAGACCGCCCGCGGCGTGATTGAGTTGCAGTTGCTCAAGGACGGCATGGTGATGGTCAATATGGGCGTGCCTGAACTGAATCCGCCGGCGATTCCCTTTGCCGCAGAACACCGCGAAAAGGTGTATGCCGTAGAAGTAGGCGCGGAAATAGTGGAACTCAGCGCTGTTTCCATGGGCAATCCCCACGCTGTTATTGTGGTTGATGACGTGGATACGGCGCCGGTCTGTGACCTTGGGCCGCGTCTGGAAAGCCACCCGCGATTCCCGTCGCGGGCAAACATTGGTTTTTTGCAGATAATCAGCCGGAGCCGTGCGCGCTTAAGGGTGTATGAACGCGGTTCAGGCGAAACCCTCGCCTGTGGTAGCGGTGCGTGCGCGGCAGTGGTCGCCGGGTGCCTGCGAGGCCTACTCGATAACCGCGTGGAAGTGGACTTGCGTGGCGGGCGGCTAGTCATCGAATGGCAGGGTGAAGGGTCGCCTGTTATGATGGAGGGGCCTGCTACCAGCGTATTTGAAGGGCAGTTGAGACTGCCTGGTGATTCAAACGGTAGCCGGCGCCGAAAGCCCGGTCGCCCATATAAACAACGGATCTGACAGCCAGGAGAGCACGATGACAGACCAAACGGCCCACCAGAAGGCCGACGAGCTCACCCGGGAAGAGGTGGCAGAGTACCTGAAGAACAACCCTGATTTTTTTGTCGATCAGGATGAACTTCTACGCAGCTTAACTTTGCCCCATGACAGTGGTCGGGCTATTTCCCTGGTTGAACGCCAAGTACACCTGTTCCGCGAACAACGGGATACGCTGCGCCATGAACTGGTAGAATTGGTATCTATCGCCCGCCACAATGATCGCCTGTTTGAAAAGAGCAAACGCCTGCTGATGCAGGTTATTGAAGCTCGCAACCTGGTTGATATGGCCTCCACTATTGATGACAGCATCCGCGGTGATTTTGGGCTTGATGCTGCCTCGGTGATCCTGTTTACCGACGCAGAAGTGCCCGGCAGTGCTCAAGGAGCGTTGCATGTTGTGAGCCCGGCGGAGGCACAGGGTCGTCTTGGTAATCTTCTTGAGGGCAGCAAAGCTGTCTGTGGCCAATTCCGCGAGAGCGAGCGTGAGTTTCTGTTCCCTGATAGGGACATCCCCATTGCGTCGGTGGCCTTGGTGCCTTTGCGCCACGATGAACTGGTCGGGGTTTTCGCGGTTGGCAGTTGCCAGCCTGGCTACTTCGATCAAAGCATGGGCTCCCTGTTTCTCAGCTACATCAGTGACACGCTCAGCAGGCTCCTGCCGCCGATGATCCGGCGTCACACCTCGGCTGTTCCGGTAGCTGATCTTGCGACGGAGTCTCGTTAGAGTGACGGCCGCACCCGCACCAGCTCAGTTACCTGATGAGCTGAGCGGGCGCATGACGGACTTTATCCAGCACTTGGCATCCGAAAAACGCCATTCGCCCCGGACCTGCGACGCTTATCAGCGAGACCTGCAGCGGCTAGCGGCGTGGCTTGTAGAGCAGGGCAGTGCACAGTGGCGGGCGGTCAGCAGCTATGATCTGCGCCGCTACGTTGCAAACCTCAGTCACCAAGGCCTAAACGGTCGCAGCATTGCCCGGCATTTGTCGGCAATCAGGCGTTTTTATCAGTACCTGCTGCGAGAGCGACTGGCCAGCGACAACCCGGCACTGGATATTCGCCCCCCCAAGAGTAGCCGTCGCTTGCCCAGCGTGGCCGATGTGGATCAGCTCAATCATCTTCTCGATGCCTCACCGGATGACCCATTGGAAGTGCGCGACAGATGCATGTTTGAACTAATGTACTCCTCCGGCTTGCGCCTCGCGGAGCTAGCCAGTCTGAATCTTAATGCGGTTGATCGTAAAGGCGGTGAGGCGCGGGTTGTGGGCAAAGGCGGTAAAACACGCATACTCCCTGTAGGTCGCAAAGCACTGGAAGCCATAGCTCAGTGGTTGCCTATTCGGGCTGAGCTGGCACCGGAGGGTGAGGTTGCTTTGTTTGTAAGCCGCCGAGGTGACCGCCTTAGTCATCGCAGTATCCAAGCTCGTCTTAGCCGTTGGGGGGTTGCCAAAGGGGCTGATCAGAAGCTCCATCCTCACATGTTGCGGCATTCGTTTGCCAGCCACATGCTTGAGTCCAGTGGCGATTTGCGAGCGGTTCAAGAATTATTAGGCCATGCGGACATAGCCACCACACAAGTTTATACTCATCTTGATTTCCAGCATTTGGCCCGAGTTTATGACCAGAGCCATCCCAGGGCGCGTCGACGTAAGTCACGTGACTACGGCGACCAGAACCCCGGACAGGAAGGAAGCACGTGATGTCATCGGATCAAACCTGGAAGGACAAGTACTTCCAGGAGCTTGAGTCTGCAGAGCAGCGGGATGAACAGTGGAAGGTTGAGCGCAATACGTTGGAACGTATGCTGGTGCGCACCAGTCTCGCTTCTGAAGGCCAGGCGCCGGAGCTGGATCGCCTGCTTGAGCGTGTTCGATCGGACTTGCGCAAGAACAAGGTTGATGTGAAAAGCTGGCGAGAGCTGCAGAATCAGATAGACCGGCAGGTTGCCCTGCTGGATGATATGCCTGCCTATAAACATGAAAACCCCTCTGCCCCCCCTGTAAATATCGCATCTGAGCCTAAGTCTGTGATTGAGGCAGCGGGTGGCGATGAAGTGCAAGACAACGCGGATTTTGAGGGTGCTCATAGCCAACGGCTCCGAATCGCCCGGCGTGTTGGCCACCTCTTAGGCCAATTGCTTAGCCAAGTGTCCTTGGAGCCAACGGCAGAAAGCCACGCGAGAAATCTTCAGAAAGCTCTGCTATCCAGCGACAACTGGGATGAGTTGCGGGAGGGACTGAACCAAGTGGCCGACTTGATTCTGGCCGCCGTAACCCGCGGCCAGAGGGAGTTCGAAGCGTTCCTGAAACGTCTTGATGAGCGTCTTGAGGCGCTGCAAGAGCATTTCTCCGTGCAATCGTCTGTGCAGACGGGCCGCCAAGCAGCCGCAGAAACCCTGGATCGCAACATTCGCAAAGAAATTGAACAAGTTAGCTGGCACATTGAAACCAGTGACGATATTCATGGGCTGAAGCAGTCAGTGAGTAGCCACCTTGAGTGCATTGGCCAGGCGGTTGGTCGTTTTCGAGTGGAGGAAACGGAGCGGGAAAAAATGTTGTCTGCGCAGCTGATGGCCATGCAGGAAAAAGTCGCCGTTATGGAGGCGCACTCAGAACAAATGCAAGAGCAAGTTCGCAAGGAGCGTGAACGCGCCATGACAGACCTTCTTACGCAGCTGCCAAACCGTGAAGCTTGGCAGGAGCGTTTGGCTTTTGAGTTCAATCGTTGGAAACGTTACCAATACCCGCTGACTGTGGGCGTTTTGGATATCGATCTTTTCAAGCGTGTAAACGATTCCTATGGGCACAAAGCCGGCGACAGGGTGCTTCAGCTTGTCGCCAGGGAAATGAAGAACCGGTTACGTACCACCGATTTTGTGGCTCGTTTCGGTGGTGAGGAGTTTGTGCTGCTGTTTCCAGAGACCTTACCTGCAGATGCTCAACTTGTGATGGATAAACTCCGGTCACACGTCCGAGCCTTGCCGTTTCATTTTGGCCGGGATCCTGTAACGATTACCTTCTCGGCGGGTCTTGCCGCCTTTGCTCCTGGAGATACCGAGGAGTCGGTTTTTGAACGGGCAGATCGAGCGCTTTATGTTGCCAAGGATGTGGGCCGTAATTGCATCAAGGTCAGTCAGCTAACTGATTAGTACAAACTCCCACATGTGTAGGTGTTGTATCCAAAAATATTGCGCAATCGTTGAGGCTATCCAGTGAAAGCCACCCTTCTGGTTCTCTCATGCTGGCTGTTGCTGGTGTTTCAATATTCGGCGCTGGCGGACCCGCCCCAGGCATCCCCCGCCCCAGTTTTAGGCAGCAAAGATCTGCACTGGGTAAGTGACCAAAAAAGGCTCAAAATTGGTGTGCGTGCAGACCAAATACCGCTGGTGTTTGATACTGGAAACGGGCACCTTGCCGGCACCTACATTGACTACCTTGCCCGGCTTTCTGAAAAGCTTGGCCTCCTGATTGAGCCTGTTGTCATTAACTCAGGTGCCAACGCTGGGCCGGTGCTTGAGCAGCCCGAAACCGACGCGCTGCTCACCACCCGGCTACCCGGCACACCCGCGCCCGATGGCAAGCGGTATACCAGCCCGTTGATGACTCTCACCTATGGACTGTTTGTGAGCGCGGGCGATGCCACGATCCGTTCACTGACGGACCTGGAGAATAGCCGCATAGCCGTTGTGGAAGGCGACCCCAATCAGTACACCATGCTTGAATCTGTTGAGAACTTTACGCCTGTGCCGGTGCAGAGCTTGGGCGAAGCTGTTAGCCATGTGTTGTCTGGCCAGGCCGACGCCTTTCTAGGTGCGGTACCGGTGGTCTCGGACTATCTTCAGTCAGCCATGATTACCGGTATTGGCCTGTCGGTGCTTCTGGATCAAAAGTCGGTGGATGTGGTGTTGCAGGTGGATGAGAGCAGCCAGCCTCTGTACCGGGTTCTGGATCAAACGGTCGACGCGATCAGTCATAACGAACACCGGATTATTCGGCAATCGTGGTTGGAGGTGGATCTCTCTGCACTGGAGCAAAGCGGGGTAGAGCTCTCCGCGTCTGATGTTAATTGGCTCAAACGCCATCCCGCCCTTAAGGTAGCGTATCGCTCCGATTGGCCACCGTTTGAATACGAGCAGGACGGTCGAGCCACCGGTCTGGTGCCTGATCTTGTCGCGCGCTTGGAAAGCCAGCTCGGAGCAGGGTTTGAAGAACATATTCTGGAAGACCGTCTGGCCGCGGAGCAAGCGCTTATCTCCGGAGAGGTGGATATCCTGCCCGGATTGTCGCGCACACCGCGAACAAAGGAATCATTTTTGTTTACCCGGGCTTATGTGAACGTACCGATTGCGCTAGCAATCCGCGATGACGGACGCTTTATCGGGGATCTGCGGGAGTTGCGCCGTGAGCGTGTAGGCGTGGTCAACCGCCATGCGGCCCATGATTACCTGCTGATCAACCATCCAAACCTGGACCTCTACCCAGTGGCAACAGTAGAGAATGGGTTGCTGGCGCTTTCCAATGGCGATCTTGATGTCATGGTGACCCACATTCCGGCGGTCAGCTATACCGTGGCCAGGCTCGGTCTCTCTAATCTGCGGATTACCAGTATCACGCCGTATCAGTATGATCTCCGGCTTGCGGTTCGCAAAGATAGTCCAGAACTGCACCGCATTCTGAATAAAGCCCTGGGCAGCCTGAAGCCGGCCGACACCGAAGCCATATACAACCGATGGATTCACTTGGACATAGAGCAGGAAGCCGATTACACCGTAGTGCGGCGGGTTGTTCTGATCGCCCTTGTAGTTGTGCTTATTTTCTTATATTGGAACCGAAAGCTGTCGCGGGAAGTGGACGAGCGCATCCGTTCTGAAAATGCCCTGCGCCGGAGTGAAGATGAACTGCGGGCTGCCAAACTGGAAGCCGAGCGGTTGGCCCGTGAGGCAGAGGCCGCCAGTCGAACCAAGAGTGAGTTTTTGGCGAATATGTCACATGAGATCCGAACACCCATGAATGCGGTGATTGGTTACAGTGATCTCTTGAGCAACAGCGTGACCGACCCCCAGCAACGCAATTATCTGGACGCCATTCGGGCGGGCAGTCGCAGCCTGCTCATGTTGATCAATGACATTCTCGATCTCTCCCGTATTGAGGCTGGCAAAATGCGGCTGGATTACTCGCCGGTATCCGTACGCAGGCTTCTTGATGATGTTCGCCATATTTTTGATTTGCGAGCACGGGAGCAGGGCATCACGTTGGAGGTGAGCGTTGGTTCAGATATGCCCGTTGCCATGATGTTGGATGAAACCCGTTTTCGGCAGGTGCTGTTTAACCTTGTAGGAAACGCTATCAAGTTTACCCATGATGGCGGCGTTACCGTGCGGGCAACCGTTCTACCGGTTCAGGGCGAAACTGAAAAGGCCCCTGAGCATCAGAGTTACTGGCTCACCGTCAAAGTAACGGATTCTGGTATCGGAATCCCCTCTGATCAGCGCGACCGTATCTTTGATGCGTTCGAGCAACAAGAGGGGCAGAATACCCGTCGATACGGAGGTACGGGCCTTGGGCTTGCGATCAGCCGTAAGCTGGCACAGATGATGGGCGGCGAGTTGAAGGTGGAAAGTGAGCCAGGGGTTGGGTCCGTTTTTACCGTTACGCTGCCGAACATTGTGGCAACTGGCGAACAGGCTGAAGACGAAGGTGAGACTAAAGAATCTGAACGGTTATTGGCTCAGACCCTGAGCATACAGGAGCGCGGTTGGCTGAGAGAGCAGCTGACGGCAGATTTTGGTGACGAATGGGAGGCGGTGCGCGAAAGCGGCGACCCGGAAGAAATGAGGACGTTTGCACGCCGAGTACTGGAGTGGGGACAACGTTATCGCTCCCGGTCGGTAACGGGTTACGGTGAGAAGCTGCTGGCTGATGTAGAGGCATTCAATCTGGATGCGGTTAACAGTGCGCTTGAGGCGTTTCCGAAACTGTTGGGTCGAGAGGATTAACAGCCTACAGACAATCGAACTGGGAGCGGCGATCAAAGGCCACAGAAACCATGTCGTAGCCGGAGTCAGACAGACTGCGAACCAGTTCGCGGTCTTTCAGTAGTGCCATACAAACTTTGTGAACGCTGGCTTGAAGCTGCTCTGAAGCAGTCTGGGCAGAGGCAAGGCGAAAATCAACAACTAGATATTTCCGCTCGATGACTGACGAAACCGGAATGTCCTCACGCTCAATACTTTCATAGCCTATGTAGGTTGCGTGATCCTGGGGGAATACTTGGCTCATTACGATGTCCAGATTCTCCGCCTGGATGGCTGGCGCAGAGCATAGCGCTACCATGGCTGCAGCACGGATTAGATTCTGGATATTCATGATGTTGGCTCCCCGGATAGTGCTCCGGATTGGGTGTAACGGAATGTAATGATTCGTTACGATTGATTATTGCAAAGACGGTGGTCTATTGCGCGGGGTCTAACTGATTTTTTTCAATTGTTTGCAGTTTGCATCAATTAGCAGCAGCGCGTTGGGCTCCCTTAGCGGGGCTCTATCAACTATCATGAAGCGAAACCGACGGTAGGAGAGTTGCTCATGTTTCAGCTCGTATTCAAGGGAGAGTGCGCCCCCGGCACTGAAATGGCGACAGCACGGAACAATGCCCGAGCGCTGTTCAAAGCCAGTGTTGAACAAATAGAGCGTATGTTCAGCGGTAGCCCTGTGGTCATCCGAAACAAGCTGGACGAGGAGCAGGCAGAAAAGTACCGTGCGGTGCTGAAGAAGCACGGCATGATTGCCTATGTTCAGCCGATGCCGGGTAGCCAGCAGAGCCAAGCAAAGCCAGCACCTGCGCCAGCTCAAACCGCTCCGCCAGCTAATACGAAACGGGAGTCTGCCAAGGCCAGCCCGCAACCCCGTACTAGCACAATGAACGTTGAGCCGGGTGACCGTTTGCAGGTAGCAGGCGATAAGGTAGATGACATCCTTGCTGGGTCTGCGCTTAGTCTCGACCCCGTAGGTGTAACGTTGGCGGAAGCAGAAGCAGAGGAGCCGCCTATGTTCCAGCATCTTGATGATTGGACACTGGCCCCGGCCGGCAGTGATATAGGTGTAGAGCGGGATCTTCCGCCACCTATGGTGCCGGATGTGTCGCATCTATCGTTAACGGACGAAGAGTCAGACAATCCGTGAGTTTGGCTTGTATGAGGTCTGTCAGGTTTTGAAACGATTATTGCGGTTAAGTCTCACCTGTTTGACTTTAGCATTCCTCACACCGCTTACTGCGATGGCAAGCAATTCCACAGCGAGTACTGAGGTAGAGCGCCCAACGGTTGGTCTTGTGCTTAGCGGTGGCGGCGCTAAAGGCATGGCCCACGTAGGTGTATTGCGGGTGCTGGAAGAAATGCATATCCCGGTGGATGTGGTGGTGGGAACCAGCGCAGGTTCGGCGGTGGGCGCCCTTTACGCCTCGGGCATGCCCGTGGCGGAGATTGAACGCCGCTTTATTGAAATGGACTGGCTGTCGAGCTTTCGGGACGACCCCGGTCGGGCCTACAAACCTGTCCACCGAAAGCAGGGCGAGTGGCGATACCCCTTTACACCGGGCCTTGGTGTTAGCTGGGACGGTCTGCATCTGGGCGCTGGTATTATCGCCGGCCAAAACCTTGGTTTTATCCTCAACGAACTTACCCATAACGTGGCCTTGGTTGAGGATTTTGATCGCCTGGCTATCCCTTTTCGCGCGGTTGCAACCGATTTGGAAACCGGTGAAATGGTGGTGCTCGGCAGTGGCAATCTGGCTACGGCCGTACGTGCAAGCATGAGCATTCCAGGCGTGTACGCCCCCGCCAAGCTTAATGGTCGCTTGCTGGTAGACGGCGGCGTTGCGAACAACCTGCCGATCAGCGTAGCCCGGGAGATGGGCGCTGACGTTGTCATTGCGGTTGATATCACCGACACCCTATTGGGTCCCGACAAGCTTCGGGAGGCGTTCTCTATCTTCGGCCAGCTAACCACGATCATGACCCGGCGCAATACGGAACAGCAACTGGATTTGCTTAACGATGCGGATGTGCTCATCCGGCCGGATCTGGAAGGACATAGCTCTGCAGATTTCTATAACGCGCCGGTTCTGTTCGAACTGGGAGCCACGGGAGCCAGAACCCATGCCGTGGCGCTGAATTCTCTGGTGGTCGCAAACGAGGCCTGGCTGGCTTACCGCTCGCGACTGGCCTCTGCCGGCTATAGTGCGGGCGTTATTGCCGGCATCGAGATAGAACACGACCGCCGCCTGGGTAGGGAGTTCCTCCGGGAGCGGATACGGCAAAAAGTTGGCGAGCCGCTGAATGTGAATGCACTGGAGGCCGACCTGAAACGCATATACGGTCTGGGCTACTACGAAACCGTGTCTTACTCTCAGTCGCCCACCGCCGACGGAACATTGCTGGTTATCAAGGTTCAGGAAAAAAGCTGGGGGCCGAGTTACCTGTCGTTCGGTTTGAATTATGAGGACAACTTTGACGGCGATACCCGCTTCAACCTGGCATCCTCCCTGCGCGTGACCGAATTGAATGAACTGGGTGCCGAGTGGCAGACGGGTGTGCAGCTAGGCACGGAACCGCGGATTCGCACCCAGTGGTATCAGCCGCTTGATTACGGGTACGAGCGCTTTTTGATTGCGGGTGCACAGTATTCCCGGGACACGTTCAGTGTATATGGCATCGAAGGCGCCCGCGTTGCAGAGTTAGATGTAACCTTTCGCGAAGCGGATCTCGGCCTGGGCATGGAGCTGGGCGGCAACGCCGAGGCCCGGCTTACCTACACCCGAGGGTACGCCACCGTGGATGAACAGATTGGCACCGCAACCGCACCCGAAGGCGCCGTTCACCGGGGCGGCTTGAGCCTGCAGCTGGTGCACGACTCGCTAAATGATGCGTTTTTTCCCCGTGAGGGTGCTTTTGCGGGAGTTCGGGGCCGTGTGGAGCGTGAGGATCTGGGCTCCGACCGGCATTTTGACTCGGTAACAGGCATGCTCCTTGGTACCGGAAGCTGGAAAGGTTTTACCCTCACGGGACTGCTTTTTGCCCATACGATCACCCGCGGAGACCCTGGGCTTGAGAACGCGATACGCCTTGGCGGGTTTCGGCGCCTGTCTGCCTATGCGCCAGGCCAGATTACCGGCGACAGTGCGGGTATGGCATCGGTTTATGCCAGCCAGGCATTTGGAGGGCCGATTACGCCTTGGTTTGCAGGTATGGGGTTAGAGGCAGGAAACGCCTGGGAATCGCTCAGTGATGCCGGATGGAACCGATCTGTGAAATCCTGGAGTGTGTTTGCCGGTTTGGATACCTTTTTAGGCCCTGTGCAGATAGCAACGGCGTACAACAATAAAGACAACTGGGCGGCTTACTTGAATATAGGCTTCTCGTTCACCCAGTTGTTCTATTAGAGCGTGCCGGTAAGATTGCCAGCGAGAGTGCCTGTCTCCCCTGTCGCTTCACGCACTTGTTGGCATTGTTGAATGGCATAACGGTGGAGAAGGGAAGCCAGCCGGTCTTCATCCCTGTCCCTAATGGCGCTGATGGATTCTCGCATGTGTGCCAAGTTGTCTTCCAATACACGCTTGCCACCGCACTTGAAGGCGACGAAGGCACAGCGCCTTGCTGACGGCCACAAATCATCAATGGCAGAGAGAATAAAATAATTATCGGCGTAAGCCAGCGAGGCCTTGGTGTATTCAACACCTAAATCCAGAAATGCCATCAGATCATTCTTGTTGAAGTGATCTTCCATCTGTTGATACAGCTGTTCCAACCGCTCCAAATCCGCTGGTTGCCATTGCTGCACAAGCTTTCGGCCAGTGTGGGCCAGATAGAGTTCCAGTGTCTCGTAAAGGCTGCGTACAAAATAATCGTCCAGGTCTGTAACAAAAGCGCCTTTGCGGGGCACGTTTCTCACCAGGTGGCGCTTTTCGAGCAGTAAAAGGCCTTCCCGGATGGAGCCATGGCTGACCTCCATCTGCTTCGCCATGGCAGCTTCGTAAATACGTTCGCCGGAACCAAGTCGGCCGAAAACAATCAGGTTTTCGATATGGCGAGCGACCTGCTCGGTCAGTGTCACTTTAGGTTTGAAGGCCTTCATGGATGATGTTCGCTGGGCTCGGTTGGCTGAATGAGGGGGAATAGTCGCATATTCATCTGTTTCGGAGCCAGCGCCCATGCCCTAACGTTTATTCTAACTACAGTAAAGGAGCCAGCAAGCGCACCGCGCGGCAGGTCAGCCGGAATAGGATGGAGCGGTCTTGGTAGTCTTGTTCGGTCATCTTGCGGCAGTGGGATAAATCTTCTGTGAGCATGGCGTCTACTCTGGACACAAAGGGTTCGGACGTGTTGACTGCAATGATCTCAAAGTTAAGACGCATAGACCGATTATCCAGGTTCGCGGTCCCCACCGCTGCATAGTGGTTGTCTACCAGAACAACTTTCTGATGCATAAAGCCTGGTTGATACCGGTAAATGCCAATGCCAGCTCGGCTGGCCTGAACGAGATACGAATAGGCGGCCATGCGAACAAGGTGGCTGTCTGATTTTTCAGGAATAATGATCCGCACATCCACCCCCCGAAGCGCCGCGAGTTGTAGTGCGTTCACTATTTGGAAATCTGGAACAAAATACGGCGACGCTATCCAAATGCGGGATTGGGCATTGTTGATGCAGTTCAGAAAAAACAGTGTGCAGGTTTCCCAAGTGTCTGCCGGGCCGGTAGGCAGCACCAGGACCTTTTCAGCGCCGGGTATATTGTCCTGGGGCGCCCAGTCCAGTTCGGGGAACTCATCGCTGGCCCAGTTCCAGTCTTCCACCCAGGCAAGCTGAAGGCCGGTAACAGCGGGGCCTTCGATTCGACAGTGAGTATCTCGCCAGGGTTCCTGATCTATCACCGATCCAAGGTATTCATCACCTAGATTGATGCCCCCCACAAAACCTATTTTGCCGTCACAGATCAGTAATTTTCGGTGGTTGCGGAAGTTTATCTGTAACCGCCGGCGCCGAATATTTCCGTCTCCGAACGAGGCGACCCGAGCACCGGCCTGTGCAAGCTCCTTCAAGTACGCTCGAGGCAGCCCTACGCTCCCGACCTCGTCATATAGAAACCATACTTGCACACCTTCTGAAAGCTTGTGCTCAAGAATGGTTTTGATACGTTGGCCAATCTTGTCTGAGCGCACAATGTAAAACTCGAGAAGAATATAAGAGGTTGCGTTCTCCATGGCTTTGATCAGCGCCTCAAACGTAGCCTCTCCGTCCTGTAGTAGAGTGCACCGATTGCCTTCGGTAAAGGGTTGCCTGCCGAGCTTGCAAAGCACCTGAAGTTGTTTATCAAGTTGTTGCTGTTCGGGGGTGGAGAGAGAGGTTGTTTGCTGCTCAAAGCGGTTAAGCAAGTTGGTTAGGGATTGGTCCCCCATGCGCCGGGCTTTCACGTACCCACCGAAGCGGGAGCGGCCAAATACAAGGAACATCGGCACTGCGATATAGGGCAGTGCCAGTAGGCCGATAATCCAAGCGATGGCACCTTGGGCTGTGCGGTAGGTAAGAAGAATGCGATAAATACTGGCGACAGAGCCCAAATAAAATAGGCCAACGGCGAACGCCAGTAATGAGATGTCAGGCATCATTGATCGGTTTCCTGGGGAAGGTGCTCTGCGCGGTATTGAGCCGGCGCCATGCCTGTCCAACGTTTGAAAGCCCGGCTGAAGGAGCTCAATTCAGAGAAACCCAGAAGAAACGCGATCTCCCCCAGGGCGTAGTGATCAGAAGCCACATAACGCAGGGCTTTGTCTTTACGTACGTGCTCCACCAGCTCATGAAAGCTGAGTCCTTCTTTTTTAAGCCTGCGATAGAGCGTTTGGCGGCTCATGTGGCACTGTCTGGCTAGCGTATCCGCGTCAATCTTGTCTGTCGACATTTGGCGCGATATGAGTCTGCGGATTTTTCGGCCAAAAGAGCGGCGGGTCTGCAGGCGCGCCAGCAGCCCATTGACCTGCCGCAAAACGGCTGAATACACATAGGGATTGCGGTGAGGGATTGGGTGGTTCAGGTGCCGACTATTGAAGGCCAGCCGTGTTACTGGCGCACCAAAGGTTACGGGGCCGCCCAGCAGCTTTTCATATTTGTGGGCGTAATCCGGGCGCGGGTGGGCAATTTCCGCCCACTCGGCCTGTATTCCGGAATAGATAAAATGCCGAGTTCGACACAAGGCTGCGGCAAGTGTGCGATCCATATCCTGACGGCAGTAGTGCTCTGGTGAGTCTGCCTGCCAGGTCAGAACTGCTTGTTCGCCAATTTGTTCAAAGCTCAGATACACCGATTCGTTGATTAACCGGTGTAAGCGCACATACTGGGTTACGGCTTCGCCCAAGGTGTCGCAATTAAAGAATACGTGTCCCACTAAACCCATGCGCTCCGGGTCAATAATCTGACCTGCGTTCAGACCCACAGCCGGGTCACCGGTGACTTGCTCGGCGTGTTCCCACAGCTTGTAGTGCGCTTGGGCAGGTACGCGCCTGTCGGGATCCTCAAGTGTCTGCATGTCCAAGCCGGTAAGCTGCTCAACCCGCAGGCGATCCAGAACACCCTGGCGGCTCAGATAGTGAACCAGGGCCAGCGTGCTGGAGGCAGCAACAAAGGGCGTCGTTGTGGTGTCCGTAGGTGCAGGAGTCACATTGGTCGGCTCGTTAACGAGGTGTCATGGAGGCTGATACAAAATGTCAAACGAGTGGGACAGTCTGTCAACTGCTTCTGCCTTCTACAACGATAGCATCTAACGAACAGGTTGAAGTAATGGAAAGGCCCATTAGGAGGTGTTTTATGACGCGTGATATTTTTGTACCACTTACTGAGCTTGAGCGTGAAAATGTAGCTGCACTGGCGGAATACCTGCGCGGCATGTACTACTGCTGAGTGTACAGCAAAGAAGACTATGACCTTCGGGCCGGGCTTAGCCCGGTCTTTTTTTGCCTGCAAGAAACGCTCATCTCTGCTCCTTCCCCTTGCTCACCTGACTGGCAATGTTAATGTATCGGCATCTAAACATTGTGATCCTAACGGAGACAGTCTGCCCATGAGCAAGATACTGAACCACAGAATTACCGGAGAAGGCGCCCCTTTGATTCTGTTACACGGCCTGTTCGGGGCACTGGAAAATTTGGGTGCTATTGCAAGGCAATTCCAAAAAGAGCGACAGGTTCACGCCTTGGATCTGCGCAATCACGGTAGCTCTTTCCATGCAGATACCATGGACTACCGTTCAATGGCGGCGGATGTGCTTGCGTATATGGACGAGCAGGGGCTTGCAAAAGCCTGTCTGTTGGGGCATTCAATGGGTGGCAAGGTGGCTATGCAGATTGCCTTGCAGGCGCCGGAGCGAGTTGAGAAGCTCATTGTTGCCGACATTGCCCCGATTTCCTACAAGCCGAGACACGACGCTATTCTTGAGGGCTTAAAGCAGACTGACCTTACCGCTGCACGCTCCCGACGGGACGCCGACAAACAGTTGGCGGAGTTTATTGACGCACCTGGAGTACGGCAATTTTTGCTGATGAATCTTGAGCGTATTCCGCAAGAAGAGCAGTCCAGCGGTGGCGCTGTGTACCGGTGGCGCCTGAACCTGAAAGCAATCGATGCCTGTTATACCAACCTGGCGGCGGCACCAGAAGCAGATGCGCCGTACATGGGCCCGGTGTTGTTTTTGAAGGGCGCAGAGTCTGCCTACATTCAGGAAAAACACCGGGAGGAGATTGACCGGTTATTCCCATCTGCACAACTGCAGGTTATTGAGGGCACGGGGCATTGGTTGCATGCAGAAGAAACGGATACCTTTGTGGCGCTGTGCCAGCAGTTTCTGGATGGCTAGGCTGGTGACTGAGCCTTTAAAACGCCTTTAAAACCCTTCAGAACAACAAATAGGCAGGTTAATGGTATGAAATGGTTGGTGGCTGGTTTACTGGTAGTGTTTGTTTTGCTGGGCGGATTTTTTCTGCTGCCGGCACCTATTGACGCCAAAGCATGGCAGCCGCCAACGACAAAACCTATGACTGGCCCGCTGACCCCGAATGAGCATCTGCGTCAGGCTGAATTGCTGGCAAAGGGGCAGGTTTATGGCCCAGAAGACACCGCTGTTAACACCGAAGGCGTGGTCTTTGCCGGCACCCAAGACGGGTATGTTGTGCGCGTGTTCCCCGATGGCCGCGTTGAGAACTGGTTGTCCACCGAAGGACGCCCGCTTGGGATGGTGTTTGATCAGGAAGGAAACTTAATCGTCGCAGACGCTTGGAAAGGCCTGCTCTCTATTACGCCGGATGGCGATATTACCGTGCTCACCAATGAGGCGGAAGGCGTCCCGTTCAGGTTTACCGATGATGTTGATATTGCCGCTGATGGGCGGATCTATTTCACCGACGCCAGCTCCCGTTTCCATCAACCGGATTACCAACTCGACCTTCTGGAAATGCGACCCCACGGCCGGTTATTGCGTTACTCCCCTAATACCGGAAAGACTGAGGTTTTACTGGGCGACATGCATTTTGCCAACGGCGTTGCGGTGGCGCCAGATGGCAACTCTGTGCTGATCAACGAAACTTGGAAATATCGCATTCTGCGCTACTGGGTAAGTGGCCCGAAAGCTGGGCAATCTGACGTTTTTGCCGACAATCTGCCGGGGTTTCCCGACAACCTCTCGGTGGATGACAAAGGGCGATTCTGGGTGGCCTTTCCTGCGCTTCGCAATGCCAAAATTGACAAGTTGCACCCGAATCCGTGGCTCAAAGAACTGGTAGCCAAGTTGCCACAAAGTCTGCAGCCTGCGCCTCAAGAGTACGGGTTGGTGGTGGCGTTTGATTCTGATGGCAGGGTAATTACCAGCCTTCACGATACCCAAGGTGCTCACCTGCAGGAAATTACGTCGGTAAAATCCCACGATGATCACTTGTACTTTGGTTCACTTCACAACGACCGTATAGGACGGTTACCGTTGCAGGCTATTCCGGCCCTTGGGGGAGAGCAATGAGCGAGCAAACGCCAATACACTGGGATCTTCCCGATCCCTTCACCCTTGAAATACTAGTGGTTGAGGCCGATACCGACGAACTTGGGCATGCGAACAATGTGGTCTACGTGCGCTGGCTGGAAGATATCAGCTGGGCTCATGTTAATGAATTGGGCATGAATTGGGCACTGCATGAGGCGACAGGCAAGGCCATGGCGATCACCCGCACAGAAATTGATTATCTGGCCTCTGCCAACGCCGGTGATCGGTTGCTGATGGGAACATGGCTCACCGGTTTTGATGGCCGCTTCCGTTCTGCGCGGCAGTTTCAGTTGGTGCGCCTCGATAATGGCAAAACTCTGATGCGGGCGGTGTCTACCCACGCCTGTGTCGACCTGAAAACCCAGCGCCCTTCACGCGCACCGAAAGAGTTTGCCGATATCCTGAAAGCCGCCACAGTGGCCGGGGGAAAAGGTCTGGAACCTACCTGAGTCACTATTGTTCCCAACTTCTGTTAATCTGAGCGAAGAACACCATACCCCCGTTGCTGCCAGTCACTGTTTCACCACAACCAGCGCCCTTTGTCGGAGATTACCCATGGACACAGCCATTGATCAGCATTCTGAATCTTCCATGAAAAAAGTGGTCTATCACCAGTTTGGTGAACGTGATGTTCTGCAGGTTGTAAGCTCTGATGTTCCTTCGCCACAAGCGGGGCAGGTACTGATTCGCGTGCATGGCGCCGGGCTTAACCCCATTGATTGGAAAACCCGCAAAGGTCTGGGGTTTGTAGCCAAGCAAATTGAAAGTACGCTGCCGTGGACGCCAGGCTACGATGTTGCCGGCGAGGTGGTCGCCATCGGAGATGGCGTAACCACTCTAGCGCCCGGAGATCGAATTATGGGGTTGGTTGGGTTTCCGCTGAATGGTGGGAGCTACGCTGAGTATGCCTTGGCAACTGCAGATGAGCTGGCTGTTGTGCCGGAGGAGCTTGATCTGGTAACTGCGGGTGCGCTGCCACTTGCCGCGCTTACGGCTTGGCAGGCGCTGTTCGAAGTTGCAGAGCTTGAACCTGGTCAGAAAATTCTTGTGCATGCGGGCGCCGGTGGAGTAGGGCATCTTGCTGTGCAGTTCGCGCTGGCGCGGGGGGCTCATGTTATTGCAACAGCTTCGTCAGGTAATCGGGATTTTCTTTCAGAGCTTGGTGTGCATGAAGTGATTGATTACCACACTACAGATTTCGCCGATGAATGTTTTGGGCTGGATGTTGTACTGGATTTGATTGGCGGCGAGACGGGCAAGCGATCCCTGCGTACCCTGGGTGAGAAGGGCATGCTGGTGACCATTCCTACGGTTACGGCAGATGAGGTTGTTAGTGCTGCTGAAGCTCAGGGACTAAGGGCCCACGGCATGACTGTGCGCCCGGATGTGTTCCACTTGGATGAAATTGCCGAGCTGATCGAAGATGGTGATGTGAAGGTGCACATCGAGAAAACATTTGCGCTGGACCAAGTGGTACAAGCCCACGAGCTTCTCGAGGGCGGGCATGTGCGCGGTAAGCTTGTTTTGGACTGCCGTTAACGAATCAACTTTCGGGCATTGAGCCTTCAGCTGAAGGCTCTTTTCCTTGCGCCGACGGTTCTGGCCCTTCACCGTTTTCTCTGTCCCTTTTTTCTTTGTGGTTTTGAGGTGGCACTAGGCTGATCAATATCCAGTCGTCATCCGGCTTCAGGTCATCCATGCTGCGCACTGGGTTAATACGGCTCTTGCTGTCGAACACAAACAGCACCAGAGCCTGGCCTTGGTATTTCTCCATAAAATCGTCGTACTCAAACTCTTCGCTGAGCTGAGTGGTTTTTATCGAGTAACCTTGGCTGGCCAAGCTTGCCAGTTTCGCATAGCTTACTCCGTCGAACAGACCGCGCGTCATCTGGATTTTTTCCGCGGTTTGGAGTCGCGCCTTCTGATCCTGATCCCCCTCCGAAAGGCTGTATACACTGGTGTCGCCGAACCAGTCCAAAAAGTGATAGGTCGCCAGCGAGTTCATGTGCTTGTATGGAGAAATCACCAGCAGGTTGCCAATCCCTGTGAGATCGAGATGGCTTGAGGCATGCTCGGAAATTGGGTTGCCAAAGTATACCTTCAGATTGTCCATACGCGCCTGGCGTACGTTCTCCCAGTTGGTGTCTGCCAAGGCAACCGGAACCTCGTGCTTCTTAAGGGCCTGGCCGATCATGCGGGCAACCGGGTTGGCACCGAGAATCAGAAAGCCGTATTCGGCCGGCTCGGTAACTTTTAGCAACCGGGCGATAGGTCGAGCGGTTAGGCTTTGCAGAGTAACGGTTGCAATAATCAGCACAAACACCATGGGCACAAGAGCGGCTGCGCTTTCGTAGCCAAGCGCCTGCAACTGGAACGCGAACAGGGCAGAAACCGCTGCTGCCACAATGCCCCTAGGGGCAATCCAGCTGAGAAACAGTTTTTCCCGCCAGTTCAGGTCGGTACCTATGGCGGATAAAAATACGCTGAGCGGCCGGGCAACCAGCATGAGCACCGCCAGAACTATGGCCAGCCCCCATCCCAAATCCGCAATCGCAGCGAATTCCACCCGCGCCGCCAGAATGATAAACAGCCCCGATATCAGCAGAACACTCAGGGATTCTTTGAACTCAAGAATGCTGTCCACAGACACCTGTTTCATGTTGGCCATCCAGATGCCCATAACTGTGACCGTGAGCAGACCGGATTCGTGGGCCAATTCATTAGAGAACGCATACATACCCAACATGAAGGTGAGCGTGGCTGCGTTGTGCAGGTATTGCGGCATCAGATGTTTGCGCAGCACCAAGCCGTTCAGATAGCCGGCTAAGGCCCCGATCACAAAACCAATCAGCAGTGTTTTGCCGAAAATATACAGGGAGTGGCCAAATACGTTGCCTTGTCCCCAGGAAACAATGCCCTCAAACACCAGTACCGCCAACAAAGCGCCCACTGGGTCGATGATGATGCCTTCCCAGCGCAGAACATTGGCCAGCTTTGCGCTTGGGCGTACCGAACGCAGTAAGGGAGCGATAACGGTGGGGCCAGTCACAATAGAAATGGCGCCGAACAGCAGGGCGACCGCCCAAGAAATATCCAGCACCCAGCGCGCAGCCAAGGTACCAATGATGCCCGTAACGATGGAGCCGACGGGTATAAGGTTGCGAGCCATTTTGCTGTGTCCGCGAATATCTTCAAACCGCAGGGTTAGGCTGCCTTCAAACAGAATAATGGCCACGGCCAGAGAAACCATCGGAAACAGCAGGTCACCGAACACCTCATCTGGGTTGAGGTAGCCGAGTACCGGGCCTACAAGTATCCCACCGGCAAGCAGAAACAAAATGGCGGGTACGCGCACACGCCAAGCGAGCCACTGAAAAGACAAGGAGAGGACGCCGATGCTGGCAAGAATCAGGACTGTGCTGGCTGGCATAAAACTGGGATCCGTTTGGTTATTGGTTGGCACGCCGTGCAATACGGTTTAACAGCTGAGAGGCTGCGAACAGGCCAAAGCTGGCGGTAACCGGGCAGGCAGCGCCAAAGCCAGTAGCACAGTCGAGCCGTGAGGGGCCGGCGGTTGCTGGCTTTTGAAGGCTAACTTCGCCGTCCTCGGCAGGGTACGTGAGCTGTTCTGTTGAGTATACGGCCTCAATGCCGAAGCGTCGCTTGGGATTGCGTGAGAAACCGTATTCCCGGCGCAGAAGGTTGCGTACCTTGGCCAGTAAAGGGTCTTGGGTGGTTTTGCTGAGATCCGTTACTAGGATCTTGGTGGGATCTATCTGTCCGCCTGCACCGCCGGCGCAGATGATTGGGAGTTTTGCACGTTGACAGTGGGCAATCATCGCGGCTTTCGGCTTTACACTGTCGATGGCATCGACCACACCCGTCATCTCGGGTGTAATTAGCTCCGTGAGGTTTTTCAGTGTAAGAAAACCGAAATGAATCCGGATATCCGCATTGGGGTTAATGGCTTTCAGTCGCTCGGCCATGGCATCGGTTTTTGTACGGCCGTATTGCCCTTCCAGAGCATGAAGCTGGCGGTTGGTGTTGGACACGCAAATATCATCCATATCGATCAGGGTAATTGTGCCGATACCGCTGCGCGCCAAAGCCTCCGCGGCCCATGAGCCAACCCCACCTAAGCCAATAACGGCAATGTGGGCGTTGCGAAACGCGTGTAGGGCGGGGCGCCCGTATAGCCGTTCAATACCGCCAAAGCGGAAAGCGTAATCGTCGGCGTTCATGGGGTCTCCGTTCAGATCCGGACACAAGCCGGAGACTATCAAAGAGTGAATCAAAGGGCACAATTGTACCCCAGTGTCGGAGCAGACAGAAAACACCCGTAAAAAAGCCACGCAGTGCGTGGCATAAAACATAGGGGTCAGGGTTTCATGGGTAAAAGTGGCCGCCAGGATCGCAGCAATCAACGAATAAACGGATTCAGCATTCGGGTGAAGGTTCCGGTTAGCTTGATTGGCGCGCTCAGCACAGAAAGTGTAATGCAGTCTTCACAACCTATTGAGATCGGTTTGTGTTCATCTTGGTCGGTGAGAACAACAAAATCCCATTGGTTGAAAACACCCTTCTGGTCTGAAAATGCCCCCTGCAGCACGATCGTCGTTTCAACGCCTCGATGGGTATGAGCTGGTGCTTTGCCTCCGGCGTTAAGCTTCTGCAAAACAACCTGTTCATTCTGACCCGGAAACTTTTCGGTAATATCCAGTACGCTAACGTCGCCCAACTGATGTTTCCAGGGGAGGTTATTGATGTCGTCGCCAAGCAGTTTTTGAAGAATGTTGATTCTGGGCACGGCTTTCGCCGTGCGCTCGGGCGTCGGTGAGCTATCTATCTTGGCCAGAATGTTATCAAACATTGACTCGGAAACGCTGACCTTTGGCTGTTGTTCCATCATCACGGCGCCAAGGCTGTCGAGGGTTTCTACACGGCTGCGACAAAGGGCGCACTTATCCAGGTGAAGCCGGATGCACAGAGCATGAGGCTCACTTAGGTTGCCCGCACTGTACTCCATAAGGCTCAGGCTTTCGGGGTGATGCCGTGTCATACGTTCTGATCCTGCAAAATCACTCTAAGCTTGCCCAATGCCAGGCGCACTCGGCTTTTAACGGTTCCCAAAGGGATGTTTAGCTCGTTTGCGACCATCTGGTGGGATTTCTGCTCCATATATACCTTGGCTATCACGGTAATCTGCTCTTCGGGCAACTGGCTTAGAGATTCTCTCACTCGCCGTTCCGACATTAGGCGATGCAGTGAGGTTACCGGTTGGTTTTCATCTTCGCCCGGGATCTGCCACAGATCTTCAGTTTCTACGTGCATTTCTACGCTGGTTCGGCGCATTTTACGCAACATATCAATGCGTTGGTTGCGCGCGATGGTGAAAATCCAGGTTGAGGCTGCAGCTTTCTGCCAATCGTATAGGCTCGCTCGCCGCCAGATGGAGACAAACACTTCCTGCACCAACTCTTCTGCATGGCTGGCCATGCCATTTGCCATGGCGTAATACTTGAGCTGCGGGGCGAAATGCTCAAATAACGAACGATATGCTTGGCGATCCTGGCTTTTCCCCACTTTCACCAACAGCTGGCTCCACGGATCCTTTCGGCCCTCGGCTCGTGCTGGATTCTTATCCAGTGTGGTCACCGGACGCTCCTTGACTGTCGCATGATTTAGATACTGTTTGCTGATCATTCTATGCACTCGTCCCGGGTTTGTCAGTGCGAGTATTTACGCCGCCATTCTTTGTGCGGATCAGCCTGCAGTAAGAGTAATTTTGTAACCGGGCGATTTTTGCCGGTATGTCTATAGGAATCCTAGTCTTCCAGGTAGGTGTAACCTTCAAGCCCGGCAGCCAATTCCTCCAATAGCGGGGCTTGCACATTTTCAGGCAGGCCGCTTGCATCAAACTTATCCTGGTAGGCCGCCAGCAGCGCTTTGGGCTCAAAGTTCACATACCGGAGCACGTTGGCAACGGTATCGCCGGTAATAGGCGTGTTGGTGTCGAAACCTCCGGAATCATTCAGACGTACATCCACGGAGTGAGTGTCGCCGAACAAGTTGTGCATGTCCCCCAGGATTTCCTGATAAGCACCGGTCATAAAAAAACCCATCAGCAAGGCTTCGCCGGGTTTGTCCTCGGGGAGGGGGAGGGTGGCTTCTGTACCCTGGCCGTCCACGTAACGGTCGATACGCCCGTCGGAATCGCAGGTAATATCCTGAATCACTGCGCGTCGGCTAAGTCGTCGGTTCAGACCGGTTATGGGCACCACCGGAAATATCTGATCGATGCCCCAGACATCGGGTAGTGATTGAAACAGCGAGAAATTAACGAACAGTTTCGCAGCCAGCTTTTCGTTCAGCTCATCAATGATTTCACGGTGCGCTCGGCTGTTTTTATCCAGTTGACCCTGCAGTAGCACGCAACAACGGGTATAGAGTGTTTCTGAGTCTGCACGCTCCTGCAGGGAAAGCAGACCGTGGGCAAACTGGCTGTGAACATCTGCCATAGCGTGCAGCACATCGTGATAGATTTCGGCCAGTGAGCGCGGGGATTCGGGGTCTTCCAGGCTTTCCAGGTCGCGCCAGAGTTCATGCAGAGGCGCTGGCGCACTTTGCTCCGGTTTTTTGGTGGGCCGATTTTCTGGTTCTTCGTGATCAATCACGTTGGTCACCAGCACCGAATGGTGCGCGGTGAGCGCCCGGCCGGATTCGCTGATCAAATCCGGGTGAGGAAGGCCGTGTCGGTCGCATTCCGTCTGCAATACGTGCACCACGTTGTAGGCGTATTCTTGCATGCTGTAATTCATCGAGCAGGCGCTGCGTGAACGAGTGCCCTCGTAATCAACCCCCAAACCGCCGCCGATATCAACAGTGTTCACCGGCGCGCCCATCTGGCGCAGTTCACTGTAGAAACGCGCACACTCACGCAGGCCGGTCTGGATATCACGAATGTTGGCTATTTGAGAGCCCAGATGAAAATGCAGAAGCTGAAGGGTATCCAAAGCGCCCGCCTTGCGCAGTGTATTCACCACATCCAGCACCTGACTGGCGGATAACCCGAACTTGGATTTTTCGCCACCGGTGTTCTGCCAGTTGCCCTTGCCAATGGTTGCCAAGCGAACTCGCACACCAATCAGCGGAGAGACCTCAAGCTTCTTGGCTTCCTCAAGAATAAGGGGCAGTTCCGACTGCTTTTCCACCACGATAAACACCCGGTGCCCAAGCTTTTGGCCGATCAGTGCCAGGCGAATATATTCCCGATCTTTGTAGCCGTTGCATACAATAACCGAGCCATGCTGCTGTGCTAGCGCAAGAACTGCCATCAATTCTGGCTTACTGCCTGCCTCTAGCCCGATCTGCCCCTTGCTGGCAGCTGGCTCTGCCGCAATCAGTTCTTCAACCACTCGGCGCTGTTGATTTACTTTGATCGGGTACACGGCAGTGTACTGCCCTTTGTAGCTTTGCTCTGTGGCAACCGCATTGAAGGCGTTGCACAGCTGGTTCACCCGATCGTGCAGAATGTCAGTAAAGCGGATAAGCACGGGCAACTGCAGCCCGGAGTTTACCAGCGAACGAGTGAGTTCCGGCAGGTTGATCTCAGCCGCACTGGTGCCTCGGTTTGGCCGAATAACAACCTCACCCTCCGGATTCACACCGATATAGCCATCGCTCCACTGGGCAATGTTGTAAATCTTGTGGGCCGGGGAGGCATTAGTATTGCTCATGGCTACTATCCTTTTGGGAAAACCGGGGCCGCGCAGGCTTGCCGAGTGGCTGGTATTGTAGGGTTTAGCCTTTGCACCTGAAAGCCTCCGCTGCGGTTCATCGCGACTGACAGGGCACTAAACTACAATTATTGCTAACAAAGACTATGGTTGGCTGTTTTGCGCCCCTACAATACGCACTTTAACGACAGTCTTAGGCATTTGCAGGAGAGCACCATGACGACGCTGAACAGCAATTGGTTCACCGAGGTATTCCAAGATCAAGGAACCGCATTTTCCCTGCAGGTGAAGCAGAAGCTGCACGAAGAGCAGACGCCGTTTCAGAAGCTGGCAATTTATGAAACGGAAACCTTTGGCAACCTGATGGTGCTGGATGGATGCGTGATGCTGACCACCCGGGACAACTTTCTTTACCATGAAATGATGACTCACCCGGCTATATTTACCCACAAAAAACCGAAGAAGGTTGTGATTGTTGGGGGCGGGGACTGTGGCACCCTGAAGGAAGTTCTGAAGCACCCGGATGTGGAAGAAGCCTGGCAGGTGGAAATCGACGAGCGCGTTACCCGCATGTCTGAGAAGTATTTTCCCGAGCTGTGCGAAGCTAACGACGACCCACGGGCCAATTTCTTCTTCGGCGACGGAGTAAAGTGGATGCGGGAAGTAGATCCCGGCAGCATCGATATTCTTATTATCGACAGCACCGACCCGGTTGGTCCCGCCGAAGGCTTGTTTGCTCTGGATTTTTTCCGCGATGCCATGCTGGCTCTGGGGGAGGGCGGTATTATTGTTCAGCAGAGCGAATCGCCGCTGTTGCATACCGAAACCATCATCAAAGACATCCACAGCGACATGCGCAAGGCCGGCTTCAGCCATGTGCAAACCTTGCCGTTCCCGCAGCCTGTATACCCCACCGGTTGGTGGAGTTGCACCATGGCCAGCAAAGACAACCCACTGAAATATTTCCGTGAGGATGACGCAAACAACCGCCCGTTCGTAACCCGCTATTACAACAGCGGTATTCACCACGGCGCGCTGGCCATGCCCCAGTTTATGATTGACGCTCTGGAAGATGAAACGCGGCCGGAAGAGGGTTAGTTTAAGCCTACTTCACTACCCAGATCCGCTCCAACGTCAGCTCGTCTGGATCAAACTGATACACGCTGATACCGCCAGTAGATTGATGCCCCATTGCCAGAATGCCCGCTTCTGGTGAAGTGGCGATGGCGGTATTGCGATCGTAGTTGCTGCCGTAGGTTACAAGTTTGGGTGACTGGCCAAGATCAAAGTATTTCACTGGCCAAGGGCTGCCTGTTTTGAATAGAGCGGCGAAGTGGCTGTTGTTGCCGAAGCGCAGGTAGTATTCGCTGTTGTGGATGAAGGCGACGGCGATGGTGAAAGTATGGAGACCAGACGGTGCATCGATTAGGCCGCTATCGTCCCAGTTGCGTGGATCCCCGGTCTCATACGGAGAATCATCGAGATAAACGCCACTGTGATAGGACGATAAGCGGTGCTTCATGTCTGGCTGATTAGTATTCCAGAACAAGCCGATTCCATTCTCATCGGCACTGACTATCCATTGCCCGTCTGGGCTGATAGTGGCATGGGTTTTGGAAGAGTTCCCCTGAAATTTGGCAACTGGTTTTCCGGTTTGTGTATTCCATAGGGTGACACCACTGTATCGTGAAAACCGACGGCCATCGTCGATCGGCGCATAGTCTTCTATGGGATCGTTGTCATCGCCGGAACCAGCGGTAATGAAATAACTCTTACCCTCTGCCATGGCGAGGTTCAGCAACTTACCAGAACCGATAAAACTGGGACTGATACCATCTTTGAGCACAGGCTTTCTATTGTCGCCATAACCTTTGAACACATTCCACTCTTGATCTGCAGACAAGTAAGTGGTCAGGTCTGAGGAGACCAAGTGTCCATAGGTCGGAAAGTGATTAAAATTCAGAAGCTCTTCGCCAGTCACCGTTTGCACCTTTACTTCGTCATTCAGGTCCTGCCAGAGAAAAGCGTCCCTGTCCGGAACAAAAGTGGCGCTGTAGACATTTGCTTTTCCGTTGAAGGTTTTCCATTTTTCTTCTTTAATGTCCCAGAGGATCAGAGAGTTATCCCTGTGCGCGGTAATGACATAGCGACCGCTGTCTGATACGCCGGCAGACATAATGGGACCGGCCCAAAGCCAATGATTACAGAGCACCCAGGCAGACAAAGATAAAACAATGAGCACAAGTAAGACGAGGGCTCGGTTTTTCCCACTAGTAACTCCCAAAACCGACTCCTTCTTTTAAAATAGGGTCCATGATTTCAGCCATAAAAGACCTCTTGAATATCTCGTGGCTGGGAATCCGCATCCCCGAGTGGCTAAAAAGCCATTCACTTTGATCTGTAGCTAGCCAGGACTCGTCAAGTAACTTGTTTTCAATAAAGCTATCTCGAAACGCTCCAGCCTGTTCACCAGACAATTCATCAAACCCCACATACCCCAACGCAGGCCTAGGCGGCTGCTCCGGCACCCAATCATTCACCGCAAGCTTTTTCAACCGCAAAACATAGTCCTTCGCCACTTGCGGGCTAGCGCTAGCTCGGTGGTTTAAGGGTGCCAGCAGGGTATATTCTGGAGGCCGCTCGCTGTTGCGCAGGCAATCTATACAGGGCTGCCAGAGGGCATCTGCTTCGGCAAGAATGTCTTGCTCAAGCCTGTCCCAATTTGCTTTGACGGTTCGCTTGAGCGCTTCGGGTACATACGAAGACAGTTGAGGGTAGGTTGTCATCTGTGCTTTGAATGTTAGCGGTAGGTAGTCTTTGTAAAGCTCTTCGATGGCCGGCCCGAAACCGTTATCCAGAAAGCTTGGGAAGGTCCACCATTTTTTGTCATAGGCTCCCCGAAAGTAACCGAGCACATCGTCCATAGCGTCTTCTGAGTTTGCGAGATTCCAGGCGGTCGTTGCAATCAGCGCCGCGGGGGAAGAACGCAACAAAGCTTTCTGCCACCAAGCACTTTCTTTATCTTCACCGGCGCCAAGAATCCCGTCACCACGGGAATGTAGCATCACAATTTTGCGGGCTGCGCTATGGGCGGAAGGAAACACGCTCAGCCCCAGAGGGTGTACGTCACGGCTGGTGTCGTTGGTCAGTGCGTTGTCTGCAACGGCGGGTTGCCAGAGAAACAGGTGGTCGACTAGATTGCTCCATGTTCTTTTCACTATTGGTCAACGTCCGCGCCATTACTCCACTACCCAAACCCGATCCAGCGTCAGTTCGTCTGGGTCGAACTGATACACACTGATACCGCCGCTTGATTGGTGCCCCATCGCCAGAATACCCGTCTCGGGTGACGTGGCGATGGCGGTGTTGCGGTCGTAATTGCTGCCGTAAGTGACCAGTTTGGGCGATTCGCCCAGATCAAAGTACTTCACGGGCCAGGGGCTGCCGGTTTTGAATAGAGCGGCCATGTGGCTGTTGTTGCCGAAGCGGAGGTAGTATTCGCTGTTGTGGATGAAGGCTACGGCGATGGTGAAATCGTGGGCGCCGCGCGGAGCTTCGATCAGCCCGCTTTTGTCTCTATTTCGAGGGTCGCCTGTTTCAAAAGGCGTATCTTCAAGATAGATTCCGCTATGGTACCTTGCTAATCGGTGTCGGACATCCGGCCGATCAGTGTTCCAGAATAGCCCGATTCCGGCCTCATCAGCACTGACTACCCACTGTCCATCCGGACTTATTGTGGCGTGGGTTTTGGAGGAGTTTCCCTGAAATTTGGCCACTGGTTTACCAGTATCCGTATTCCATAGGGTGACACCACTGTATCGTGAAAACCGACGGCCATCGTCGATCGGCGCATAGTCTTCTATGGGATCGTTGTCATCGCCGGAACCAGCGGTAATGAAATAACTCTTACCCTCTGCCATGGCGAGGTTTAGCAACTTACCAGAACCGGTAAAACTGGGACTGATCCCATCTTTGAGCACAGGCGTCTTATTGTCACCATAACCTGTGAACACATTCCACTCCTGATCTGCAGACACGTAAGTAGCCATGTCAGAGGACATTAGGTGTCCATAGGTTGGAAAGTGATTGAAGTTCAGAAGCTCTTCGCCAGTCACCGTTTGCACTTTTACCTGGTCATTCAGGTCTTGCCAGAGAAAAGCGTCCCTGTTCGGAACAAAAGTGGCGCTGTAGATATTTGCTTTTTCATTGAGGGTTTTCCATTTTTCTTCTTTAATATCCCAGAGGATCAGAGAGTTATCCCTGTGTGCGGTAATGACATAGCGACCGCTGCCTGATACACCTGCAGACATAATGGGGCCGGCCCACAGCCAATGATTACAGAGCATCCAGGCAGACAAAGATAGAACAATGAGCACAAGTAAGGCTAAGGCCCGGTTTTTTCCACTAGTAACTCCCAAAACCGACTCCTTCTTTTAGAATAGGTTCGATGATTTCATCCATAAAAGACCTTTTGAATACCTCGTGGCTGGGAATCCGCATCCCTGAATGGCTAAAAAGCCATTTTGATTGGTCAACGGGGAAGAACTTTTCGTCATCCAACAACTGCTCAATAAATTCATCGAATCCTGACGCGTCTTTCCGGGTCACTTCTTTAAACCCCACATACCCCAGCGCCGGTCTGGGCGGCAGCTCCGGAAACCAATCGTTCACCGCAAGCTTCTTCAACCGCAAAACATAGTCCTTCGCCACTTGCGGGCTAACGCTAGCTCGGTGATTTAAGGGTGCCAGCAGGGTGTATTCTGGCGGCCGCTCTCCGTTACGCAGGCAATCTATACAGGGCTGCCAGAGAGCATCTGCTTCGGCAAGAATGTCTTGTTCAAGCCTGTCCCAATTTGCTTTGACGGTTCGCTTGAGCGCTTCGGGCACGTGCTCAGATAGTTGAGGGTAGGCTGTCATTTGTGCTTTGAATGTTAGCGGTAAGTAGTCTTTGTAAAGCTCTTCGATGGCCGGCCCGAAACCGTTATCCAGAAAGCTTGGGAAGGTCCACCATTTTTTATCATAGGCTCCCCGAAAGTAACCGAGCACATCATCCGTGGCGTCTTCCGAGTTTGCGAGATTCCACGCGGTCGTTGCAATCAGGGCCGCCGGGGAAGATCGCAACAAAGCTTTCTGCCACCAGGCGCTCTCTTTATCTTTACCGGCACCAAGAATGCCGTCGCCGCGGGAGTGCAGCACCACTATCTTGCGAACGGCGCTGTGGGCGGAAGGAAATACGCCCAGGCCCAGAGGGTGTACATCGCGGCTGCTGTCGTTGGTGAGTGCGTTGTCTGCAACGGCGGGTTGCCAGAGAAACAGGTGGTCGACCATGCTGGTTTTACCGATGGTGCCCAAAATGTTCAAGGCAGTGAGCGCAACCCGGGCACCCAGAGAATGGGAGATCAGGTTGATGGCAATGCCTACATCCGCCAGCTGCACCAGCAACGGGGCCAGACGTCGCCCGCTTGTCATGGCGTTCAACTCGGCCTGCATGAAGTCGGTCGCGCCGGTATTCCCCGGCCAGGAAATATTGATGATGCGGCTGTATGGTGTCCAGTCCTTGCCATCAAAACCCGCTGCCCGGTTCAACTGGTACTCCATGTGAATCGCCCAGCTGTGAGCGCCGGCGCCATTTACGTCTTCATCTTGCAGTGGGGCGTAGGTGTGGTCAGATAGAGCTTCCGTATCCTGCCACACGGTGGCGTTATTCGGGTGCCAGGCGTTTTTGGGTCCAGGCCCGTGGCCACCGTATCGTTTTTGGCTGGCCTTGCGGTTCAGGAAGCGCCCCCATTCGCCATGGGGCACGTTGTAGCCGTGTACATAGATAAGGGCGTTGTTGCCGTTTGCCCGAAAATAATCCAGTTGTTCGTCTGTCAGCAAGTCGGCTGCCGCGGGCGCTGATTCGCGTAAATTAATGATTACCGGTGGTGGCAGATGTATGGCCTTTGCTTTGCGTTCACCCTGAATAACGGTGAGATCTACGCCCTCGTCGAGGTAGTGGCCGGGAGCGAAGCGACGTTGTTCGCTCACGGTATCGAACCCGATCAAATGCTCTCCCTCCGGCTCCTCGGGCCAATACCATTGCGCGTTGCCTGTCACGAGCTTGGTGAAGCGGGCTTCTGAGTTGTCTGGCGTATGTTCTGTGCCATCCTGTAGCTCTGCGGTTACGGCTTTACCGCTTTCATCCTTGATTTCACCGGCATTGATAAACGCTCTCGGTCGCCTGAGGTTGTCATTGCGGCGTAAAAGCACGCTTGCGGTTTCGTGCCTGCAAATGGGCGCACCGTGGGCTCCCAGAGGCGCTGAGCTGGGTGAGAAGGGCAGGTTGCTAGTGGTCGTCATTCAGGTTCCCTCCTGTGAATGCGTTAATGCTTCAAGTGCTTCGAGTGTGTCTGACCAGTCGGCTCCCTGCCTGGTCTTACGTACCGTCGCAAGTTCATCGTCGCTCAATGCTTTGATAAAACCCCGAGCTATTAATACCCCGGCGCCTTCTACCAAGCCTTGCTCATTGGGTGCGCCTAGAGTTTCCAGCTGCTGGAGCCAGTAAGTGACAGTTTGGGCCTCTAAGTCGTTGCTGTCTGCCAAGGCCCTTGCCAATAAATATCGGCGATGAGCTTCTACCGATGCCAGGTTCTCCTGAGTCAATTCAAGAGGCTGGGGAGGCTGTTTTTTTAGCTCATCTTGAAGCG
>NZ_JBQDKB010000026.1:0-38599 GCF_052094685.1 Marinobacter sp.
TTCAACCGGCGATATTCCCGATAAGTGGGTCACTTTTAAACCGGCGTTGACACCTGTCACCTTTACCATTGCCTACAGGTTTACCAATTAGCACATGGGAGGCGTTGCGGGCCTACATGGAGTACGAGGTGAATAGCTTGGAGGAAATTCAAGTGTCGCAAGAGCTACAAAAGCCCGGCGAACCTCCTTGGGAGGGCGTGCATACTTTTTATAATGCCCGGGAGCGCATGCGCCAGCGTCGCAAGCAAGGAGACGTCAGTTGGTCTTACCCATTTTTCTGGTATTGCTACCACCTACTTACTCTCTGGACTTTGCCAAACCATTTGACGGAGTGGGAGGTGCGCAAGGTCCAACGCCTTAACCGGCGGGCAACGCCAGAATCGATGCAACAGTGGTCTGAGCCGTTGCTGCAAGACCAATGGGCAAAGCCCAGTGACGAACTGAAACGCCAAAGCAGTCGTGTACTTGAGTTGCAAAAAGCACACCCCGGCAAGTCTACCTTGGAAATTTTTGCGCTTGTAAGTGAAGAGGCTAATGCCGAAGGAACGATGACGGCATGACGAACGAACACGGCGCTCGGTTTGAGGCTTTTCCTCAAGAGCCTCAATCAAAGCTCACGGCCAAGTTTCCGGCACCACAAACACTCGGTCTGCTTCCCGCCAGCTCCCCGCTTGAGGGTCTTTACGCATGATGGCGAACAGTTGTGGTATGGATCTGCTCTCGACACGCTCCAGAGCCTCCCGAGTATGTGCTGCATCTGGCGCCTCACTCTGAAACCAGTTGCCAATCCAGTGCGGCTTGTTGAGCACAGCCCAGCGTGATGTGTTCAGTGCTTTCGCGTCATGAACGTACATCCAGCGCCCGTGCAGATGCTCTTCTGGAACATAATCTGGTGCTAGCGCGTGTCCGTCATCGGGATAGAACAAATATCCCGGCATGAAAATTCGTGGCGTTAGCGGGCCTGTAATACCTGATTCTGAGAGCGTTGTGAGTGTTTCCGGCAACCAGGTGCGGCGGCTTTGCTGTTCGACTAGGCTGGTTGTTTTCAGATCTAGCCGGTCACGGGCATTGGGGCCATACCACTGAGTGGGGCCGTGTTGCTCGGGCACGCCGAGGTAAAATTTGATCGCAATCTCGTGGTGCTCAATGCGGTCGTCTGCCCGGTTGTGTACCACAAAATCCAGCTCGCCAATTGTGCGACCACTTGATTGGATTTGTTGGTTCTTCAGCAGGATGGGCCAGCCAAGCAGATCTTCCAGCATAACCTGATACAGTCGCTCGAAATAGAAGCCCAACCTTCGTTGCGGTGGTTCACTTAACAGTGGTGGTGCGACGCTTGTGTCCTGATCCCAAGCCTTAAGAATATCGGGATAGTTCGATGGCAGGTTTTGTATGGGCTCAAACGTGATCGGCGAGCGCATGAGTTGTGGAGCTTGGCACAGCCATGCAAGGTGCCTGATTGCTGGCGTTTGATACGATTTGATCAGCTCAGAGGCGAGGTTTGCATTCATTCGCCCAGAATACCGTAAACTGTTCGTTAATAAAGGTGCGAGTGTGCCGCTGAATGATTACCGAATCACGAAGGCTCCTCCCACGAAGCAATAGAAAATAACAGGAGAAAGTATGCAATACCTACATACAATGATCCGCGTAAGCAATCTTGATCAAACTCTGCATTTCTTCTGCGACCTGCTCGGCATGATCGAAATTGATCGTAAAAGCAGTGACAAAGGCCGATTTACCTTGGTGTTTTTGACGGCACCGGAAGATGAAGCCCAAGCACGTGAAGATCGGGCTCCGATGCTGGAATTAACCTATAACTGGGATCCCGAAGAGTACCCAGGTGGTCGCAACTTTGGTCATTTGGCGTACGGCGTGGATAATATTTATGCCTTGTGTGAGACGCTGCAGGCTAACGGTGTAACCATCAATCGTCCGCCTCGGGATGGGCGTATGGCGTTTGTTCGCACGCCAGACAATATATCCATAGAATTGCTGCAGAACGGCGAACCGCTGGCGCCCAAAGAGCCTTGGGTTAGCATGGAAAATACGGGAACCTGGTAAGTAGGGCCATTCAGTTTGAAAGAATTGAAGATGCGTCAAAACGCTCATAGAATCGTCAGAGTATTGAAGGAAAAGTTGTTGGTATAACTTCTAAAGCATCAGGATGATGCGATTAAACAGGGAAATGTTTCATGGAAGATTGGCAGGGATGCCTGACCCCTCTATGTCAGACTGCGTTGCTGTGGGCCCGCGAGGATGTTGATCGTCGTGGCGGCTCCATAATCACGGTTGAAGACTTTTTACTTGCGCTGCTGGACTCCAGCCCTTCCGTAAGCCACTTTCTACGTGGCTCTGGTGTGGATATGGATGAGCTGATCCGTACCATCCAGTGCGAGCAGCCCATTGTTACTGAAGTAGGCGGTGAAGGCCTGCTCTCTTCCCAATTAATCTACTGGTTGGCCACGGCGAGGGAAACCTTTGATACGCCTGCTTGGTTGGATTGGCCGCAACTTCTGGAGGTGCTCGCAAGACATGCGGAGCGTTTGCAGGAGAAAGCATACGTTGCGGTTCTTGAACTGGTTTTACGCTGGCCAGCACCGGATGATCTGGATGGTGGCGAAGGGGGGTTAGAGGGGGCAGGTATTGAGGAGCATGAGGTCTCGCCTGTTGTAATCACCGACCTGAAATGGATCGAGCTGGCGGAAGATGTCTCCATCACTTTGGTCGCAACACCTGATGCGCTGGTTTGGGTCCGGGGTGAGCGCGGTGGCGGCAAGTCCGCCTGGCTGCGCGCTCTTTTGTCGTCGCTTGCACAACCTTATGTTGAAATGGATTTACGTTGCGAAGCCGAGCTGATGGCCAACGAGCTTCCCGTTATCCCCGCTGCTACGAAAAACTCTTGGCCAGTCCTTGTACTGGATAACGTAACACCAGCAGACCTTCTGATGTTGATGGATCGCCCGTTTGGTCTAGCGTCAGAATTGGTTCTTCGGTGGCAGGGGGCTGTGGTGCTTCTAGGGCCGGATTCGCTTGGTAGTGGCGAAAGCCACCTGGTTTTGGGGCAGCGGCTTGGGCGGGCCCTAGAGGTCTTTGATATTCCGCTTTCTAGTGTGATGCAGCGCAAGGCTATTTTGGTTGCTCATCAAGCTGTTATTGAGCGCCGCTGGAACATTCATATACCCCATTCCGTTATTCAGTTCGCGGCCTCTCGGCGTAGCCGATGCGTCAGTACGCCAGGTGGCATGCTGCAGTGGGTAGAGCGGGCCGCTGCGCGCCTGGAGATTTTTGCTCGGCGCGGGCCGGCAAGTTCAGTTTCGCTTTCCGGGCAAGCGGATACGCTCCGGCGCCAAAGCCTTGTTGCTATGGCGCGGCACGAGCCGTTGGATGACATTGAACAGTCACTTGAAGAGGTACACCTACTGCGCACCGCTTCGGAAATAGCGTGGTACGAACGTAAAGCCACGGGAACACTTTGCCAACTTACAATGGAAGATTTGCGCCAGGAACTGGAGCGCTGGGTTGCAGCAAGGCCCGGGCCGGTTCAGTATGTGCTGCATTGTGATCATCAGCATGGAGAATCTGCGAGTGCAGGATCTGGAAATCTACATTCGTGACCTAGAGGCAGGCGCAGTTTGCCAGTGGCTGAAGAGTCATGTTGAGCAGTTGGTTCTAAATGACAGCGATGTGTCGGCCGTTGCTAAAGGCTCTGCTTGTTACGGTGAAGACCGTTTGAAAATAACGCTGTATCCACGGGCTTTTGGTAAGCGATTTACCTCATTGATCATAGAAGGCGATCGGCTGCCTTGGAGTACTGATTTGGATTGCGCTCGTAGCGCATGGCGAGCCATGGATACAGAAATGCGCTGCAGCCCCGGGGAGTGGAAAGAAGGGGAGCCGGTAGAGGATGAGAAGTGGTGGCGGCTGGATAGCCGGGGTGAGCAGCTCGTCGTTTGGAACTGAACCATTGAGAACAAAAAAAAGGCAACCCGTGATCAGTAACGGGTTGCCTTTTTTCACATCAGCAAACGTTTCACTCGCTTAGAATAGAAACGTTGTCTGCCTGTAGACCCTTATCCGCTTCAACCACGCTGAAACGAACCAGCTGGCCTTGGCGCAGAACCCGGCGGCCACTTCCGCGAATAGCACGGAAGTGAACAAAGACTTCATCCCCGCTGTCACGAACAATGAAGCCGAATCCTTTTTTAACGTTAAACCACTTAACAGAGCCTTCTTCGTCGCCTTCGGGGCTGTTGTCATCATAGTCAGCATCATCGTCGATGTAGTTCTGGTTAGAGCTCTGATTCCGTGACGGTGAGCTACTGCGTGACGACGTGCTGCGCGCAGGCTGCTGCTTGGCTGCGATGGTGACGGCCAGAAAACCGGCAATGCCGAAAACGATGAAGCCGATAATGTATGCGGCGATACCCTGAGCGCTGCCGAGAATAAACGGCGTGCTTTGGGCCAGTTCGCTGTCCTGGGATTGAGACAGAATCTGGAACAGTTCTGGGGTAAAAGAAACCAGCAGAAAGCCAAGTATGAACGGGGCGGGAATGGCGATCAGAATAGCAACAAGGATCGCTTTGGCTGGATTACGCATTGACTGATAATTCTCCATTTCTTATTAACGCTGACGATAAAAAACCGGATATCGGGTAAAATTACTTATCCGGCCAGTGAATACCGCCTGATTTCCGGGAATGCGGAAGCTCTGGCGGGCAAAAGCGGCATGATAACAGATTATCCCAGCGGCTGACCAAGCTTCACCTATCCACGCGAACGATTTATGCGACGGAGTTTCAATACCCGATGAGCCACAACGATCTGCAAGCCAGAATGGACGAGCTGGAAACACGGCTTGCCTTCCAAGACGACATCATTAATACCCTGAGCGAACAGGTGGCAAAGCAGGAGATGGATATCCGCGAACTCTGGAACGCAAAACGGTTGCTGCACAACCAGTTAAAAGAGGTCGCACCTTCCAATATGAAATCTGAAGAGGACGAAACACCTCCGCCGCATTACTGATACCTTGAAACAAAGAACCGAAGCATTGGCTCCGGTTCTTTATGCTAAATGCTAATCAGTTCCCGAACAGATCTGTCAGGCTAGCAACTCCACCAGGATTTGCTCGTAGATTCTGGATAACGTATCCAGGTCTTCAGCTTTCACGCACTCGTTTACCTTGTGAATGGTGGCGTTGATTGGGCCTAGTTCCACTACCTGCGCTCCGGTGGGTGCGATGAAGCGCCCGTCCGACGTGCCACCTGAGGTGGAAAGTTCGGTTTCGCGCCCGGTCACGTTGCGGATGGCGCTCTGGCTGGCAGACACCAGTGCGCCCTTATCGGTAAGGAAGGGGCGGCCACTGAGGTGCCATTGCAGATCGTACTTGAGGTTGTGCCGGCCAAGAATCGCCACCACTCGTTCTTCAAGGCTTTCTGCTGTGTTTTCAGTGCAGTAACGAAAGTTGAAATGCACCAGGCACTCACCGGGGATGATATTGCTACCGGTGCCAGCCTCCACTTTTGTGATCTGAAAGGTTGTGGGGGGGAAGTAGTCGTTGCCGTTATCCCAAAATTCATTGGCCAGCGTATGCAGGGCGGGTGCTACGGTATGAACGGCGTTATCTGCCAGGTGGGGGTAAGCCACGTGGCCCTGAACCCCTTGCACCGTTAGGTAACCGTGCAATGACCCGCGCCGGCCGTTCTTTATCACGTCACCGACTTCTTGAGTGCTGGAAGGTTCGCCAATCAAACACCAATCCATCTTTTCAGAACGGGCTTCCAAGGCTTCGATGACCTTCACCGTGCCGTTCTGTGCGGGGCCTTCTTCATCGCTGGTGATGAGCAGCGCGATAGAGCCGCGATGATCTGGGTGGGTGCTTATAAATCGCTCACAGGCGGTGACGAATGCCGCGAGGCTGCCCTTCATGTCTGCCGCGCCACGGCCATGTAGAAATCCGTCTTTGATAACAGGATCAAACGGAGGGTGTGTCCAGTTTTTTTCTGGCCCTGTAGGAACCACGTCAGTATGACCGGCAAACGCCAGCACCGGCCCCTCTGAACCTTTGCGGGCCCAGAGATTGTCGGTATCACCAAAGCGCATGTTTTCGCCGGTAAACCCCAAGGGGGCCAGCCGAGACATCATCAACTCCTGACAGCCAGAGTCATCAGGTGTAATCGATGGCCGGCTAATTAGGTCGATAGCCAGTTCGAGCGTTGGGGAATTAGTTGTTTGCATGCAGTTCTTCGTTCAGCTCAATGGCGGATTGGTTGGTTTTGCATTCAACTGCACCGGTCTGGCTATTGCGGCGAAACAGCAGGTCTGGCTTGTTAGCCAGGTCGCGGGCTTTGATGATTTCTACCAGCGTATTGCTGTCATCCAGCAAGGCCACTTTGGTGCCGGCGGTAATGTACAGGCCGGCTTCAACCTTGCAGCGATCGCCCAATGGAATGCCGATACCTGCATTGGCGCCAATCAGGCAGTTTTCGCCAACGGCAATAACCATGTTGCCACCGCCGGATAGGGTGCCCATGGTGGAGCAGCCGCCGCCAAGGTCAGATCCTTTGCCTATCATCACACCTGCAGAGATGCGCCCTTCAATCATGCTGGTGCCTTCGGTGCCAGCATTGAAGTTGATAAAGCCCTCGTGCATGACGGTTGTACCTTCGCCCACATAAGCACCGAGACGCACGCGCGCGGTGTCTGCAATGCGAACACCTTTGGGTACTACGTAATCGGTCATCTGTGGGAACTTGTCTACCGATTTGATTTCCAGCGTTCGGCCTTCCATGCGGGCCTTGAGTTGGCGCTCGGGCAGTTCGTTCAGGTCGATGGCACCTTCGTTGGTCCAGGCTAGGTTTGGTAGCAGGCCGAAGATGCCGTCGAGCTTCAGGCCGTGAGGCTTGGCCTGCCGGTGGGAAAGTAGATGCAGTTTGAGGTACACCTCCGGCGTGCTGGAAGCGGTGTCGTCGGTTTCTAGCACAGTGACCACCACCGGGCGCTCGCTGCTGGCGGCTTTCTCCGCGAGCGATGCCTGGTCGATCGCACCGGTTTGGCGCAGAGCACTGGCAAGCTGCGTCAGTTGCTCGGCGGTTGCATGGATGGCTTGATTACCGCCCCTATAATTTAGGGAAGTCTCTACCACATCGATCAGTTCTGTTTCTGGTGTCATGATTGGCTGCGGATAAAACACTTCCAGCCATTCGCCCTGATTATTTTGGGTGCCAATACCGATACCGAATGCAAAACTCATGTGGCAATTGTTCCTGTTTAGTTGATTAGTGTTGCCCACTTGTTGGCGTTAAAGCCGACAGAAATAGAACCTTCATGCTCGACTACAGGTCGTTTAATTATGGAAGTGTTCTCCAGCATGATGTCATGGGCAGATTGGGCATTAATATTATCACGAACCTCGTCGCTGAGTTTGCGCCAGGTTGTGCCTCGGCGATTCAGCAGAGTTTCCCAGCCTACAGCTTCTTCCCATTGGTTGAGCTGAGCTTCGTTGAGACCGTCTTTTTTAAAGTCGTGAAACTCGTAAGAAACCCCCTGTTCATCCAGCCATTTCCGGGCTTTTTTGACGGTGTCGCAGTTCCGTATGCCGTATAGCTTCATAACTCAGTTTGCCTGTACAAATTCAACAATGCGTTTCGCGGCTTCAACACACTCTTCCAGTGGTGCAACCAAGGCCATGCGAACTCGATTTTCCCCTGGGTTGTAACCGTTTATTGTGCGAGATAAATAGCGACCGGGTAGAACATGAACGTTCTGTTGCGCCGACAGTTCCCGCGTAAAGGTTTCGTCATCCATTGGCGTGGTCGGCCAGAGGTAGAAGCCAGCACCAGGGAAATCCACGCTCATGACTTCACGTAGAATGGGTACAACCGCTTCAAATTTAGCCCGGTAAGCTGCCCGGTTTTCACGTACATGCTCTTCATCTTGCCAGGCCGCAATGCTGGCGAGCTGGTTATGAATAGGCATGGCGCAGCCATGGTAGGTGCGGTAGTTCAGGTAGCCTTTTAAAATATTCGCGTCCCCCGCAACAAAACCGGATCTCAGCCCCGGTAGATTGCTGCGCTTTGAGAGGCTGTGAAAAACCACACAGCGCGCAAAGTCGTGCCGGCCTATAGCTGCGCAGGTTTGCAGCAAGCCTTCGGGTGGGTTTTTTTCATCGGGGTAGAGTTCGGAGTAGCATTCGTCTGAGGCAACAATGAAGTCGTGCTTGTCTGCCAGTGCGATAACCCTTGTTAGGGTTTCTCGGGGCATAACGGCACCGCTGGGATTGCCCGGGGAACACAGGAATAGCACTTGGCAGTCTCGCCAGGTGGATTCTGGTACTGTGTCAAAATCCGGAATGAAACCGTTGGAGCCATCGCAGGGCAGATAAACTGGCGTGGCGCCAGCCAGAAACGCCGCCCCTTCATATACCTGATAAAACGGGTTTGGGCTAACAACCGTTGCCTGCTTGCTCGCATCAACTACGGCTTGCACCAGCGAGAATATAGCCTCACGCGTGCCATTCACCGGAACTATGTTTCGATTCGGGTTCAAGGATCCTGTCTGCAATTGAAAGCGCCGTGTGGCCCACTGACTGATTGCCTCTCGCAGCTCGTCTAGGCCTCGGGTGGTGGGGTAGTTAGCCAGCCGGTCTAGGTTGTCGGCAATGACCTGTTTCACAAAGTCAGGGGAGGGATGCTTTGGTTCGCCGATGCCCAAGGAAATGGGTGTCAGATGATCTGGCGTAGATATGCCCGCCTTGAGTTTTGCCAGTTTTTCAAAGGGGTAGGGGTGAAGCTTATCCAGGTTTGGATTCATTGAATATCATCCAGCATTTTACATAGGTCCTGCTGCAGAGTGCGGCATACAGAGGGATCGCTGATAGGTTCGCCTTGTTCGTCGGTAACAAAGAACACGTCTTCCACTCGCTCGCCCAGGGTGGCGATTTTGGCATTGCTCAAGCGTATACGGTGATCCAGAAACACTTGCCCAATCCGGGCCAGAAGGCCAGGGCGATCTGGCGTCACCACTTCAATGACCGTGCGCTCGTTGATGGTGTCATTGGAAAACACCACTTCGGTTGGGAACGCAAAGTGTCTAAGTTGCCGTGGTGTGCGCCGGTGAATGATGTCGGGGTAGTCTTCTGGGTCGTCCAACTCTTCTATTAGCCGTTTACGCACCCGCTCTTTGCGGGCTGGATCCACACCCAATGGTTGGCCTTTTTCGTCTAGCACTACATAAGAGCTGAGTGTATAAGGGCAATCGTTTGAGCTGATGCGTGCATCCACAATGTTCAGGTTGAGCTGTTCCAATACCGCCGTTGTCGCGGCAAAGAGGGTTGCCCGATCGTTCATGTACATGGTGATTTGGGAGTAGCCATCGCTAGGGCCACCGAGGGTATCCCGGATAAGCACCAGCGGCCCGGGCGTATCGCCATGGTTGATGATGGCAGCGGTTTGCCAGGCGATATCAACGGTTGAGTCCTGCAGAAAGTAGTCCTCATCAACCGTGTCCCAGATGGCATCGATCTGCTCATCGGTAATGTTCTGGGCATGAAGGATTTCACGGGCCTCAGACTGCGTCGCCAGAACCCAAGCCTGCCGGTCAACCGGAATCTCCGTGCCACGTCGTAAGGCGCGCTTTGCCTCGATGTACAGCTGGCGCAACAGGGAGGCCCGCCAGGTATTCCAGAGCTTGGGGTTGGTCGCACTAATGTCGCACACGGTCAGGATATACAAGTAATCCAAATGTGCCTGGCTGGGCACTGCGCGGGCGAAGGACTGGATGATATCGGGGTCAGAAATATCCTTGCGTTGGGCGGTCATGGACATCAATAGATGATTTTCCACCAACCAAGACGCAAGTTGGGTATCGCGCTCACCAAGATGATGGCGCTGGCAGAAAGATTCAGCGTCCTGGGCACCCAGTTCAGAATGATCTCCACCCCGGCCTTTGGCAACGTCGTGATAAAGGCCGGCAATATAGAGCACTTCGCGTTTGGGCAGTCCGTGAATCAGCCGGGCCGCCAAGGGATAGTCTTCGGCTGCTTCTGGGTTGCCGAGCCGTACCATGTTCCGGATAACCCGCATGGTGTGGGCGTCAACGGTATAAATATGAAAAAGGTCGTGTTGCATCTGGCCAATAATTTGGCCGAATTCCGGAAGGTAGCGGCCCAATACGTTGTATTTCTTCATGGCGGATAGAGATTCATCCACCGCATGGGGTGTTCGTAGCAGTTCCATGAACAGGGATGTCACGGCCAGATCTGCCCGGAAGGCGTCATCAATCAGATGCCGGTGGGCTCGTAAAGACCGAATGGTGGTAGCGCGAATGCCCTTTATTTCCGGATGCTGAGCCATCAGCACAAAGATTTCCATTATCGCGTAGGGCGAGTAGGCAAACACCTGGTTGTTTACCGCTTCTATATAGCTGCTGCGAACCTGGAAGCGATTGTTAATGGGCTGAATGTCGTCTTCGGTGCCTGTGCCGAGTATCGCCTCGTCGTAGTACTGCAAAATAACGTCGGCAAGCTCTGCCAGAGCCAGCACGGCACGGTAATAGGATTGCATCATCAGCTCTACATCGAGCCTTTTCCCTTCGTCTTTGTAGCCCAGCATTTGTGCCAGAGCGCGCTGATGGTCGAACAGCAGTCGGTTTTCATTTCGGTCTGCAATCAGTTGGAGCCCGTAACGCAACTGCCATAGAACAGTCTCACCCTCGAACAGAATCTGGTGTTCCTCGTCAGTGAGGATGCTAAAGCGAGTTAGATCTGCAATGTTTTGCAGGCCAAAGTGTCGCTTGGTAATCCAGCCGATGGTCTGGATATCTCGCAGTGCACCTGGGGAGCTTTTCACGTTGGGTTCTAGGTTGTACTCGGTGTCGCTGTACTTTTTGTGGCGCCGTTTCTGCTCTTTACGCTTGGCAATAAAATAATCGCGATCTGTAATGATGTTATCGGAGTAGGCTTGTTCGCTGAGCTCTTTGCGTAGCTCGTCTGGGCCAGCAATAGTGCGAGTTTCCAGCAGGTTGGTCAGCGTGGCTACATCGACCCTCGCTGCGGCTTTGCTTTCTGCAATACTGCGAACGCTATGGCCAATGTCGAGCTTTAGATCCCAAAGCAGCGTGATAAAGGCACCAAGGTCTTCCTGCCAGTTCGACTCGGTGCCATTGCGAGTTAAGATTAGCAGGTCGATGTCTGAGTGGGGGTGTAGCTCACCGCGCCCGTAGCCGCCAACGGCGATTAGTGCGATATCGGGTGAGCTGGAAAAGGGGTAGCGGTTCCAGATCAGTCTCAGCACGGTATCAATGGTATCGGCCCTGGAATGAACCAGAGCCCTTACATCCGCGCCTTGTTTAAAGGCTTCTGCATCTGCGTTGTAGCGCTGTTTTAGCAGCGCCCTGGCTGCCATAACCGGGGATGTATCTCCACTGATTCTGGCCTCCAGCTCCGGGTGTTCCACTTAGAAAGACTCCTCCGATCGTTTGGTTAGCACTTCATAACCATCGGCTGTCACCAAAATGGTGTGCTCCCATTGCGCCGAGAGTTTGTGATCTTTGGTGACCACGGTCCACTGATCCGGTAGTAGCTTGGTGTGGTACTTGCCTTGGTTGATCATAGGCTCAATGGTGAAAGTCATGCCTTCCTTTAGTTCCAAGCCAGTGCCAGGTTTGCCGTAGTGCATAACCTGAGGTTCTTCATGAAACACCTTGCCTATGCCGTGACCGCAATAGTCCCGCACCACGGAATAGCGATGCTTTTCGGCGTGTTGCTGGATTACGTGGCCGATATCGCCTAGGCGTGCGCCGGGCTTAACCAGCTCCATGCCTTTATAGAGGCATTCCTGAGTGATCGTAATGAGGCGCTCTGTGCCTGGCTTTGGCTTTCCGACAATCCACATCTTGCTGGTATCGCCGTGGTATTCATTCTTTATAACGGTGACGTCGATATTTACGATGTCGCCATCCTTTAGAATTTTCTTCTCTGAAGGTATTCCGTGGCAAATAACATGGTTGACCGAAATGCACACGGATTTTGGAAAGCCTTTGTAGTTCAGCGGGGCAGGGATGGCTTCCCGCTCGTTTACAATATAGTTATGGCAGATTTGGTTGAGTTCTTCGGTGGAAACACCTGGCTTCACGTGTTCCCCGATCATTTCGAGAACCTCAGCCGCCAGGCGTCCGGCTACGCGCATCTTTTCAATTTCTTCTGGAGTCTTGATCGATACTTGCATTGGGCTTCCCGTTGATATTTAGCAAACCTCCATTTTAAGGGGCCTGCGCTCAGGGTACAAGGAAGCCTTGGTGCAAAATTAATAGCGCGAGGCCCGCGTTTTGTGGTATAAACGCGCCCGCTGGAAACGATTCCGGCAAATTCGCACACGTGTCAGCACGTTGCCCCAGGGTGCCTACTCCCGCTTTTATTGCTGTAAAGGGAGCCTGGTTGGGGTAATTGGACGCGTGGAGGACTAACCCGAAGCTACATTTAAGGTAATTATCATGGCTCAGGTAAATATGCGTGACCTGCTCAAGGCAGGTGCTCACTTCGGTCACCAGACTCGTTATTGGAACCCGAAAATGTCGAAGTTCATCTTCGGCGCCCGTAACAAGATTCACATCATTAACCTTGAACAGACTGTTCCTGCCATGAATGAAGCGCTCGACTTCGTTCAGAAACTGACAGAGAACAAGAACAAGATCCTGTTCGTGGGCACTAAGCGTGCTGCGGCCAAGGTCATCAAGGAAGAAGCAGAGCGTTCCGGCCAGCCTTTTGTTAACCACCGCTGGCTCGGCGGCATGCTGACCAACTACAAAACCATCCGTCAGTCGATTCGTCGCTACCGCGATCTGGATGCCCAGAGCAAAGACGGCACCTTCGACAAGCTGACCAAGAAAGAAGCTCTTGAGCGCACCCGTGAAATGGACAAGCTTGAGCGCTCCATTGGCGGTATCAAGGATATGGGTGGTCTGCCCGACGCCATGTTCGTTATCGACGTTGATCATGAGCGCATCGCTATCAAGGAAGCCAACAAGCTGGGCATTCCTGTTATCGGTGTTGTAGATACCAACAGCAACCCTGATGGCGTTGATTACGTTATCCCGGGTAACGACGATGCTATCCGCGCGATTCAGATTTACGTGAAGGCCGTTGCAGATACCTGCCTGGAAGCAACGCAGGGCGGCGCTGACGAGTTTGTAGAAGTCGCTGAAGAACCTGCAGGAGCCGCTCCGGCTGCAGAGTGATGCTTAAGCGTCACTTTTGAGATATAAGGCATACCTTGGCGTGTTTCCGGGTATGCCTCCCTACCGAATTCGGAAAAGTTAAGAGGATTGGACATGGCTGCAATTACCGCTGCAATGGTCAAAGAGCTACGCGAGCGTACTGGCCTGGGCATGATGGAGTGCAAAAAGGCGCTGGTTGAAGCTGGCGGAAGTGTAGACGCGGCAATTGAAGAGCTGCGTAAGTCTTCAGGCCTGAAAGCTGCCAAGAAAGCCGGCCGCACCGCCGCTGAAGGCGTGTCGCTCATCAAGATCTCCGACGACAACACTGTTGCCTACATTCTGGAAGTAAACTCCGAGACAGACTTCGTTGCCCGTGACGAAAACCTTTTGGATTTTGCTAATGAAGTTCTGGGCGTTGCCTTCGAAAACCGCGAGTCAGATGTTGCTAAGCTGATGGAAGGTGATCTGGAATCCAAGCGCGAAGCGCTGGTTCAGAAAGTTGGCGAGAACATCACGGTTCGCCGTGTGGTAGAAATTAAAGGCCCGGTTGTTGGTGGCTACGTTCACAGCACTAACAAAATTGCCTCGGTTGTTGCTTTGACTGCAGGTACCTCTGAGCTGGCTCGCGACATCGCGATGCACGCTGCGGCCGTTAATCCGCGCGTTGCCAAGCCAGAAGACATGCCTGCTGAAGAGCTGGAAAAAGAGAAAGATGTCATCAAGGCCCAGCCGGACATGGAAGGCAAGCCTGCCGAAATCGTTGAGAAAATGATGGGCGGTCGCATCAAGAAGTTCCTCAAGGAGAACAGTCTTGTTGAGCAGCCTTTCGTAAAGGATCCCGAGCAGACCGTAGGCGAGCTGATCAAGTCTGCTGGCGGTGAACTGGTCGGTTTCGTTCGCCTGGAAGTGGGTGAAGGCATCGAGAAAGCAGAATCGGATTTTGCTGCTGAGGTTGCTGCGGCAGTCGGTGCAAGCAAGTCCTGATTTCTTTCTAGGCGCTGTAACTGCGAGTTACAGCGCTATCTGAGTCTGCCACGTTGGCCGGTGTGTTCCGGCTCTCGTGGCGGGCTTGTATCTGAGATGCCCCTTTTTTTAAGGGATATGTCAAATGCAAGCCTGCAACGCGTCCCACGCCGGATAGCAGTCAACAGACGAAAAGGGGATCAGTATGTCGACACCACCGAAAAACCAACCAAGATACAATCGTGTTCTGCTCAAGCTCAGTGGTGAGGCCCTTTTAGGGGAGCATGAATTCGGTATTGATCCCAAAGTTCTTGATCGTATGGCCCTAGAGATCGGTGCGTTAATTGGCATCGGCGTTCAGGTGGGCCTGGTGATTGGCGGTGGCAACCTGTTCCGCGGCGCTGCGCTCAGCGAAGCTGGTATGGACAGGGTTACCGGTGATCATATGGGTATGCTGGCAACCGTGATGAACGGCCTGGCTATGCGCGATGCTCTAGAGCGTTCGAACATTCGCACCCGCGTAATGTCGGCTATCCCCATGAGTGGTATTGTTGAGCATTATGACCGCCGTCGTGCGGTTCGCGATCTGAAAGACGGCGATGTAGTTATATTCTGCGCGGGTACCGGCAATCCTTTCTTTACGACAGATTCCGCTGCTTGCCTGCGCGGAATTGAAATTGAAGCAGACGCGGTGCTGAAAGCGACTAAAGTAGATGGTGTGTATTCGGCTGATCCGCATCTAGACCCCACCGCAGAGAAGTATGACAACCTGACTTACGATGAGGTGCTGGATAAAAAGCTGGGCGTAATGGATCTGACGGCCATTTGCCTGGCACGGGATCAAGGTATGCCACTAAGGGTTTTCGATATGAATCGTGCAGGGGCGCTGATCCGCATCGTGACCGGTGAGAAAGAAGGTACACTGATCGAATAACGGGTTTGATGATAGCCCGACGAACGAATTGAGGATGATTACGTGATTGACGATATTAAAGCTGAAGCCGAAAAAAAAATGACCAAGAGCCTGGAGGCTCTGAGTTCGGCGTTCAATAAGATCCGGACCGGCCGTGCCCACCCGTCTATTCTGGACAGTGTGATGGTTAACTACTACGGTCAGGAGACGCCGCTGAAGCAAGTTGCCAGCATAAACGTGGAAGATAACCGCACTTTGACCGTGTCGCCTTGGGAAAAGAACCTCGTGCCTGTTATCGAGAAAGCTATCATGTCCGCCGATCTTGGCCTGAATCCGGCTACCAGCGGTGATCTCATTCGTCTTCCTATGCCAATGCTGACCCAAGAAACCCGTAAGGACATGGTCAAGCAGTCGAAAGCGGACGCAGAAAATGCTCGTGTATCCGTTCGGAACGCTCGTCGAGATGCCAACAGCATGATGAAAGAACTGTTGAAAGAGAAAGACATCAGCGAAGACGATGAGCGCAGAGGTGAAGACGAAATTCAGAAGCTGACAGATCGCTACATCGCAGACGTCGAGAAGATGCTCAAGGCTAAAGAAGAGGATCTGATGGCGGTTTGATCGCCTCGGTGCACTTGCAAGCTAAACCACGGCCATCAGAGGGTTTTCTGTTGGCCGTACAGGGGATTTCATGACGGAAACCGTATCCGCAGAGATTCCGGTGTCGGCTGATAGTCGGCCCCGGCACGTAGCCATTATCATGGATGGTAATAACCGGTGGGCAAAAGCACGCCGATTAAAAGGGGTAGCAGGACACAAGGCTGGAGTGGATGCAGTAAAAGCTGTTGTTGAAACCTGTGCCCGTGAGGGTGTTGAGGTGCTTACCTTGTTCGCTTTTTCAAGCGAAAATTGGCGTCGCCCACAAGATGAAGTGACGGCTCTTATGAAGCTGTTTGTTTTTGCGTTGGAGCGAGAAGTCAGAAAACTGCACAGAAATAATATCTGTTTGCGAATCATCGGAGATCGCTCCGCGTTTAACACAGCTCTGCAAGAGCATATGGCTAAGGCCGAGGAGCTTACCCGCAATAACACCCGAATGACGCTTGTTATTGCCGCAAACTACGGCGGTCACTGGGATATCGCCCAGGCAACACAAAAGGTTGCCAAAATGGTGAAGGGCGGCGAGCTCGAGCCTTCAGACATTACCGATGATCTTATCCAGCAACACCTAAGCATTGGCAATCTCCCCATGCCGGATCTTATGATTCGTACGGCAGGCGAGCAGCGAATTAGCAATTTCATGCTTTGGCATTTGGCTTACACCGAGTTGTATTTTTCACCGGTATTCTGGCCTGACTTCAAAGAAGACGAGATGCGTAAAGCGTTACAGGCCTATGTTGGACGCCAGCGTCGCTTTGGTCAGACGGATGACCAGATTGCAGCCAAATCGTCACAAAATAACGAATTATAGCGACCTCATATTGTGCTAAAAACCCGAATTATCACCGCTCTTATTCTTGCTCCCATCGCTATAGGGGGTGTTTTTTTCTTGCCACCGATGGGTTTTGCACTATTTACCGCTGCGATCATTACGCTGGGTGCTTGGGAATGGGCCAATATGTCCGGCCTTGAGCAGCAACCGGGCCGGATGGGTTATGCCGCGCTGATCGCAGTCATTTTGTATGGTCTTATTGATGTGTCTGCCGTTGCGGTGCTCTGGCTTGCTCTTCTTTGGTGGGTTGTTTGTTTTGTTTTGGTTCGCAGTTACCCTGCAGGTTCAGAGCGCTGGGGCAGTGTTCCCGCCAGAGCGCTTATGGGCGTATTGGTTCTAGTGCCAGCGTGGATTGGCTTGAACCACCTTCGCACGGGTGGTTTTCAGTTTGGCGATACGGATAACAATTTGCTGGTTATTCTGTATGTGTTCTGTGTTGTTTGGGTTGCAGACATTGGTGCTTACTTTGCTGGCCGTGCCTTTGGGAAAGCCAAGCTCGCGCCGAGAGTTAGTCCGGGTAAGTCCTGGGCAGGTGTATGGGGCGGACTGGCGGCTGTTGGAGCGTTTGCCTTGGTTGCGAGTGTCCTTGTTTCAGCGAGTGCTGCTGAAGCCGCCTTGCTGGTCGTTGCAAGCTTAGTAACCGGCTTGGTCTCGGTACTTGGAGATCTTCTGGAAAGCATGCTTAAGCGCTTCAGAGGCATCAAAGACAGCAGCCGACTGTTGCCCGGCCACGGTGGGATTATGGATCGTATCGACAGTCTTACCGCCGCAGCTCCGGTGTTTGCGCTTATTATCACCCAGCTTGGCTGGCTGACAGCTGGGCACGTGTGAGTATGGCCAACCGCTTAATTACAGTGTTGGGGGCTACGGGATCAGTCGGGCTCTCCACGCTAGATGTCATCCGCCGCCACCCAGGGCGGTTTTCTGTGTATGCGTTAACAGCCGGCACTCGTGCCGAAGAGCTTGCGGCGCTCTGCCGTGAATTTCGCCCAAAAGTCGCAGTAATGGCAGACGCAAAAGCCGCCCAAACATTAGCGGAATTGCTTGCAGATCTCCCATACATTACTGTTCTGAATGGTGAGCCTGGATTATGCGAGGTGGCTTCGGCTCCGGAAGCTTGTACCGTTGTGGCCGCTATAGTGGGTGCTGCTGGGCTGGCGCCAACGCTCGCTGCAGTGCGCGCGGGTAAGCGCGTATTGCTGGCTAACAAAGAAGCGCTGGTTATGTCCGGGAAGCTGTTTATGGACGCTGTGGCGGCCTCTGGCGCCGAGTTGTTGCCCATAGACTCCGAGCATAATGCGATTTTTCAATGCCTGCCGGCCGAGAAGGTTCGCGATCCGGTTGGGGCTGGCATTACCCGGATTCTTCTCACCGCGTCTGGAGGACCCTTTCGGGAGCACAGTGCGGGAGATCTGCGATCAGTTACGCCAGAGCAGGCCTGTGCTCACCCAAACTGGTCCATGGGACAGAAAATCTCCGTGGACTCTGCAACCTTGATGAACAAAGGTCTCGAGCTGATTGAGGCTTGCTGGCTGTTCAATACTACGCCGGATCGCATCCAAGTTCATGTGCACCCGGAAAGCATCATTCACTCCATGGTAGAGTATGCCGACGGCTCTGTACTGGCTCAGCTAGGAAGCCCGGATATGCGAACGCCCATCGCCAACGGTTTGGCGTGGCCTGAACGTATTGATGCTGGGGTGGCACCGCTGGATCTGTTCACAATAGGGCGCTTTCATTTTGAACGGCCGGATCTGCTGCGCTTTCCTTGCTTGCGGTTAGCGGCGGAGGCGTTCGAGGTGGGCGGCACTGCACCTGCAGTGCTGAACGCGGCGAATGAGGTTGCGGTAGACGAGTTTCTGAAGGGTAACTTGGCTTTTACTGACATTCCGGTTGTTATCGAGAGAACCCTGTCGGCAACGCCTGTGGCGCCTGCAGACAGCTTTGATGTCATCTTCGCGAAGAACTCAGAGGCGCGGCAGCGGGCCAGGGAACAGATCCACCTGTTATCTGTCTGATATTCAGTAAAGATTTCCGCCGGGTTGGCGCTTAAACCAGGAATGCTATGCAGATTATTCAAACCATATTTGCTCTTGCGCTGACTCTGGGGATACTCGTTACCCTGCATGAGTATGGCCATTTTTGGGTGGCACGCCGATGTGGCGTGAAAGTACTGCGCTTTTCTGTGGGTTTTGGTAAGCCACTGTTCTCGTGGTATGACCGCCATGGCACTGAGTTTGCAATAGCGGCCATTCCGTTGGGCGGCTACGTGAAAATGCTCGATGAGCGAGAGGGGCCGGTTCCCGACGAACTCAAGGATCAGGCGTTTACCTCCAAGGCGCCTTCTCGGCGGATTGCTATTGCTGCCGCTGGCCCTGCTGCCAACTTCATTTTTGCCATCTTTGCTTACTGGTTACTTGGCGTGGTGGGTGTTACCCACGTTGCGCCAATTGTCGGTGATGTTGCTGGGCAAAGCGTTGCCCAAAAGGTCGGTTTGCGCGAAGGGATGGAAATTTACGCTATAGATGGGCACCGGGTAAGTTCCTGGCGCGACGTGAATATGCGCATTCTTGAGCGCGCAGGGGAGCAGGGCCAGATCACCCTCGGCGTGTCCGAGGGTGGCGCACGAGGAACCTTAAGCGGTGAGCTTGGCGGTTGGGGCCTTAGCGATGAAGCCCCTGACCCGATTGGTGAGTTTGGTATTGTACCTTGGCGGCCAGATGTGCCCGCCGTACTTGGTCAGATTTCAGAAGGCGGCCGCGCCCAAACTGCGGGTCTTCAGGCGGGGGATCGCATCCTCGCGGTGAATGATGCGCCCGTGGGCAACTGGTTTGAGTTGGTCGAATTTATTCGCAACGCACCCGAGCAGGCACTGGCGCTCACTGTTGAGCGTGCTGGGGCCGAGCAATCCGTGCAAATTACGCCAGCGGAGAAAAAACAGGATAATGGCGAAGTAATCGGGTTTGTAGGTGCTGGCGTTGCAGCTATTTCCTGGCCAGACAATGTGCTGCGGGAAGTTCGTTACGGCCCCTTGGCGGCGATCCCCATTGCGCTGGATGAAACCTGGGCCGATACCCGCCTTACGCTTGTAGCTATCAAAAAGATGGTTACAGGGCTGCTTTCACCCAGTAACCTCAGTGGCCCGATTACGATTGCCCGGGTGGCCGAGGCCAGTGTCACTTCTGGGTTTGAAGATTTTGTTCGGTTTTTGGCTTATCTCAGTGTCAGCCTAGGCATTCTAAATCTGTTGCCGGTGCCGGTTTTGGATGGTGGTCACATCGTGTATTACACCATCGAAGCAATCCGCAAAAAACCGCTCTCGGATGGGGTTCAGGCCTTAGGATTACGAATTGGTATGGCAATGATCCTCACATTAATGGTGTTTGCTCTTTACAACGACCTGATGCGGTTGTGAGAATTGCGGGCTCCTTACGCGCATTAACCAGGCGAAATAATTGAATGAGACGTTCTCTTCTAGGTTTAGCCGTTGGCCTCGCTGTTGCCGCAACCGGCATGAAGCCAGCATTTGCAGATGAATTTACGGTTGCCGATATTGAGGTGGAAGGCTTGCAGCGTGTTTCTGCGGGTACTGTGTTTTCCGCTTTCCCCATCAATATTGGCGAACAGATGGACGAAACCGAGCTGGCAGACTCGATCAAATCACTATTCCGGACTGGGTTGTTCACCGATATAGAAGCCAGCCGCGACGCCGGTATTCTTATCCTTACTGTGCGGGAACGCCCCTCGATCACCTCGATCGAAATTGACGGCAACAAGAATATTGAAACCGACATGCTCATGGACGCCCTTGCTGGCGCTGGGCTTCAAGAAGGCCAGGTGTTCCGCCGGGCAACTCTAGAACGGCTGGAGCTTGAGATATTGCGCTCCTACATCGGCCAAGGGCGCTACAACGCTCGGGTAAAGGCAACCGCTGAGGTGCTGCCACGTAACCGTGTGGCGATTCGCCTGGATATTAACGAAGGTACGGTTGCTGCCATCCAGCATATTAACCTGGTGGGTAACAAGGATTTCGGCGATGAACAGTTGCGCGATTTGTTCGAGCTACGCACCAGCAGTTGGTGGAACTCCCTCACTAACTCAGACAAATACGCGCGGGAGCGCCTGAGTGGTGATCTGGAAACGCTGCGCTCTTTTTACCTGGACCGTGGTTATCTGGATTTCAATGTGGAATCCAGCCAAGTTTCTATTTCGCCAGACAAACGGCAGGTTTTCATCGCGATAGCGTTGAACGAAGGGCCGCAGTACACGATCTCGGAGATCAGGCTCCGGGGTAATCTTATTGTGGGTGAAGAAGAGCTGAGAGAACTGATACCGGTGGATGAGGGCGACGTATTTTCTCGCGCCCGTATGACGGCTATCTCGGAGACACTGTCATTCCGTCTAGGCAAAGAAGGCTATGCGTTTGCGAACGTGAATGCCGTACCTGAGCCAGGTGAAGACAATACGGCAGCTGTTACCTTTTTTGTTGAGCCGGGCAAACGAGCCTATGTTCGTCGGGTTAACTTCGACGGCAACGTATCTACCCGCGACGATGTTCTGCGTCAGGAAATGACACAGATGGAAGGCGGCATTGCCTCTTCGGATCGCATTGAGTTTTCCAAAACCCGCCTCGAACGGCTTGGTTTTTTCCAAATGGTCAATGTAGACACAGTTCCTGTACCAGGGACAGACGATCTCGTTGATGTGAACTACTCCGTCGAAGAACAGCCAACGGGCAGCCTCTCGGCATCCGTAGGCTTCTCTCAGGATTCTGGTGTCATTCTGGGTGCTAACGTGTCTGAAAATAACTTTTTCGGCACAGGTAAGCGCGTATCGTTTGGCGTAAACGTGAGTGACTCGGTTAAGAGCGCCAACATCTCCTATATGGATCCTTACTACACGGTAGACGGCGTAAGCCGCGGGTTCAGTGTGTTTGCCCGTGAGACCGACTTCGAGCAAGAGGACATCACGTCCTACCTTCTGGATGAGTATGGTGGCCGTGTTACGTTTGGCTATCCCACCGATAATATTACGAGATTGAACTTTGGTCTGGGCTATACGCTCTCGAAGATTAAAGGGGGCGTGTTTACGTCTAAGGAAGTGACTCGGTTTATCGATGAGGAAGGTGATTCCTTCAATAACTACTTCCTGTTTGGTAGCTGGAGCCGTAGTACTCTGAATCGGGGCGTGTTGCCAACAGACGGCTACAGTCATTCGCTGTCCCTTGACGTTGCCGTGCCAGGCAGTGACCTTACGTTCTACAAGGCCAGCCATAAAACCGATTTTTACTTTCCGATCACAGACACCAATCGCTGGATTGTGCGCACGAGAACCGAAGTTGGTTATGGTGATGGCTATGGCGATCGCTCGATAATGCCGTTCTACGAGCATTATTATGCCGGTGGCTATGGCTCGGTTCGGGGCTATCAGGCTAACTCATTGGGTCGGCGTGCGGAAAATGCAGATAACGATTTTTCGGATCCTGATCCGTTCGGTGGTAACCTCCTGACCGAAGCTTCTTTGGAACTGATCTTCCCAACACCGTTTGCCGGTGATAGCCGGTCCATGCGCACGGCGTTCTTTGTGGATGCCGGGCAAGTGTTTGACCCAGACCGAGGGTTTGAGGCAGATCCAGAAGAACTGCGCTTGTCGGCCGGTATCGGCTTTCAGTGGATTACGGCCGTAGGCCCGTTGGCCTTCAGCCTTGCAAAACCGCTGAATGATAAATCTGGCGACGATACTCAGATATTCCAGTTCTCGCTTGGCCAAACATTCTGATTTAGATATTTGAGAAATACAAACGAATGAAACTCAGGAGACCTACTATGTTCAGAACCGTACTGATGTTTGCTGCAGCTATGGCGCTGGCACTGCCAGCCGTAGCCGAAACCCGTGTGGGCGTTGTAGATCTGCGCCAGGCTTTGTTCTCATCTAACGACGCTAAATCATTCAGCGAAGCCATGCAGAAGGATTTTGCTGGCGATGAAGAGAAAGTTCGTGAGACTCAAGAGGCCGCTCGCAAACTTAAAGAACGTCTGGAAAAAGACGGTGCGATGATGAACGAGAGCGAGCGTAACCAGCTTGCTGGTGAGTTCCAGGAGAAGGTCAAAGAATTCAACTTCCTCAAGCAGCGCCTTGATTCCACAGTTAACCAGCGCAAGCAGGCGTTTTTGGAAGAGGCACGCCCAGAAGTGGACGCAGCAGTAAAAGAGCTACTGGAAGAGAACGACCTTGATTTGATTCTTCCGAGCGAAGCTGTTGTCTACGTGAAGCCAGAAATGAACCTGACCTCACAGCTTTTAGATAAGCTGAACCGTTAATTCCTGCCTGAGAGCCTCTGGGCTCGCTAGCGTGTTGTGGAGCGCGTGATGACCGTACAGTCTTACCGGCTTGGAGAAATTGCAGAGGCTTTGGGAGCAGAGCTTCGCGGCGATCCAGAAACACGGGTTTCGGGCCTTGCGACTCTCCAGGCGGCCGGCCCGGATCAGCTCAGCTTTCTGGCAAACCCCGCCTACGCAAAGCACCTAGCGGATACCCGCGCTGCAGCGGTTATTTTGTCGCCTGCAGCTGCGGGAGATAATCCGACCAATGTCCTGTTACTCAATAATCCTTACTTGGGCTATGCTCGCCTCAGCCACTGGTTTGATCCAGTGCCCGTCGCGCCGCCGGGTATTCATCCGGCCGCTGTAGTGGATCCCAGCGCAACAATCGCGATCAATGCGTACATCGGACCCACTGCTGTTATCGAAGCAGGTGCTGTTATTGGAGATCGGGTTGCTATTGGGGCCGGGAGTGTTATTGGCGCCCGCACCACTATAGGCGCCGGCTCCATCATTCGCCCCAGAGTTACCTTAGCTCACGATGTGATGGTAGGGCAGCGCTGTCATATTCTCAGCGGTGCCGTGATTGGTTCTGATGGGTTTGGCTTCGCGAATGAAAAAGGTCAGTGGCACAGAATTGCGCAACTTGGCCGTGTGGTTCTTGGCGATGATGTCGAGGTAGGGGCGAACACAACAATTGATCGTGGTGCTTTGGATGACACGGTCATCGGTAACGGCGTTAAGCTCGATAACCTTATTCAAATTGCCCATAACGTCCGTATTGGTGACCACAGCGCCATGGCCGCTATGGTTGGAATTTCGGGCAGCACGAAGATCGGCAGCCACTGTGTATTTGGCGGCGCCTCGGGAGTGGCCGGCCACTTGGAAATAGCAAACCAAGTGCACCTTACCGGCATGACTCTGGTAACCGGAGATATCCGAGAGCCGGGCGTTTATTCTTCCGGTACCAGTGCAGATACAAATCGGCGATGGCGCAAGAATGCGGTGCGTTTCCGCCAGCTGGATACTCTGGCACGGCGCGTTAAAGAACTGGAAAAGAAATCAGAGGGCTGAGGCCGATCAACATGATGTACATCGATGAAATACTGGAATATCTCCCGCACCGCTATCCGTTTTTGCTGGTGGATCGGGTGACCGAGATTGAAAAGTCAAAATCGATCAAAGGCTACAAAAACATCTCCTTTAACGAGCCGTTCTTCACTGGCCATTTTCCTAATAATCCCATTATGCCCGGTGTGCTCATTATTGAAGCCATGGCGCAGCTTTCAGGCATTCTAGGGTTTGTGACGGTGGGGCGGAAACCAGCAGACGGGCTGGTACAATACTTAGCTGGGTCCAGCAAGGCGCGTTTCAAGCGTCCTGTTTTGCCGGGAGACCAGTTGTGCATGGAATCGGAGATAATCTCCGAAAAACGTGGCATCTGGAAATTTGATTGTCGCGCGTTGGTCGATGGAAACGTCGTCTGCGTTGCAGAGATATTGACCGCTGAGAGAGAAGTTTAATGGCAACAAATGACTGGTCGGGTGTTCATCCTCAGGCGATTGTAGACCCGTCAGCCAAGCTTGCGGATAACGTAACGATTGGCCCGTGGAGCTATATTGGCCCCAACGTTGAGATTGGCGAAGGCACAGAAATTCTTTCCCATGTGGTGGTGAAAGGGCCAACAGTAATCGGCCGGAATAACCGAATTTTTCAGTTTTGCAGCGTTGGCGAAGAATGCCAAGATAAAAAGTACGCTGGGGAGCCAACCACGCTGGTTATCGGGGATAACAACACCATTCGCGAGAATTGCACCATTCACCGCGGCACCGTGCAAGATAAAGGCGAAACCCGAATAGGTAGTAACAACCTGCTTATGGCATATGTGCATGTGGCCCACGACTGCGTTATTGGCGACGACATCATTCTTGCCAACTGCGCAACACTGGCAGGCCATGTAAAAGTAGGCGACCACGCTATTCTGGGTGGCGGCACTATGGTTCATCAGTTCTGCCATATTGGGCCGCACAGTATGGCTGCCGGCGGCAGTATCGTGCTGAAGGATATTCCGGCTTATGTTATGGCTGCTGGCCAGTCTGCTGAGCCTCACGGCATGAACGTTGAGGGGCTCAAGCGTCGTGGTTTCGACAAAGAGGTGCTGATGACCCTGCGCCGGGCATACAAGGTTATCTACCGTCAGGGCTTGACCACCGAACAGGCGGTTGAAATGCTGGAAAAGGACTATGCCGATACGCCGGAAGTGGGCGTGCTTATCGACTCCCTGCGCGGAGCTCATCGCGGCATTATCCGCTGAGCTGGCAGGAGCACTGTTTGATGGATCTTCCCCACACTGCGGTCGTCAGTGATCGCAGAGTAACCTTCGGAATTATTGCAGGTGAGGCGTCTGGGGATATTCTCGGTGCCGGCCTGATTCGATCACTTCGCAATCGCTACCCAAAAGCCCGTTTCGTCGGCATAGGTGGCGATGAGATGATTGCCCAAGGTTTCCACTCACTGGTTCCTATGGAGCGCTTGTCCGTTATGGGACTGGTGGAAGTTCTGGGTCGTATCCGAGAGCTGTTCAGCATCCGCGCTCGTCTCCTGAGCTATTTCTTTGCTACTCCTCCCGATGTAGTTGTAGGCATTGATTCCCCGGATTTCACCCTTGCTATCGAGCGGCGCTGCCGGGAAGCGGGCATTCCATCCGTTCATTACGTCAGCCCTTCTGTTTGGGCCTGGCGGCAGAAACGAATCTTCAAAATTGCCAAATCCGTTGATCTAATGCTCACCCTGTTGCCGTTCGAGGCCAGGTTTTATGAAGAGCATAATGTGCCCGTCGCATTTGTAGGGCACCCCCTCGCAGATCGTATTCCGGTTGTGCCAGAAACAAGTAAAGCCCGCCACGAGTTGGGGCTTGAAGAGGATGTACCTTTGCTGGCCATATTGCCGGGAAGCAGAGCCGGCGAAGTTGAACGTCTGGGAACGCTGTTTCTGGAAGCCGCCCGCTGGATACAGGCTAAGCGACCGGATGTGCAGTTGGTTATACCCTGCGTGAATCGTGATAGAGAAAAACAGGTTCGCGACCTTATCGAAGCCCTTGAAGTGAAATTGCAGGTCACCATTGTGAGAGGCCGGTCCCGCGAGGTGATGGCCGCTTCAGACGTTGTATTGCTAGCCTCCGGAACCGCAACCCTTGAGGCGATGCTGTTGAAGAAGCCTATGGTAGTGGGTTATCGGCTAAGCAACGTCAGCTACGCGCTTCTATCCCGCTTGGTAAAAGTGCCCCACGTTTCACTGCCCAACCTGTTGGCAAAGCAGCCCTTGGTTCCTGAGCTTTTGCAGGACGACGCGACCCCAGAATCACTAGGTGCCGCTGTACTGGAGCGCATGGAAGATCAGCAGGAGCGTGATCGATTGATTGAGGCATTCACAGAGCTTCACCACACACTGAAACAAGATGCCGACGAGAAAGCCGCCCAGGCAATCTCGATGCTTCTTGAAAAGAGAGCTCACTGAATGGCCCGCGCACCAGCACTGCCACCTTTTGAGTGTGCTTATCAGGGAAGACTTCTGGCCGGCGTGGACGAAGTAGGGCGTGGGCCACTCATCGGCGCGGTTGTAACGGCCGCCGTAATTCTCGACCCCGACCGGCCCATTGTCGGGTTGGCAGATTCCAAAAAGCTTACGGAGAAAAAGCGTAACGCTCTGTACGATGAAATCATCGAGCAGGCTACTGCGTGGTGCTTAGGCCGCTGTGAGGCCCATGAGATTGATCAGATCAATATCTACCAAGCCACAATGATCGCTATGGAGCGAGCCGTTGCCGGCCTTGGTGTCGCACCGGAATACGTGCTGGTGGATGGTAACAAATGCCCCAAGTGGCATTGGCCCTCAGAGCCGGTGGTAAAGGGTGATAGCCGGGTAGAGGCGATCAGTGCCGCATCTATTATCGCCAAAGTAACCCGAGACCGGGAGATGGAAGCCATGGAGCAGGCATACCCAGGTTATGGTCTTGCCAAGCACAAAGGTTATCCCACGCCCGTGCACATGGAAGCGTTGTTCCGATTGGGCGTAACCCCAGAGCACCGCAAATCCTTCCGCCCGGTTCAGGAAGCTATGGAGCAGGTCGGCTTTTTCAAGGCGCCGACAACACCCGGGGCAGAAAATCTAAGCTACCCGATTGACCTCTTTGAAAATAGTGATTGACAGTGTGCGCGTGAATCCTTAGTATACGCGCACGTTGATCGGGGTAACCCGGTAACAACCAGTTTGATGCGGGGTGGAGCAGTCTGGTAGCTCGTCGGGCTCATAACCCGAAGGTCGTAGGTTCGAATCCTGCCCCCGCTACCATATAAAAGAAAGGCAGATCAGTAACTTACTGGTCTGCCTTTTTTGCGTTTTGGCTATCGAAAAATCTCTGTGACGTATATGTGACACATGTGTGCCAAACGCGCTGGTGGTGTCACTTGGTGTGTCGGCCGAAACGACCGTAAGTCACTTTGTGGCACAAGCGTTATAGAGCTCAAAGTACGTTTAACGTTTTCGCCCGATTTCACCTTTCCCTCGCTTGCGCCATACTAAATTGGCTAATCCTGCCTGTTAGTCGTCTTGCCGAAATTCTAAAAGTTCGCCCACTTCACACTCAAAAAGTTTGCAGAGTTTATCGAGCGCATCTAGGTCGATTCGTTGTGCTGTTTCCTTATATAGCAGAGTCACCGTATTCCGGTTCAATCCCGTCTCTTTTGCTACATCCACGATTTTCATTTTGCGCTCGCCCATTAGTCGAGCTAGGTGGCAACGGATCATCAAAAGCTATCCTTAATGTATAAATGTTATCCAGAATGACAAAAAACGCTTGCAAATGTACTTTTGTTGTCTAAAATGTCATTTAGAGTGACATTCTGATACGAGGAATGTCTTTTCGCTATTTAGAATAGCGCAACAGAAGGAATGTTTCGATGGATAACTCTTATACCTATCTAACGACCGAAGAACTGGCTGGTCGAATTAAATATGACAGCCGCACGATTCGCCAATGCCTGAAAGACACGGTGTTGTTGGAAGGGCGTCACTACATTAAGCCGTTTGGCCGCCGGAAAATCCTTTTCCTTTGGGAAGAGGTTGAGAAAGAAATGCTAACGGGTGCTCGTGCGCATGAAGTTCTAGCTATTCCGATGGCAAATGGGGTGGTTTGTCATGGGTAAGGTGCGAACTCGCAAAGAGACCGGCAGACTTTATTTGGACTTTATGTGCCAGGGCGTTCGTTGTCGCGAGCAAACTGCTTTGCCAGATACAACTGCAAATCGTAAGAGGGTTGAAGCGTTACTTCAGAAAATCGAAGCAAAAATTTTGCTGGGGAACTTCGATTACGCAGATCAGTTTCCGGATAGCGGTAACCTAAAAAAATTGCGGCTCGGAGGTGCCGGTGCAGTTGAAGAAACAGTAGGAAATCAAACCCCACTATTCGCAGATTTCGCTGACCAATGGTTAGCGGAGTCCAAAGTCCAATGGCGCAACTCTCATACCCGCAACGTGGAGTCGATTCTATCAAGCTCCCTGAAACCGTCCTTCATGGGCAAATGCGTAGGAGAAATCACAAAGGCAGACATCCTAGCCGCCCGCACAAAGATGGCTAAGCGCAAGGGCAGGGGAGCCAGTGGTTTGATGGCTCCCAAAACCATCAACAGTCATTTGACGATTCTACGAATGATCCTGACTGAAGCAGCCGAGCGGTTTGAGTTTGATAACCCCTACCGCAACATCAAGCCGCTCAAGCAACAGAAAGTGCACATTGAGCCGTTCTCGCTGGCGGAGGTGGAGCGCATTTGTAAATACGTCCGGGAAGACTACCGCATCTATTACCTGTTGCGGTTCTACACCGGCCTGCGTACCGGCGAAATTGATGGTTTGAAGTGGGAACACGTGGATTTCGCCAGGCAAGAAATTCTCGTACGGGAAACTCTGATCAACGGTGAGACTGAATACACCAAAACAGATGGCTCCCAGCGTGAGGTTCCCATGTTTGGCCCGGTTTACAACGCGCTAAAAACCCAATACGAAGCAACGGGAAAGTTGAGCAAGTTCGTTTTCTGTAATAACGAGGCTAAACCACTGGATCACAACAACGTGACCAAGCGGGTTTGGTACCCACTCCTAGAAGCCCTGAAATTGACGAAAAGGCGGCCTTACCAAACCCGCCACACCGCCGCCACGTTATTGCTGGCGTCCGGCGAAAACCCCGAATGGGTTGCCAGGGTGTTAGGCCACTCTTCTACCGAAATGCTGTTCAAAGTGTATTCACGCTATATCCCGAACGTCACACGCATGGACGGTTCGGCATTCGAGCGTTTGCTGCAAGGTCGCGCCACTACCAATGGGGAGATGAACCATGAAGCTGAATGATCTACGCCCGCTTCAGAAAAAGACATTCACGGGTACCTATCGGTTGACTGGACGAGTCACATGTTTCGATGACGATGGTTTCCCATACTCTAAGTTGCGCCTGAGCAGCTGTACCGACGACATTGTGGTGCTGGCAGCGATCAATGCGATGGCCATCCCCGAGCGACTGAGCCACATGGAACTGGTGGTAGTGAAAGGACACGTATGTGTTGGGGTGGAGGAGAGCGCGATTCTGCTGACAGATATTCGCCGGCCTCTTAAAACCGATGTGGCTCGGCTGCCAGCTCTACAGACTTTACCGCGAACCTTCTGCCCAAAACCGGAACACCTAGACCAGTTGATTGAAAGCGTGCGAGCACTGAAGTCCGAGCACCTGCAGGTGTTCATTAAGCGAGTGCTGGAACGCCGGGATCGGCTGGAGGTTTTTTTGAAAGCACCGGCCAGCAAGTGTTACCACCATAACGGCCCGGGTGGCTTGTTGGTGCATTCGCTGGAAGTCGCCAAAGGCGTATTGAACATGATCCGAATTAATGAGCCAGACATGCCCAGAGCGTTGCAAGAAGTTGGCTTTGTCGCAGGGCTTCTTCACGACATTGGTAAAACGTTCACCTGCGATGTTAAAGGCCGGCCAACAGCCGCTGCTCGACTCTGTGCACACGATGATCTTACCTTGGAAGCTTGCGCCTTTGGCCTTGCATACCTCGACAAGGTGGACCCACAGGCAGCCATCACCCTTCGCCACATCTGGACCAGTGCGTCCCCAGGGGCCCGTTATGGAATGCCGGCGGCCATGACGCTGGCTCGCTATGTTCGTGATGCGGACGGACAAAGCGCCATGGCCGACAACCAGAGGAAGGCCTTCAATCGCCGCGAACCCCAAGGTTTTGCTCGTTTAGGAAGGAACGCGTACTGGCTGCCTTCGCTGGAAGTCCGTTGATTTGTGATGACTGAAGCCAACATAGAGTTCTACAGTTAGGAGGTGTGGGCCAAAAACGTGCCACACACCTTCTTTTACCTATTCCAACCCACCCCAATCACCGTTCAGCAGCTTTCTGGCTTAGGACTTCTAAATCCAATCAAGGAATGCGCAGAAATGTCAACAATGGCGAGGCTGAGTGAAGTTAATCTGAGTTAGCCTGGTACTTTTCGCAAGATTACCGACGAGTTGGACAAAGTATCAATCCCGGACGTAGTGTTTGAAATTCGAAATGAAAAAGGGCCCGCATCCGCGGGCCCGCAGTGGTTACTCACAATGACAAGTGACTTAACTGCCGGTTGCGCGCATGTGCTGCACGTTGAACATTTGTGGCTTGGACAGCTCAGGGTCAACCTGGCCCTTGAACTGGCCGGTGGTGCAGTGACTCGCTTGTACATCGATCATGCTGAACGAATCGTCGATAGACACGCCGGTGCCCTTGTTCTTGGGCAGATGGAAATCAGGATGGGCTTGGCCGATGGTGAAGGTTTTCCACATGCTTCCTTTACGGTCATAAGACACAGTGCGGGGAATGGTGAAAGTCTGGGCATCCATGTAATGAACGCGCTTCGACAATGGGTGGCTGTCATCCACCGGTACCGACTCTACTTCGTATACTTTGCGCAGTTGCCAAGTGATATCCGGGAAGCAGCCACCCTGGCCGTTAAAAGCAACCACCTGAAAACCATCGCCATCTTCATGGGTTTTAGTATCAAGGTTCATATCGTTGTGGTTGTAAAACGGCATCAGCATGTAACGGGTGCCCTTATAGGTCCAGTCCATGTCTGAGATGCGGCCATTGTAGCCCTCAAAATCTTCAATCATCAGATCCGAGCCCAAGAACGCATCAGTAACCTGCCCTGTTGCCAAACGGCGCACACGACGCTGGAAACCAAGGTAGAGCCAAGAGTTATCTCGTTTAAGGTCATCTGCTGCGCGGTGGATCAGCAACTGGGTATTGCGCACGTCCGCTGGAGCAAGCACCTGAACATAAATGGCGCGGAACAGGTCAGATGGGTTGGGCGTGATTTCTGGTGTTGGCTCCTGAATCACGCGGCCCTTATAGTTTAGGAAGTGGAAATTGAACTTGATGGTTCGCTCAACCTTGCCGGAATCCATATCCCGGTATTTCCAATAGAATGGATAGATGGCAGCGCTGTCGCCCCAGTTGTAACCGTACTTGTAGTTCCAAGCCAGTTTTTCGCCAGCACGTGGGTCATTGGCATCCGGCTCCTGCGGAAACGGGCGGCCAGCTTCCCAGCCGTTGATTTCACCAACCTTCTCGCCCAGAGACACATGGCCCAACGAATCACGGGATGCCCCGACATAGGCTGGATGGAGATCAAACGAGGTGGTTTCTCCAACGATCATCGATGTCCAGCCTTTCTCAATGAACTTGAGAAAGGCTGGGTCAATGATGTCCTTGAATTGATCCACGTTGGACTGGTCAATGGTTATGCCTGCACTTAGGCCTTCATGGCTGGGTTTCCCATCGTTGTACGGATGAAAGGAGTTGTTGATTACTTCTTCATTGGCGTAGGCGCTAGCGGAAAAAATTCCCGCCGTTAGGCCGATTATCAGACCGTTGAACACAGATTTTTGCAATGTTGTTTTCATAATATTTCCTGTTTATCAGAAGCTGTAGCGAGCAGTCAGCTGGATTTCGTCTTCTTTTTGGGCCATACCGATGGGGCCAGACTTGAAGCGACCGAGGGGTTCAAAGCCTGAAAGACCTGCAGATTCACCCGGTTGATGGCCTGCAACCCCCGGTGTTTGTGTGAATGGGTCAAAAGGGTTGCAAGAGCGACAGTCGTCGAACTCGCGTGAGCCAGTGCCTACCTTGAAATTGCCGCCCAAGGTCAGCTTGAAATTATCGTTTACCAGCCAATCAACAGAGGGGGCGATGGTCGTAGCCTGAGCCCGTATATCGTGAGCAGTAATAATTTTTGGAGTCAGGCGACCATTCATGTAAAAGCCTTGCATTAAAAGCGTGGCTGTCCAGTTATGCTCCCAGTTTGGGATACCTGCTTCCCCATAGGCTCTTTGCTCGCGCTCGTGATCGAGTATTTGCTCGCCGAAGATCTGGCCGGAGAACAGGAACGAGTTATCTTCGTTCAGGAAGGGGATGGCGATGTTCTTGTCTGCACCAACAACGTATCGAAGAACGTCAGACTCGGAATAGAGCTCTTTACGAAGCGTGTTCGCGAATTCCTCGCCCGTGGTGTATGCAGTCTCTACCCGAAAGACCGTGTCGATACCTTGAGAGTAATAATCCACGGAGCCTCCAACTAGGTTGACTCTAGGAAAATGGATGTCGAAGGCAATCAGGCCTGGCCAAACACCCGTCGCGCCGGTAAAGCTATTTTCAGCTGGGATGCCACCTCTAAGCGTTGGCATCTGAGAACGGTAGGTGAGTGCGTTGAGTGAGAAACCCAGGTCACCATAAACGCCTTCCATTTTCAGGCCCAACTGAGTATTGGAAAGTTTCCAGCCAGGCATGTGAGCCTCGCGAATACCTATTTGGCCTGGGCCGAAGTCTGTTGCTGCACCGCCGGCGGGCGTGGCACCCGCGAAATTGGCTACAGTGCCACCATTTTCCCAAAGGTTGTTCATGCCCCGGAAGAAGCAACCAGCGTCAAGAATCACGTTGGGCTGACCACACTGCCCCAGATTATTCGGGCGGAATTTGTCGAAGTTCCACACCAGTTGGAAGTTGAGATCATCGAAGGCGAAGCCATCGAATATTTCGGTTGGCCCCATGCGGTAATCCGTACGCAGGATCCACATAGGGATCCGGATGTCTTCCAACTCGTCGTAGATATTGTTACGGGAGTAATCAACCGGGTTGATGACATCCAAAACCCGGAACAGGTCGGTTCTGCCCCAGATAACCTGCTGCTTGCCGAGCCGTGTACTGAGGATATTGCCGCTATCAAAGTTCAGGTCGAAATCGACATAGGCCTCACGAATGAAATCAGCGCGATCATTGAATTCCTGGAATCGAAGATCGTTGGTGGTCTTATCCATATAGCCATCAATACAGCCACGGGAATCCACGTCGCAAGGGCGAACCGGAACACCGAAGGCTACACCGTTGTCCTGCCCGTGCAGGTGCTCACCAAGAACCACCATTCCATCATTGGGGTTCTGGTTTGTGTCAAAACCCAAAAAGGTGCCTGGGGGGGCGATTCCGCCTCCATGAGGTACGAACCCACCTCCAGGTGCACCCTGGAGTTGAATAGGGCCGCCAGCCTTTTCTCCGTACTCCCTATCGTTTAAATCATAAACTCCGTCGTAGCTGCCACGGAGCGTAGAGTTGAAACGCACATTACTGAATATGCCTACATCACCTGCATTGTTTTCCAATTCAAGCTGCAATGTGTTTCGGAACTTGGAAAGAGCTGCGTCTTTCCGCCCGTAGGTGGCATTCTCAACGTACCCGTTAACGCGGGTGTCATCTGCGGCCAAGGTGCTGGCTGTTGGTAACAGCGCCAGGGTGGCACTACCCGCGAGGGTATAGCACCAGGCCCTCAGGCCTTTTATTATTGTTTGCATGGCAGGTCCTCTTACAGGTTTATTGGAGTTTGATACCGGGCCTATGCTCGGTATGGTTCTCCGGGCACGAACCCATCATTCTGCTCCCGAGAAGGCTCAGACGATGGAGATGGTGTTGGTGGGTGACGGCCGGCATGAAGAATGCCGTCGTCGTCGGCGTAGACATCCGTGACAAAACGAGGCTTGAACGCCAGCACCCAGGAGGGCACCAGCAGCATGGCGGCAATGCCATTGATCACGATCATCACGCATAGCAGCAAGGCTGCGTCGGCCTGAAATCGCAGGTCCGAGAAAATAACCCACATAATGATGCCGGCCATTAACGCCAGTGCGGTAAAGCTGATGGCCATGCCTGTTGTGGAAATAGAGCGTCTGACAGCCTCACGGAGATTGCCGTGCCGGGCCATTTCTTCCCGGATGCGGTCCATCATATAAATGGAATAGTCGATGCCCACACCAATGCCCACCGCAATCACTGGAACGGTGTTGATGTCGATACTCAGGCCGTTGAGCCCCATGTACGCATAGGTCAGTGTGGTGGCAAACAACATTGCCAGAAGCATCATCATGCCGGCATGCCAGGAGGTGTAGAACAGCATTACGAAGATGAAAATCAGCAGGAATACCAGTGGAAGCACGATCAGGTTGGTTTCAAAGGCTGATTCGTTCATCGCTGCGGCAACGCCGAGGGTGCCGCCGGCCAGGCGTATGGTCAGGCCTTCAACACTGTCGCCGTTTTCTGCGATCCACTCCTTTAACATGTGGATTTAGGTCAATTAATGGCTATTAAGAACATATTTCGTGGACGCTGTGCGTCATTCTCACCATCAGCTATGGTTGGCCATACCCTAGACTCTGCCCTGGCTCCCGACTTTGGTCTGCCCGCCTGCTTTGCAGCCGCCTGCGCAGGGTTTTCACGCAATAGCCGACTCCATCCTTGCAAGGTCGGCTCTTGATACAGATCCTTGAGTTTGATCTTGTGGCCACGCTTGCGCAGACGATGCATCCAGGCCATCAGCCGCATCGAATCCAGACCCATCGTCAGGAAACTGGTGTCGGCATCCAGCAGTTCCACAGGCACCCCAAGATCAGCGGCGACCTCATCGCGCAGCGAATCGTTCACCCTCTCCATCTCATCATTACTGGTTTGTACAAAACCCATCATTTGAAGCACCTCCAGAATTTACTGATTCAAAGCCCTTGCAAAGCATAGCTATAGCACCTGCTCTACCAATTGCTGGTTCAGCACCAGCACGTCATCTTCGGAAAATCTCCCCACATAAAACTGCAATTTGGCGTAGGCTTGGAACCACTCAACGTAGGTACGTAGCAGTTCCTGTCGCGATTGATAGGACTGACGCTCGGCCTGCAGGGCATCGGTGTTGGTACGCTCACCGCCCGTTACGCTCTTGTGCATGGCCTCGACTAGCGAACGGCTGTCGTCCACGTTTCGGCGCAGCGTGCCGACCCGATTAGCACTGGTGATAAACACTCGGTAGTACTGCTCCACCATGGTGGTCGTAGTGTCGGTAGTGTGGTTCAGTTCGAAGCGCGCTTGGTCGCGCCGGTTATAGGCTTGGCGTGCGGAATAGAAGCTGGAGCCGCCACTGAACAACGGAATACTCACCTGCAGACCAATGGTGTTGGTCTTGTAATCACGACCTTGGTTGTTCACGGTGTCCGAGACAATCCGGTCATGTGCGGCATAGAGCGACACTCTGGGCATGAACTGGCCCTTTTCACGTTCGATGGTCTGGTCGTTGTAGCGAACAGCCAACCGAGCGGCCTGCACTTCGGGGTTCTCCCGCAGGGCGTCGCTGACCAGCGTTTCCAGTTGACCGTTATGCAAGGGCGGCAGCGCGGAGTTCGGATCGATGGCCAGCAGCTCAGCCGCCTGAACCGATCCGCCCAGCAGCGCCGACAGTTCACGCAGACGATCGGCCAGGGCATTTTCATAGACCACCAGCTCGGCCTGGGTGGCCGTCATCTGGGTGCGGGTTTCGAGGATATCGATGCGCGTGCCTTCTCCGTGCGTCACCATCTGCTCATTGCCCTGCAGCATGTCCCGGTACACCTGCAACTGGTGTCGGGCAAGCTCCAGTGAATCGCGGGCCAGTAGTGCGTTCAGGTAGGCGTCGATCAGCGTCACGGCCTCTTGCTGGTACTGCAGCCGAAACTGCACTTCGGCATATTCGGACTGCGTCTTGCCCATCCGATAGGTGCTGATGGCGGAATAGTCGAACAGGCTCTGCTCGATGGTCAGCCCGGTGCGACGTCCGTAGTAGCTATCCTTGGCGGTGTAGTCCTGATCGGGCATCCAGGGAAATTGACCGGGGATGGTGTAGTCCTCGGTTTTGCGCGTGCGGTTGCGCATATAGTTGATCGAGGCCTGCGGTAACAGCGCAGCACGGGCAATGTTCTTCGCGTCACGACCCGCATCGCGGGCCGCCCGAGCGGCATGAATCTGCGGGTCGTGAAGCAGCATGCGTTGATAGGCTCGTACCAGATCGAGCCTGCCATTGCTTTCGGCGTCCAGCTCCTGACGCAGGCCGGACAGACTCGACAGCGGCTCGGCATTCTTCTGGTCAATCCAGGAAGGCGGCAGCTGCAGGTCGACCTGCGCCCTGACTGGCTGTATATCCAGCATCACCAGTCCCACGGCCAGTGCGGCAATCGAAATGGGGTATCTGACTTTGGGGATCTTGCTCAACGCTGCCAGGACGCCATTCATTGCTAAATGCAGGCGCGATGGCGTTTTATTGCATGCGGTCATTCAATCCTCCGTCAATGCCAGACGGGTACGGTCGCGCAGCGGCTTGAGCAGGTAGCTCATCAATGTGCGTTCTCCCGTCTTGACGAAGGCTGTCACCGGCATGCCGGGCTGCAGCCACAACCCCGGTAGCAGCTCACGCCCGTCAAGCTCATCTACGATGATCTCCACGTGGTAGTAAGGAACACCCTGGTGATCTTCCAGGCGGTCGGCAGATACCGTTTTCACGGTGCCTGGCAGCTTGGGGGTAGACGCGCGATTGAAGGCGGCGAACTCCAGCTCCACAGGCTGACCTGCATGAATCTTGTCGACCTCCTGCACGGGCAAGCGGCCTTCGACCATCAGCGGCTGATCCAGCGGCACAATATCCATCAGCTTGTCGCCTGCACTGACCACACCGCCCTGGGTGAATACCGCCAGGCCAGAAACGATGCCTGCTGACGGCGCCAACACCCTGGTATTAGTCACTTCGTACTGGGCACTATCCAGACGCCCCAGCAGATCAGCCGTGCGAGGACTGATTTCAGCCAGCGCGGTGCGCAGCTCCTTCTGGTAGTCCTCCCGCTGCTGGATCAGCCGCTGTTGGTATTCCTGCACTTGGCTTTGCAGCAGACCCAGACGGCCCTCATCGTCGGCCACGGAACCGGCCAGTTGCAGGTACTGGCGTTCCGACTCCAGCAAGCGGTTGCGCGCTAACAGTCCGTCCTCGGCCAGGGTGCGCTGGCTGGTCAACTGCTGCTCGAAGGTCACCCGCTGCTGGCGGCGCGACTGCAGAATGCGCTGCAGGCTGTTGCGCTGATCGGTCGCGCCATGCACAGCCGCTTCCAGGCCGCCCAACGTGGCCTGCTGGGCACTGCGGCGGCTATCGAACAATTGCCGCTGCGCCTGAATGATCTCGGCAGCTTGCAGGCTGCCTTCGCGCTCGGCCTGCAATAGCACCTCATCGAAGCGGATCTGCTCCAATCCGTCTCGTTCCGCCATCAAACGGTTTTCACTCGCCAGGCTGCTCAGGTACTGAAAGCGCAGGGAGTCGAGTTGGTTGGTCGCCACATTGGGCTCCAGTTCCACCAGCACCTGACCCTCGTCCACCGCCTGCCCTTCGGCTACCAGGATGCGCTGCACCTTGCCGCCGGTGATCGGCTGCACCGCCTTGCGATTGCCGCTGACCACCACCTTGGCGTCCAGCGGCACACCGGCATCCAGCGGCGCGAACAGCGACCAGCCGAGAAAGCCGATCACCCCCACCAGCACGATCAGCCAGCCCAGGCGCACATAGTGGCGGTCATCCACTGACAGCAGATCATCCTGAGGATCGATAAGGTCTTTGGTGTCGCGCATTGCAACGTCCATGCTCATTTGTGTGCTCATGCCCCCTCCCTGCGCGGTGTGAAGTTCATCGCCCCATAGGTCGGTATGGGCATGACGCGTGGTTGTGGCTGCGGTTGACCCTGTGGTTGGGCCGGGGCTTGAGGCTGGGAGTGGGGCGGTCTGGGCGGGGCGGTACGCTGCATGCGGTGCATCACTTCGGCCAGCGGGCCGAAGTCGGCCTGGGTGCCGCCATGCAGCACCAGCAGCTTGTCAGCCTGCTTGAGGATGTTGGGCTTGTGGGTGATCAGCACCAGCGTGACACCCGCCTGCTTGATACGGGCAACGGCCTCGGCCAGCATGGCATCGCCCGCCTCGTCCAGGTTGGCGTTGGGTTCATCCAGCACCACCAGGCACGGCTCGCCATACAGGGCACGGGCCAAGCCTACACGTTGGCGCTGGCCGCCAGACAGGCCCAGGCCGTTCTCGCCCAGCCGGGTGTGATAACCCTCGGGCAATTGCAGAATCAGTTCATGCACGCCAGCCATCTGCGCCGCGGCAATGACCTTCTGCTCATCCACCTCGCCGAAGCGGGCGATATTCTCCGCCACCGTACCGGCGAACAACTGCACATCCTGCGGCAGATAGCCCAGCAGAGTACCCAGCACCTCGGGCCGCCATTGGTCGA
>NZ_JBQDKB010000027.1:0-38531 GCF_052094685.1 Marinobacter sp.
CGAACAAACGCGGGTAGTTGCAACTCGTAAAGCCCGAACATGGATAGTGCTAGCAATACGAAAACGACTGCCAGAGGGGCTATAAACAGAGGTGTTTGCAGGATGGCCTGCAGGTTGGCGCCAGCCAGTGCGGCGGCAACCCCCAGAAGGGCGTAGGTTATGGCCATGGCGATAACGAACACCAGCGAGAGCAAAAAGGCCCGACCACGCCCGGCTTCACTGCCAACAATGACCGCAGAAAGAATAGGAATCATCGGCAGAACGCAGGGTGTGAAAACCAGTAGAAGCCCCAAGCCGAAGAAGATCGCCAGGTTCCACAACAGTCCACTGTCTGCAAGTTGGCTGGCTAGGGACTGGTCTTCAGCCTGTTCATCGCTGCTCACTGATGAACGCATATCTCCTGTGCTGCCAGATCTGCTAATGTCTTTCGCCTGAACCTCTTGGCCAGAGAAGTCCACATTCACGGATTGTGGCGGATAACACAGGCCGGCCTCTGCGCAGCCCTGCCAAGTGAGGCTCAGGGCGGTGGCGTCTCCGGTTGTAATGAGTAGTTCAGCCTGGTTGAAGTAGACTTCAGAATCGCCGAAGAATTCATCGGTAATTGTGTCACCCGGAGGGAAGGCAACGTCGTCCAACCCAGTGTTGTTGCCCTCAACGGTCATTCGGCCGCGGTAAAGGTAATAACCAGGTGCGATATCCCATAGCAGGGTGACCGTTCCGTCGTTGTTGTCCTTCAGGCTGTACTCGAAGGCCTGGTCTACAGGCAAAAAATCACTGTTGTTTCCCAGTAGCGATTGGCCATAGGCCGGTAAGCCGGTTGCCAATACCAAAAGAGTGGATAACATCAACAACCATAATCGGATGGCTTTCACTGAATACTCCTGGCCCGTCAAGCGCCTTAGGCGCTTTCAATGTTGAGCCGGCAGTCTGCAGCGGGATGATTAAGGCAACATTAAGAGCATTCGTGATGTTTCATTGTTCGTAAGGATTCGTTTAAATCGTGCATGTTTTATTGGTAGAAGATGATGATCTGGTTGCATCCGGGTTGGAAGCGGGGCTGGAGCTGCACCACTGTGTGGTTGATCGCGTACGCACAGGGCGTGAGGCAAGGGTGGCTCTGGAACACCTTGCTAGCGATGTTGTGATACTGGATCTTGGACTTCCGGACGATGATGGCCTGGACGTTTTGTCTCACTGGCGCCGGCAAGGCCTGGATATTCCGGTTCTTATCCTGACCGCGAGAGATGCCGTGCAGGCGCGGGTTAAGGGCCTGGAAGCCGGTGCAGACGACTATGTACTTAAACCCTTTGAGCTGGATGAATTGGCAGCCCGTCTGCACGCACTCGTACGCAGGGCGGCTGGCCGTTCTGTCTCGGAAATATGCCACGGCGATTTGCGGATGCGACCCTCAACGGGTGAGGTGTTCCGGGCGGGTCGGCTTGTCGCGCTCTCGCGACGTGAGCTTGCGCTGCTGGAAAAACTGCTTAATGCCCGGGGTGCTGTTTTATCTGAAGACCAGCTCAAGGACAGTCTTTATGGCATGGGTGCAGATGTTGAGAGCAACGCCCTGAACGTTCACATATATCACTTGCGGCGTAAGCTGGGAAAAGACCTGATTTTAACCGAGCGTGGCCTTGGCTATCGTTTGGGTATACCGCCTAGTGCACCAGCACCCGGGACTAGCCAGTGAGCCTACGCAGCCGATTACTTTGGTCTCTTGGCGCGTCCTTTCTGGCTCTTTGGCTGTCTGTGGGTGTTCTGATGTACTGGCACTTGGACCAGCAGGTTTCCAAAACGCTTGATCAACGCCTTAAATCCTCCGCGACTATGGTTGCTGGTTTGATTGCACGCCAGCCAGATATGCTGATAGTAACGAATGAAAACCCGTTGCTTGTTGATCCGGAAAGTGAGGGGGTTGCCTGTCATATACGCTCTGCCAGCGGTGAAGTGCTGTTGCAAACCAGCGGTGCCCGAGGTGCCTCGCTCGGCGATTCTCGGCCAGGATTTTCTACCCGCAATATTGATGGCGAGGCGTGGCGTCTTTATACCCTGCATCAAGACGGCACCTTTATAACAACCGCTGACCGGATGTCTGAGCGGACTGTGCTGGCAAATGGCATTATTTTGGTAATGGTAGTGCCATTCACCTTGGCACTTATTGGCGGACTTGCCTTCCTCTGGTGGGGGATTCGTGGGGGACTAAGGCCGCTTCAGCGACTGCACGACGAGCTGCGCCAGCGAGATCCGGTCAATCTCAACCCATTGAGCATTGGGGAGGCGCCCTCTGAGCTGGCGCCGGTTGTTGAAACCCTGAACGGACTTTTTTCCAGGGTTGAACGAACAGTAGCCAGGGAACAGCGCTTCGCCAGTGATGCGGCCCATGAGTTCCGCACACCGTTAACTGGAATCAAAACACATTTGCAGGTAGCCCGGCGGGTAACCGGCGACAAACAGCAGCTTGCCCTTACCAACGCTGAAAAAGGTGTCGTTCGACTCCAGCGTGTTACAGAACAACTTTTAATGCTAGCCCGGTTGGAACAGCCTGATCAGTGGCAGCAAGGAAAAGATTGCAGTGTGAGTGACGTTCTCGACATAGTTCTGGCAGATCTTCCTGAGGCTGGCCGGCTAAATGTTGAAAATCTTGCTGCCGATGATTTGCTCAATGTTCCCGTTACTTTGGCTGCGGTTGCTCTGCGTAATCTGGTTGACAATGCCTTGAAATATTCAGCGCATGACTGTTATCTGGTGGTTGAAAAACAGGTGGCGTTCAACCCTGATAGCGGGGGCTGGGTGGGCTTTCTTGTGAGCGATTCCGGCGGCGTGGAGCACTCAGGAGCCTCAGTTGTTAGCCACGGCTTGGGCCTGGCGATTGTTGAGGCGATTACCACTCAATACGACGGAACGCTGGTGACAAGTTATAACCACTTAGGCGGGATGGACTGGCTGCTTCGATTGCCTGTTGCAGGCCGGTGAGTATAAGGCGTGAAAGGGTAATGATTATCGCCCGCTTCGGCGGGCGATATGGTTTCTTCAGAGTCTGAAGCGGGATACCAGAGTCTGCAATTCACTGCCAAGCCTGGCAAGCTCAGAACTGGAGCTGGCGGTTTGATTGGAGGAGGCCGCAGATTGATCGGTAACGTCACGAATGCGAGTAACGTTTTGGTTGATTTCTTCTGCTACAGAGGTTTGCTGTTCCGAGGCGGTTGCAATCTGGTTGTTGTATTGCTTGATTTCGTCCACTGCGTGAGTGATCCGTTCAATGGATGCGCCCGTTGCCGTGGCTCGCTCAAGGGTGTGGGAGGCCAACGATGCACTGGACTCCATGGCAGATACAGAATTTTTCGCGCTGCTCTGCAGGGTTGTTACCAAGGCTTCAATTTCTTGCGCTGAACTCTGTGTGCGTTGAGCCAAGGAGCGTACTTCATCGGCAACGACGGCGAAGCCGCGGCCTTGCTCGCCGGCCCGCGCTGCTTCAATCGCTGCGTTTAGTGCCAGCAGGTTGGTCTGTTCGGCAACGGATTTAATCACATCCAGAACCGTTCCTATGTTGGCGGTTTCCGCTTGCAGACCCTGAATAATTTCCATGCTTTGGCCTACTTCCACGGACAGGCTGTTCACTTGGTTCACGGTTTCCCTAACTTCGTGTTCGCCCTTCGTCGCCTGATTAGCTGCATCGGAGGCAATCGTAAATGCTTGCTCGGCGTTGCGGGCAATATCGGCAACGGTTGCCGTCATTTCGTTCATCGCGGCCGCAACCTGATCGGTTTCCTGCTTTTGACGGTTAATCCCGTCGCTGGTTTGGCTGGTGACCGTTGAAAGCTCCTCAGCAGACGCGGCAATATTGGTCGCGCCAGATTCAATGCTTCTCACCAGTTCGCGCAGGCCGCTGACCATGGTTGCCAAGGCCGCCATTAGTCGACCCACCTCATTTGTCTGATTGTTGTCGATATGAACAGATAGGTTGCCAGACGCAACTTCTGAAGCGATTGCAACCGCGTGGTTGATGGGGGCAGTGATCGCTCTGGTGATCAGGTAGGCCATCAGAATACCCAGCAATACAGCGACGCTGGTCGCACCAGAAATCAGGGCGGTGGCTTGTGTGCGGTCGGCACTCATCTTGGCTACCTGAACTTCCTGTAGACCGTTCGCTGATTCAGTCACACGGCGGGCGGTTGTAACCATGTCTTGTGAAAGTTGTTCACTGGCTTCGGTCAGGGTTACAACGCTCTGGAACTCGCGTGTATAGGCTTCAAGCGCGACAGTAACCTTTTCTTTTTCTTCCGCGCTGATGGCCGCTGATTTCAGTGGCCCCTGCATTCGTTTTGCATCCTCAAGGTACGACTTAACGCTGCCGGAATCCCGCTCTACCAGGAACTTCCGTTCCGCGCGGCGCATATCTTCAAACATCGCGGATGCAAAAAATAAAGAACTGTGTGCTTTGAGCGAAGATCCGAGTATCCGAGCTTTGGTTTCAAGATTACTTAGAGCTTCCTCCCGCTTGGCGGTGTTTAGTTCTACATCGCTCATCAGCGATTGATACCGCTGTACATCGGCTTGAATTTTTTCCAGAGTACTGATGTCTGCGTCAACAGCCAGCAAAGGCTTGATGCGCTGGGTGATCCCGAGCACTTCCTCACCATGGGCCTGGGATGCTTGTACATTTTCTGAATTACCCGACAGCAAATAGTTTTTCTCTTCAACTCTTGCTTCTGTGAGGCCTGTGTTGACCTGGCCCAACATGGTTACGATGTTTGAGCGCTGACTGTAAGTACCTAGCGCCTGGTTGCCAATAACACCTACGATAATGGTGAGCAGTAATAACAGCGCAAAGCCGCCTGCCAGCTTGCTCCGGATGGACATATCGCCGAAGAAGGTTGCAAGTTTCATAGTGTTCCCTTAGATCTGTGAACCATCGTGATACAAAAGAGGTGCATCTATAGCTTTTGTTATCGCCGTATTAAGTACGTTTTCAGAGCTATATTCCAGCTTTTTACGGTAACAATTGATTGCTAAGGCGGGTTAAGCGATTCACAAATGGAGCAGGGCGGGGTGAGCAGCTATCAGGAAAGCAATGGCCGGATACTGACTGCCCAGAATCCGGCTTCGGTGACTACCACATCAGATCGTCTGGAATTTCATAACCTGCGTACGGATCATCATCACCCAGGTCGTCTTCTTTGCGGTCGTGCAAAGCAACCACTGCCTGTTCGTCGCGCTCTATAATCTTGCGGGCCACGCCCTCAGCGACTATCTCATACTGATCATTCACAAACACAATGGCGAGCCGGCCGCGGGAGAGCTGGTCAGCCATGATGTCGTCTACATACAGTTTCTTGATCTTTTTATCGTGCACGAACTGGTAAGACGTTTCACCTCGGCTACGATCCAGCCGATTGGTGTCTACCAGTTGGCGAATCTGGGCCTTGACGGCTTTTTTCTCGGCTTCTTGTTGGTGCTTAAGGTTAAGTTGGCGGTCGTGCTCAGCTTTTTCTTCACGAGCTTGGCGGGCACGGTTTTCGGTTTCATTGACCTGTACTGTGCCTTTGGGTTGTTGTTTGCGCTGCTTATGCTTTTCATTGCGGATTGCCTTGGCCTTTTTTTGGTCGGCCAAGCCCGCTTTTAACAGCTGATCCTGCAGGGACGCCATGGGATAACTCCATCAATTGGTCATAAAGTCTGGTATTCTAGCGCGATAGTATACGCCCTCGTGTTTACCTTCTTAACCAGCAATCGCTGATTCCGGGATTTTCTTGTATGCCTTCCTTTAATGAGTTTGAGCTGTCTGCAGCCATGCAGGCCAATCTTGCCCAGCTGGGCTTCTCCAAGCCAACGGATATTCAGGCCCAGGCTCTACCTCACTGCTTGGCCGGCCGTGATGTAATTGCTATGGCACAAACCGGTAGCGGTAAAACGGCTGCCTTTGGTATCGGGCTGATTGAAAGCCTTAAACCGAAGCTGTTTGCGGTGCAGGGCCTAGTGATGTGCCCAACTCGCGAACTGGCGGATCAGGTGGCAAAGGCACTGCGGGAAATGGCCAGGGCACAAGAAAACATAAAAGTTCTCACCCTCTGTGGCGGTGTGTCCATTGGCCCGCAGATTGGCTCATTGGCCCATGGTGCTCATATTGTTGTGGGTACTCCGGGACGAATTGCTGACCACCTACGTAAAGGAACCCTGGATCTAAAACGCGTCACGACTCTGGTTTTGGATGAGGCAGACCGAATGCTTGATATGGGCTTCCAGGACACCATGGAAGAGATCCTTGGCTATATCCCAAAACAGCGCCAGACGCTGATGTTTTCCGCCACTTGGCCGGAATCAATCCGCAAGCTAAGTGCAGGTTTTCAGCGCGATCCTGTGGACGTGCGTGCACAGACCCAGAGCGTGAATAAGGATATCCATGAGCTGTTCTATGAGATTTCAGGCCAGGAACGTACGCGGGCCATTGTAAGTTTGCTATCTGAGCATCAGCCAGCCTCTTGCCTGGTGTTCTGTTCCATGAAACAGCAGTGCGATGAGTTGGCAGCAGAGTTGGGTAATCAAGGCTTCTCGGCTCTGGCGTTACACGGTGATCTTGAACAGCGTGAGCGTGACAGCGTGTTGGTGCGTTTCTCGAATCAGAGTTGTCAGGTGCTTGTAGCCACGGATGTCGCGGCCCGAGGGTTGGACATCAAAGCTTTGCCATTGGTTGTTAATGCCGAGCCTGCTCGAGATCCAGAAGTACATACCCATCGGGTAGGGCGCACCGGGCGTGCAGGCGAAGCCGGGCTCGCAGTGACCTTTTGCAGCCCGGCTCAAGGCCACAAGGTTAACCGCCTTGAGAGTGAGCGTGGCAGTTCAGTTACCTGGGGGGATACGGAGATCTTGCTCTCGGTACCCTCACAGCCGGTTGTGCCTGCCATGAAAACTCTTTGCATTGCCGCCGGACGTAAGGAAAAACTCCGGCCGGGTGATGTGCTTGGGGCGCTTACGGGCGAAGCGGGGCTTACCGGTAAATCCGTAGGCAAGATTGATCTGTTTGATTTTCAGTGTTTTGTAGCGGTAGAAGCCGGACAGGCAGGTCGCGCCCTGAAGCGCCTTGAAAGCGGGCGTATAAAAGGTCGCAAACTAAGGGTTAGGTTGGTCTAGGCGGGCTTAAGAGTAAGCGACAACGGACTTTTTCCAATGACGGCAGACGCTCGGAAAGTCCGTATAGTCATTTGTGTTTTGGTTGCTCACAGCGTGCGAAACCGGTAAATTACGCAGGATTTTGACTCCCGGCCAGCACCGGCGTGCCCTAAGACTTAAGTCTTAGGTGTTTCGGTTTCTCGGGGAAATCCATAAACAAATAACAGGTAGCTATTCAATATGGATGAGCTGATGTCACAAGCCGTCGATCTGATGGTTGCGGGTATGGGGTTCGTGTTCGCGTTCCTGATTTTCCTAGTGTTCGCGACTCTGCTTATGTCCAAACTGCTTACCCGGTTTGCTCCGCCAGAGCCGGCAACCCCGGCCAAATCACCTCGTGCCAAGTCTAAGGCGCCTGTATCAGTTGACCCTGATACGGCAGAGGCGATCAAAAAGGCGATTGCTCAATTCCGGTCGCGCCACAAGAAGTGACCCGGTAACCGATTAGATTGAACCTTTAAACAGAAGGCTGACACGATGACTGACATAAAGAAACCGCTGGGGATTACGGACGTTATACTTCGCGACGCCCACCAATCCCTGCTTGCCACCCGCATGCGGCTTGATGACATGCTGCCCATTGCCGAGAAACTCGACAAAGTTGGTTTCTGGTCTCTGGAATCTTGGGGTGGAGCCACCTTCGACTCCTGCATTCGCTACCTGGGCGAAGACCCATGGGAGCGCATCCGTGAACTGAAAAAAGTTATGCCCAACACGCCCCAGCAAATGTTGCTGCGTGGCCAGAACCTACTGGGCTATCGCCATTATGCGGATGACGTAGTCGAGCGGTTTGTAGATCGTGCCGCCGAAAATGGCGTGGACGTGTTCCGTATTTTTGACGCGATGAATGACCCACGTAACCTGCAAACGGCTATTCAAGCGGTTCGCAAGACGGGCAAGCACGCTCAAGGCACCATCTCATACACCACCAGCCCGGTTCACACCGTTGATATGTGGGTTGAGCTGGCGAAAGAAGTTGCCGACATGGGGGCTGACTCCATTGCCATCAAAGACATGGCGGGTATTCTTAAACCGTATGTGGCCTTTGATCTGGTTAGTCGCCTGAAGAAAGAGCTGGATATTCCGATTCACATGCAGTGCCACGCGACCACCGGCATGTCTACCGCCACAGCCATTAAGGCAGCGGAAGCTGGTATCGATAACGTGGATACGGCCATTTCTTCCATGAGCATGACCTACGGCCACTCGCCCACTGAGGCGGTTGTTGCCATTCTTGAAGGTACAGATCGTGACACTGGTCTTGATTTGAACCTGCTTGAAGAGATTGCCAGCTACTTCCGTGAAGTTCGCAAGAAGTACGCGAAGTTTGAAGGTAGCCTGCGTGGTACTGATTCCCGCATCCTGATTGCTCAGGTGCCTGGCGGAATGCTGACCAACATGGAAGGCCAGCTTAAAGAGCAGAACGCAGCTCATAGATTTGACGAAGTGCTGGCCGAAATTCCTAAGGTTCGTGAAGATCTCGGGTATATCCCGCTGGTTACGCCAACGTCCCAGATTGTTGGCACTCAGGCCGTGCTGAACGTTCTTACCGGTGAGCGCTACAAGTCTATCTCGAAAGAAACCTCTGCAATTCTCAAAGGCGAGTACGGTTCCGCACCTGCGCCGTTCAACAAAGAGCTGCAGGAACGGGTTCTGGACGGTGGCGAAGCGATTACTTGTCGCCCAGCCGACAAGATTGAACCAGAAATGGACAAGCTGACCGACGAGCTGAAAAAGCTGTCGGAAGAGAAAGGCATCAAACTGGCGGATAACCCTGTTGATGATGTTCTGACTTATGCTCTGTTCCCGCAGATTGGCCTGAAGTTCCTGGAAAATCGTGGCAACGCAGAAGCCTTTGAGCCGGTTCCCACGGCTGAAGATGTGCTTCCCGCTAAGAAGGCCAGTGGCCCCGAAACCTATACCGTTGATGTTAATGGTAAGAAGTACGTGGTTGCGGTTTCTGAAGGTGGCGAAATCACCCAGGTTCAGGGTGAGGGTGGTGCTTCTGCGCCTGCTACATCTTCAGCACCTGCGCCAGCAGTTGGTGAAGGCGAGCCTGTTATCGCGCCTCTGGGCGGCAACATTTTCAAAGTGTTGGTTTCACCGGGTGATGCCGTGGAAGAAGGCGATGTGCTGATTATTCTGGAAGCCATGAAAATGGAAACAGAGATTCGCGCACACAAGGCCGGCACTGTCGGTGAAGTCTTCATCAAGGTCGGTGATGCCGTCGCTGTTGAAGATGAAATGCTGACAATCGCATAAGGGCCGGCATTCCATGGATAAAATTATGACATTGTGGACAGGTAGTGGCCTGTTCAACCTAGGGCCCGGTCAGTTCTTCATGATCTGTATCGGTCTTCTTCTGCTGTTCCTTGCGATTCGTAAGGGCTTTGAGCCGTTGCTACTGGTACCGATCGGTTTTGGTGGCATTCTGGCGAACATTCCGGAGGCTGGGTTAGCCCTGTCTGCCGCTGAAAATGCCATTCATATTGCGAATCCGGATACGCTTTTAGCGCTTGCGAGTGTTCTTGATGTGGGCTACCAAGCTGGCCAGGCTGTAACTCCTGAAGTATTAGAATCGTTCAGGGAAGCCTATAAAGTGGCAGATTATGCGACGGTTCAGCAGGCCGGTGTGCTTGCCCAGACCATGGGTTACACCAATGGCATGCTTTACAACTTCTACTCGGTTGCTATCGCCAGTGGTGCTGCCCCGCTGATCATCTTCATGGGTGTGGGCGCCATGACGGACTTTGGTCCGCTGTTGGCTAACCCGAAAACACTGTTGCTTGGTGCAGCTGCTCAGTTCGGTATTTTTGGTACCGTGATTGGTGCGGCACTGCTCAACTGGAGCGGTGTTATGGATTTCACCATTCTTGAAGCGGCGGCTATTGGCATCATCGGTGGTGCAGATGGCCCAACCTCTATCTACGTATCAAGCATTCTTGCGCCGCACCTGTTGGGTGCCATCGCGGTTGCTGCCTATTCCTATATGGCTTTGGTTCCAATGATCCAGCCACCTATTATGAAGGCGTTGACCACGGAGAAAGAACGTTCGATCAAGATGTCGCAGCTGCGACCAGTGAAAAAGACGGAAAAAATTGTCTTTCCGATTGTCGTGCTGGTTGCGACTGCGCTGTTCCTGCCAGATGCGGCACCGCTGCTGGGTATGTTCTGCTTCGGTAACCTGATGCGTGAATGTGGCGTGGTCGAGCGTTTGAGCGACACCTCCCAGAACGCGCTGATCAACATTGTGACCATTTTCTTGGGTCTCTCTGTTGGCTCCAAGCTGGGCGCAGACAAGTTCCTGGATCTGCAGACTCTGGGTATTTTGTTGCTGGGTATGGCAGCATTCTGCGTAGGTACTGCTTGCGGTGTTCTGATGGCAAAGCTGATGAACAAGGTCACCAAGGAGCCGATCAACCCACTTATCGGGTCTGCCGGTGTGTCTGCGGTGCCGATGGCAGCGCGGGTGTCCAATAAGGTTGGTCTTGACGCGAATCCCCATAACTTCTTGCTGATGCACGCAATGGGGCCGAACGTTGCTGGTGTTATTGGCTCTGCTGTTGCTGCGGGTGTGATGATTAAGCTGCTTAGCTGATCGTTTACTCGTAGTGCTGAGACCCCCGCCTTGCGTTAGCTTGGCGGGGTTTTCTGTTTTTTAGGTCTAGGTTTTTAATCGACCTAACTCGTTATCCAGTATTTCAACCTCTTTATCGAGCGACTCACCGCTACCACGCACTCGCTGAGCAAGTTTGTTCAGATCACTGGCGGCATCACCAATGGCGGTCAGGTTGCGATTAATCTCTTCACTAACCGAGCTTTGCTCTTCTGCCGCCGTGGCTACCTGAGTGACGTGCTCTACAATGGTGCCGATACGCGTTACCACGGTCGCCAGCGAGTGGTCGGCCTCGCGGGTGCCATCAACGGCCATGGTGGCCCGCTCAACGCCGGTATTGATCACGGCTACGGTTTGATGCACTTCTTGCTGCAGGCCATCAATCATCTGGCTGATTTCATCGGTTGATTGCCGCGTACGCGATGCCAGCGTGCGCACTTCATCGGCCACAACAGCAAAGCCACGGCCTTGTTCTCCGGCCCGAGCGGCTTCAATGGCGGCGTTCAATGCCAGCAGGTTGGTTTGCTCGGCCACGCCCCGGATTACTTCCAAAATACGGTTTATTTCATCACTGCGGCTGGCGACATGGCCAATCGCTTTGCTGGCTTCGCCCATATCATCGGCCAAGGCGCTTACACCCCCAACCGCAGAGCCAAGGGTGGCCTGGGTAAAACGAATGCCATCCTGTGCCTGACGAGCGTTCTCTGCAGATTCACTGGCGAAGCCTGCTACTTCACCCGCTGCCGCTGACATCTCATTCATCGCCGCGACCACACTGTCTACTTCGCGGTGCTGTCGTGTGGTATTTTCTTCGGTGTCCCGGGCAATGGTGCCGACATCTGTTGCTTGCTCATGTACGCGAATATTCACCGCTTTCAGATCGTTAATCATATCGCGCAGGCGGGCCAGGAAGGTGTTGAAGCCACCGGCCAGTTCAATCAATTCGGCATGGGTATCAATGTCCAGTTCTCGGGTCAGATCGCCTTCAGCGCTGCTGAGGCTGTTCATCCGGTCACGAATTTCATCCAGTGGCCGAATTACAGAGCGAACCATCACGATCAGCATCAACACCGAAAAAATGGATACAACAACGCCCACCAGTAACTGACGCTGTGCCGTTGCTGAAACCTCATTTGAAAGCAGTGTGGTTATTTCATCAAGCTGTGCGAGTGCCGCAGCACGGGGTAGCTCAACCAGCAGAGACCATTCCCGGCCGGTGTCCGCCACCCGAACCGGGTATGAGACCGCGAGCGTTTCACCATCATCATAACGGCCACCATCGCGATGCAGCGTTGCCATCTCATCTGCTTGCTTGGTCATCACGTCAGCCAAAGGCCGCGCTAAGGCATTGCCGTAATGACTGCTCGCCACAATTAAGCTTTTCTCACTCAACAAGGTGACACGTGATTGCCCGTTATAAAGCTGTTTGCTGACAGATTTAACAGTGTTCTGCAAGGTATCAAGATTGATGTCTACACCGACAACACCAGCAAAGTTGCGGCCGGTCATAATAGGCACCACCAGCGTGGTCACCAGTTTGCTGTAGCCGTCTTCAATCTCATAGTTGTACGGTTCCATAATGCAGGAACCTTTGGTTTCCATCGGGCAGAAATACCACTCAGCCTCGCGGGCACCAAATTCGTTCCGGGTGTCATCGTATTTTTCCTCAGGGTCATCAACCCGCTCAAACTGAATATCACCATTACGGTCACGAAAATAGTAGATTTCTAGTGTGCCGGTGCTGGTGCTGTGATCCTCCACGTCCCCGGTGAAGTAACGATCTTGGCCGTCGTAAGCATTGGCTTCAAATTGGGCGTATATAGTACTGAGGTCTTGCTCTGCCACCAGTACTGCACGCACAGCATCGGATAAGGCGCTGCGACTGATCCGCGCAGAGCTATCGGCCGCTATATTTTCTTGAATAATGTTGCGCACGATTCCCGGAACTTTGAACGCTGCATTGAACTTACCGCTCACCTGTTCGCCATACTCGCCTGCCGTTGCAGAGAGGCGATCCATGACAATATCCTGCACAAGCGTGCTGGTGTCTTCGGCCAAACGGTTTTCCATCTGGCTAAGCGACAATTGGGCTGTCACCATCATGCTAACGCCCATTACCAGCAATAAGCTGATAACCAATGCGTAAAGCTTGACCTTAAGCGGTAACTTTTTCATATCTTAATTAACCTTATCGGGCTCAATAATCAATCGGCGTAGCGCTGGGGTTGTCTCTCCCTTTGCTACACTTCTGCGGGTGTACACGTGGCCTACTTAAGTCTTTTTATAAGTGCGTTTCTGGTGAGCCTTGGAATAGGCTAGGCATTATTATAAATAGTGTTATCGGCCGGCAGGTTGATTGCTTGAAGCGATAAACGTTGGCTTCCTGTAACAGAACGTCAGCTGGCTATCGCATGGGCTCTATGAACTTAAGCATTACCGCCTTGGAATTCTGGAAAAATACTTAGTGAAAATCTCTGGAACTGACCGGAAGCGACTGTATCAGGTGGCCCAGGTCTGACAGCTTTCCTGCCACGATATGAACAATCTCCCCCTCTCTTTCCAGAATGCCTTTCACATGTAACAGCCTTGCAGTGATTAACGGTTTGCGTTGCCTGCGGGCGGTTTCCAGCCAAACGATGACGTTTACGTTGCCGGTTTCGTCTTCCAAGGTCACGAAAGTAACGCCAGAGGCGGAGCCGGGGCGTTGACGACCGGTTACCAGGCCGGCTACTTGTACGGGGGTGCCGGCTTTTGCAGTTTTGAGTTGTTCGGCGCTGAGGCAGAACTGTAAATGGCCTTGCTCTTTGAGCAGGGCCAGCGCGTGGCGTTTTAGAGTTAGGCCTTGGCTTGCGTAATCGGCGAGCAGGTTCTGGCCTTCGGTGGGTTCTGGAAGCTGGTCGCAGGGTTCCAGTTCGTAGTTTTCGTTGTCTTCTGCGGCTTCTACAGCCGAAAAAAGCTCGACGGGTTTTTCATGGTCTAGCAGTTGCCAGTAGGCTTGGTGGCGGTTGCTGGCGAAGGCGGGCATGGCGTTGGCTCCGGCTAGCAGTTCCATTTCACGCTGGTTGAGATCTGCCAAACGCCGTAACTCGGCAGAAGATTTATAGCCGGTTTTGGGGCGATGCCGGCACAGGCGCTCGGCGGCATTTTTTGGGAATCCTCGGATAATTCTAAGGCCCAGGCGTAACCGGTGGTTTGAGCCTTCCAGGTTTTCTAGATCTTCTAGAGTGTGATCCCATTGGCTGCTGTTTATGTCTGGCGGCAGTGCCGCCACGTTATGGCGTTTGGCATCTTGTACCAGCTGGGATGGGGAATAGAACCCCATGGGCTGGCTGTTGAGCAGAGCGCAGTAGAAGGCGCTTGGGTAGTGCCGCTTGATCCATGATGAGACGTAAACCAGTAGGGCGAAACTGGCTGCGTGAGACTCGGGAAAACCGTAGCCGCCGAAGCCGCAAATTTGCAGGTACAGGCGTTCGGCAAAGTCGGCATCGTGGCCGCGCTCCAGCATGCCGTTGATGAGTTTTTCCCGGAATGGGGTCATGTCGCCATGGGATTTCCAGGCGGCCATGGCTCGGCGGAGTTGGTCGGCTTCGCCAGCCGTAAAGCCAGCAGCGACCATGGCTAGTTTTATGACTTGCTCTTGGAAAATCGGCACGCCCAAGGTGCGCTCTAGCACGTTTCGAATGGCGTCGTTGGGGTAATCCACCGGTTCTAGGCCATGCTTGCGGCGCAAGTAAGGGTGCACCATGTCTCCTTTGATAGGGCCGGGGCGAACAATGGCGACTTCAATGACCAGGTCGTAGTAGGTTTCGGGTTTCAGCCTTGGCAGCATGTTGATCTGGGCTCGGGATTCCACTTGAAATACACCAATGCTGTCGCCTTTTTGCAGCATGGCGTAGGTGGCCGGGTCTTCTTGGGGGATGTCCTGCATCTGGAAGGGGTGGCCTTTTTGTTGGCTGATCAGTTCCAGGGCTTTGCGGATAGCGGTGAGCATGCCTAACGCGAGGACATCCACTTTCATTAAGCCCAAGCTTTCCAGATCGTCTTTATCCCACTGGATAACGGTGCGGTCAGCCATGGCGGCATTTTCTACCGGCACCAGATCGGCCAGTGGCCCTGCGCTGATCACAAAGCCCCCCACATGCTGGGATAAATGGCGGGGAAAGCCGAGCAGGGTATTTACCAGGGCAAAGAACTGATCGGCGACTTTCGGGTTGCGGGTCAGACGTTTGTTGAGAATCTGCTGGCGCCAATTGGTCGCTTGGTCGCGCCAGTCGATACCTTCCAGTAACTGCTCTACCAGGGCTGGGTCAAACCCGAGTGCCTTGCCAACGTCGCGAATGGCACTGCGGGGGCGGTAGCGGATAACTGTTGCGGCCAGCGCGGCACGCTCCCGGCTATACCGTTGGTAGATGTACTGAATAACTTCTTCTCGCCGCTCGTGCTCAAAGTCCACGTCGATATCCGGCGGCTCATTTCTGTCCTTTGAAATAAAACGTTCAAACAACACTTCTACTCGAGCCGGGTTTACTTCGGTAATACCCAGGCAGTAGCACACAGCAGAGTTTGCGGCAGAGCCCCGGCCCTGGCAAAGAATGCCTTGGCTGCGGGCAAAGGCAACTATGTCCTGGATGGTGAGAAAGTAGTGTTCGTACTTCAGCTCTGAAATCAGGCCCAATTCTTTGCGGATCAGAGCTTGAACCGATAACGGAGTGCCTTCCGGGTAACGCTGCCGCTCACCTTCCTGAGTTAATCGCTTCAGGTAAGCCGCTGGGCTTTCTTCTTTCGGTACAAGATCTGGAGGGTATTCATAACGCAGGTTACCCGGCTCAAAGGTGCACTGTTGGGCAATGCGCAAAGATTCCTTCAGCCAAGCCTCGGGAAACAACCGTTGCAGTACCGTTAGCGGACGTAGATAACGTTCACCGTTCTGGAACAGGTAGTGACCGGCGTTTTCCAAACTGGCGTGGTTGCGCAAAGCGGCGAGTACATCCTGCAGTGGTTGGCGCTCCCGGCTGTGCATGTGAACTTCGCCGACGGCTGTAATTGGGCAGCGCAAATGTTCTGCAAGCCAGCGAGCCCGGGCCAATTGCTGTTCCTCGCCTGATTCCAGAGTGCGAGCGGCGGCAATCCAAAGGCGATGCTCAAACAATCGGAGCAACCATTCGCCGCAGCATAGAGCCTGATCCGCATCGGCTTCAGCCAGTGAGGGTGGTAACCACAGGCACAAGCAGTCATCCAAAGCATGTGTTTCCACGTCTCCATAGAAAAGCTGGTATTGCCCTTTTTCTGCGCGGCGCCTGGCGGTGGTTATAAGCTGGCAAAGTTGCCCGTAGCCTTTACGGGTGCGGGCCAACAGAATAAAGCGGGGCGTGCTGGCACCGGGTGGGGCGTCGTCCAGTTCAAACCAGCTCCCGGTAATCAGCTTTACGGAACTTTCTTTCAATGCCGCCCAAGCCCGGGGTATGCCTGCCACCGAACAAGCATCGGTGATTGCCAGTGCGGTATACCCAAGCCCTGCCGCGCGTTGTGCAAGCTCATGGGGATGAGACGCCCCGGTTAGGAACGTAAAGTTGCTAAAACAGAACAGTTCGGCGTAGGAAGGTTCACTCATCAGCCAAACCACCCGTGTATGAACCAGCCATCCCGCACATCTCGGAACACCCAGGCCAGTTGGCCGCTATTCAGTTGGGCAATGTAATAATCCCTGTGTACCCGCTGGCCATCCCACCAACCGCCGCTGATTCGTTCGGGGCCGGTAAACCAGGTTTGTGGAGTTTCGGTAAGCGGTTGCGGCCCTTGCAAAAGCCACAGTGGCCTGCGTGGCAGTTGGCTGGTTTTTGTTACCGCTGCACGGTTTTTTTGCTGCACTTGTGACGCGTTCCAAGCATGTTCGGGCCGGTGATCTGATTGGGGGGTGAGCTGTTTGAGTGCGTTGTCTCCAAGCCTTGCCTGCAGGCGACTCATCAGGGTGTGCCAGGCTTCATTTAAATCCTGGTTTTCACCCAGTAGATCTTGGCCGCCGGGAGCCTCCCGCCCAAGAAAGCGCTTTACAGTCAGCTGCAGTGATACAACCGGAGCCTGCAGTGGCTGCTGCTCAAATCGCAGGCTGATCAGGTTGAGAAACGCGTCCGCCCGATGCTCTGGGCCAGAGGTGCGGATGCGTAGGCGCGTTGGTTCGGCGTGGCGATGTCTGAGCACTAGCAGTAAGCAGTCGGTATCCTGCTGGCGCCAGCACAAGTCCTTTTCCAGTTCAGAAAGTATGCGTTGTAGCGGAAACAGCAGCCCCTGCGACTGTTCAATCTCCTGCACAAAATCTGCCTGTTGCCGAAAGTAGTGGGGCGGTTGCCACGGTGCTTGGGGATCTGGTCTGGAACCTTGTATTTTCTGGATAGTTGCCAGGGTTTCCGGCGACAGTCTGCGGGCCAGCTCCGCCGGCGGTAAACGGAATACCTCTCCCAGAGTATTCAATCCAAGCCGTTGCAATCGGGTGCAGGTGCGCTCGTCAAACTCCGCAGCCACCAGCGGCATTAAGCCAAGGGTGCGAAGAATGTGGTCTTTGTCAGACGAGCATTCCCCTTTGCCGTTACGTGCAATCAGGCGTGCGGCCTGCGGCGTATGGCCAATGCCGGGCCAAGCGGTAAGTTGGCGCTCGTGTAGCACTTCTTCCACGGTTTGCCAGACCGCTGGAAGGCCACCGTATAGCCGTTGCAAACTACCAATTTCAGCCAGCAAACCGTTTGGTGGAACCAGAACAATGTGGGCAGCATAGCGGTACAGCCAGCGAGCTTGGTCTTCCAAAATTCGGACTTCTTGCTGCTCATCTGCACGAATTATGCCCAAATCTGGCGCCAAGCTGATGGCTGTTTTCAGGCGCATGCCAGCGTTCACGCCCAAATCTCGGGCAGCCGGGCAAGCCTGTATGACTTTCTGCCCGGAACCCTCCACAACTACCAGCGCCGCCGTGTTTTCACTGGAGCGGCGAATGTGATCCAGCAGTAGGTGGGGGAAGTGCAAATACAGCCAAAGCATATGAAATTACCGGGCCGACGTGAGCCAGGGGCCCTGAACCACCCGGGGCGTTTCGCGATAAAACAGCTCCGCCCGGTGAACCATGGCAAGCGAGCAACGCTGGCCGGGCCAACTGCCTCGGCGTTTTATTACATTCACTTTTAGGCCTTGTTGATCGTCGGGTTCCAGCTCAAGGCGCAGGGCAGCCGGAGAGTTCTGTTCGGCATAGTGTCGTTCACGAAAAAGCACACACACGTTGCTGCCGGCTTCGGCCGCTAGCTGCAAGCGCCGAATTTCACGGGCTGCCAGTCTGCCGGGCCAGGCCATCACCAGGCCTGTAACCGGGGAGCGCAGGCAGTTTTCCAGCGCCCACAGGAAATCGCCTTTGTCTTTGGTGTGGATCATGATTACTTGATCCAGATTGATCTCTTCCCGCGCCAGTGCCGGGGCATAAGGTGTGTGTGGAGGGTTTAGCCAGAATACGGTTTTACCTGCCTGTGACAGTCGCTTCATCAGAGGCATCAATAGGTTCAGTTCGCCAATGCCGGGTGCGTCTAACAGGCATTCGCTTAAAGCACCCCGAGGCCAACCGATGCCGCCAAGCTGGTTATCCAGAACCTGATAGCCGGTTGGTTCTGCCGGTTGCGTGGTTTTGTTGTGCTTGCGCCCCTGCCAAACACGGGCATCCTGCATTAGCGTGTTAAGAATCTCGCTCATGGTTAAATCTCGAGGTACTGTTTAAATATACAGTATTCCGAAGAAGGGCTAATTTCAAGAAGCAGGTTGATAAAATGAGTAATCGAATCCACGGTTGCATTATCGGTAAAATTGTAAAATTCTGAACATCAGGCTTGGAGGTTGTACATGAGCGGGTTGGCTGAGCAGTATTGTGAAGCGTGTAACGCGGGCGCCTCAGGGGTGGCCGATGATGAAAAGAGCCGGCTGCACAAAGAAGTTCAAGATTGGGGCATTCTTACAGTAGGCAGCGAAGAGCAATTACGCCGAGTGTTTAAATTCAAAAACTTTGCCCAAGCTCTGGCGTTTACCAACAGGGTTGCCGAGTTGGCTGAAGCTGAAAATCATCATCCGGCCATTCTCCTGGAATACGGGAAGGTAACCGTGAGTTGGTGGACTCACACCATTGGCGGTTTGCACCAAAATGATTTCATCATGGCAGCGAGAACCGATTCGGCTTACCTCTGAATGCTATGGCTGACTGGCTAAGATTAAGGGATAGATCTGATGAGCGGTAGGATGCTGGATATCAAGACACGAGTGCTGTGGGTATGGATAACGTTATTAATCTCCAGTACAGGCCAGGCTCAAATGGATTTCCCCTCTACCTCCCAAGATGATTGGCGTTTGGAAAGTGATTCTAGCGCGCTTCGCTCAAAGACTCCGCGCAAATTGCGCACTCCGGTTTTGATTATGGGCGAGGGGCGAACAACCGCCTCAGAAGCCGTGGTGATTCTTGTTGATGCACCATTTTCAGCAGTGAGCTCTGTTGTTGTGAGGGCATGGGAGAAATTGGGGTATTCGGTGAAAGGCGCCGCGCTACAACGGGCTGATTTGCCGGAAGACTGGCGGCGGCTGATGCTGGCTGCGCAACCGGATTTACGTTCGGTTATAGTGAACAAAGCCTATGGCCCGGAGCTTGCGCAAGCGGTGAAAGACGGCGCGCTGACTGACAATGAGCGCGCACGCCGTTTGCAGCTTCTCGGTGCAAGCATTCAGGCACATTCCGACGCGATGCGAAAAGTACCAGAGCTTCGCGAACCCGTTCAGCGGTTGCGTTATAACCGTGAACAGACCCGTGGCAAAAATTACCGCACCGACGATTATGACATTCTGGATCTTGAGCCCATCATGGGGCGCCCCGTCACCGCTGTAACGATCCAGCGCAGGCACGCGCTGGCCAACCGAAAAGCTTTTTTTGCCTTAGCCGATACACCCCAATTCACCACCCAGTACCTGGTACCTGCAAAGGACTTCCAAGCCACCCTGGATGCGATCAACAAGGCGTTACCCAACAGTGCAATTCGCTTAGCGGAATCACCGGAGGTATGGATTCCGTCGGTGCCGATACCCAACACCTTGCCTGCGGCGGATTGGCGCTATCCCTCTGCAGAGGGGCAGCTGATAGAGCCCTTGGCACATCGCCTTGGCAGCGCTCAGGTAATAAGTCTGCGTGCCGTTCAGCCACAACCGGATGGGTCTTTGATTCTGAGCGTGCAAACAAGCGCTGAACGAAACGGCGAAGAACAATGGGTTAGTGCACTCGCGCGGCTCAATCCAGATGCGACCGCACTCGAAAGTTTGTGGGAAGGAGGTATCGGTGCCGACGAGCTATATGCCAGCCTGGACGGAAAACAACTCTGGTTCACCGGCTATCCTTTTGATGAGCAGATAGGTCTGTTTCATTATCGGCAAGGAGAGGGGGTTGTCAGTCTTGATTTTCCCGAGGGCGAGCAGCCCAGACTAGATACGATGCAATGGTGGATCGATCGTCGTGGGCCTGTGCTGGCGTCTTTTAAGGTGGGTTATTTTCGGCGACTCGACGGCCTAACAATGTCGCCGCCTCAGCCGACACCACGCAGTGATTGGTTTCCTAACCACCAGAGGTTGCTTGAAGGTGGTACCAATCCATGGGTTGAGGACGAGCAAGGGGTTGCTGAGTTAGATTCAGCGAGTGGCCGAGTACTGCGCTCATTTGCCGTACCGCCTCGTCTTGATATGCCTGAAGGCTTACCTACCTGGCCAGAGCTAGACCCTCGCGCCTTTAAAACGGGTGCCAAAGGGTTGGTCTCGGCCAAGGGCAAATGGCTGGCCACTGTGTTCAATATCGAGAATACAGAAAATAGCCCGTTAGTGGGTGTACACCTGCTGGATACCGATAAAGGCAATTTGCTCTATTCCGCCGTTTTGCCCGAGGCAAATGGGGTGCGGCTCATCGCTGCGTCCCCTGATGGTCGCTGGCTCGCACTTTATGACTACGGTAGCAAATTGGTACTTTGGGATGTTCGCGCTGGCACCAATCCTTTTCGCCTTCACATGCCTCGGGTTAGTCTTGAGGATATGACCTTCTCTTTAGCCAGTGATAGCCTTATTGGCGTGGGTGATGAGCACGTTCTGGTTTGGGATTTGGTAGAGCCCTAGTCCTCGTTCGCTTTTTCCTGGGCCTCAAGCTCGGCCTTGCGCTTGCGGACTTTGTCTAGTTTGTCTTCCGGGATGTGCATCTTCCTGGCAGACTTCCACAGCATTAAAAGGCTGCCTGCAACTAAGGCCAAAGCACCCAGCAGAAAAATCCATCCTATTGCCGACATACGTATGATTCCCTTATTGGGATAGTTATCTCTATAGTGAAGCACACGGTTTAGCATACACAATTCAATCGGCGGAATATTCTATAGCGCTTGTACATCAATCCGTCACGAAGATAGGAGCACCCAACATCATGAGCGATCCAACTTACACTCCGCCAAAAGTCTGGACGTGGGATTCTGAAAGTGGTGGCGCTTTTTCAAACATTAATCGCCCCATAGCTGGGCCTACTCACGAGAAAGAGTTGCCCATTGGCAAGCATCCTTTTCAGCTCTATTCGCTGGCCACACCAAATGGTGTAAAAGCCACGATCATGCTTGAGGAACTGTTGGAACTTGGCATCAGCGAGGCGGAATACGACGCTTGGCTGATCCGCATTAATGAAGGCGAACAGTTTGGTAGCGGATTTGTGGGTGTTAATCCTAACTCCAAGATTCCGGCGCTGTTTGACCACTCTCAGGATCCCGCTGTTCGGGTGTTTGAGTCGGGCTCCATTTTGTTGTATCTGGCGGAAAAGTTTGGCGAGTTTTTACCCTCGGATATTGCCGGGCGCACCGAAACGCTTAACTGGTTGTTCTGGCAAATGGGCAGTGCGGCATTTGTTGGCGGCGGTTTTGGACATTTCTTTGCCTATGCTCCTGAGAAGTATGAATACCCCATCAACCGCTACACTATGGAAGTGAAGCGGCAACTAGATGTGTTGGACCGCCAGTTGGCAGATAACCGGTACGTTGCTGGTGACCAGTACACCATTGCAGATATGGCGACCTGGCCTTGGTATGGCGCGTTGGTAACCAACAAGGTTTATGAGGCCGCAGAGTTTCTTGAGGCGCATACCTATACTAATGTGATGCGCTGGGCCTTGGAGGTTAAAGAGCGGCCGGCTGTTCAGCGTGGGCGAATGGTGAATCGTGCTTGGGGCGAACCTGGAAGTCAGCTTCATGAGCGTCACGACGCAAGTGATTTCGAGAACAAAACCCAAGATAAGCTTGATGCGGCTTCTGGCAACTCGTAATTCAAAACTTAGGTTTTAAATGATCTCAGACATTGCTTTCATCGTTGGTCTGACCGCCCTTGCCGGTATTTGTATCCCCGTTGGCGGGTTACTGGCAAGAGTCGAGCGCATTGGCCCTAATTGGCTGGAGCAGGAGTTTCGGCATTTCCTAATCGCACTGGGCGGAGGCATTCTGCTTGGTGCCGTAACCATTGTGTTGATACCGGAAGGGCAGTCGAGCATTGGAGGTTCGTTTTGGGCCATACCGGCTATTATTGCTGGTGGTGTGCTGTTTTTCTGGATTGAGCGAATGCTGGGTGTTCATCACAACGAATCGCCGCAACTGATGGGGGTGATGCTGGATTTTGTGCCAGAGGCTGCAGCCCTGGGTGGGCTGATTGTAATTAACCCAGGCCTCGCGCCTTTAATGGCGGTATTAATTGCCATGCAAAACCTGCCTGAAGGATTTAACGCGTATCGTGAGTTTTGCAACAAGCCAGGCTATACACCGAAAAAGACTCTGCTTGTCATGGCAGGGCTTGCAACAGCAGGACCTATTGCGGGTCTTCTGGGTTACTTTTTCCTATCCGGGCAACCTGTGATTCTAGGAACTATCATGCTGGTGGCTTCTGGCGGAATTCTGTATCTGATCTTTCAGGATATTGCACCCCAGTCCCGGCTGGACAAGCACTGGGGGCCTCCGCTTGGTGCGGTGCTTGGGTTTTGCTTAGCACTATTCAGCGATATGCTGGTTACGCAAGCTTGAATTCATTCTTGGCGACGGAGGTCACTTTGGCCTTCGATCCCCTGTCATAATCTTCGCCACAAAAACAGATTTCCCGTAGGTCTCAAAAGACCACTTCATGGTGTCGGAGAGAACGCTCATAACTTCGTCGTACTCACCGAAAATTTCTGTGCTCATGCGCCCGGCGACAACTTCCAGGTTGGTTTTTTCCAGCCGGGCGATCAGATCCCAGATAGGCTGTTTGTAGTCATCCTTCAGGGGATAACAGCTCAGTTGTACAGACAGAAACATAAATACCTCCAGCTTCTTAATTTACCGTTGCATCTATCGTCAGTAGCCCGTGGCCGAGGAAGTGCTGCGCCTCGGATCTGCGCCGCCGTATAGGGTGCCGTCTTCTCCGATCATAATACTCTGAATGGCCCCCATAGCCGACTTGCTTACCACTTTGTGGCCGCGACTTTCCAGTAACCGCACGGTATCTGGATTGATACCTTGTTCAATGCGGATTTCATCCGGTAGCCACTGATGATGGATGCGGGGCGCACTAACAGCTGTTTGTATGTTCATGCCGTGATCAATTACGTTCATGATTACCTGCAAGGTTGTGGTAATAATGCGGGAGCCGCCTGGGCTGCCGGTCACCAAAAAGTTGCGATCATCTTTACGAACAATCGTAGGTGACATGGAGCTGAGCATGCGCTTGCCGGGTTCTACCTTGTTTGCCTCACCGCCGATCAGCCCATAAGCATTAGGCACACCCGGTTTGGCGCTGAAGTCATCCATTTCGTTGTTAAGCAGAAAACCGGCGCCTTGCACGGTAATACCTGAACCGTAACTGAAGTTTATGGTGTAGGTGTTTGATACCGCGTTGCCCCACTTATCGACAACTGAAAAGTGGGTGGTTTCTGGGCTTTCATAGCCGGGGGGCTGGCCGTAGCGAATTTCGCCTGCGGGACGGGCTTCGTCAGGCTTTATACCTTGCCGCAATTCTTCCGCATAAGACTTACTGGTCAGTCCCTTTAACGGCACATCCACATAATCCGTATCGCCCAGGTATTCTGAGCGATCGGCATAGGCCAGCTTCATGGCTTCGGCCATGTAATGAATCGTCTCGGCTGAGTTGTGGCCATACTCCTGAATTGGGTAGCCTTCAAGAATGTTCAGTATCTGAACAATGTGGGTGCCGCCGGAGGAGGGTGGTGACATGGAGTAGATATCATAACCTCGGTAATTTCCGTGTACCGGGTTGCGCACAACGGGCTGGTACTCTTCGAGATCTTGCTGAGTAATGAGGCCCCCATGTTTCTCCATCTCATCAACAATCAGTTGTGCGGTTTCACCTTCGTAAAAGCCTTTCACGCCTTTATCTGCAATGCGTTGCAAGGTGTCTGCCAGTTCAGGTTGACGAAAGCGTTCGCCCGCTTGCCAGGTGGAGCCGTCCTCTTTATAAAAGGTTTCAAGGGTTGCGGGCCAGCGTTGGAGTCGCTCCTTCGCCTGCTCAAGGCCTTCACTGAAACGTTGCGGAACAATAAAGCCTTCTCTGGCGAGTTTGATGGCCGGGGCAAGCGCTTGTTTTAGGGGCAGGGTGCCGTGGCGTTCCAGTGCCATGGCAAAACCGGCAACCGTGCCGGGAACGCCTGCGGCCAAATGGGTAAACCGGCTGCGGTTCTGTACCACTTCGCCAGATTCATCCTGATACATGGTTTCTGTGGCGCCCGAGGGGGCTTTTTCCCGGTAATCTATGGCTTCGGGCTCAGAACCATCGCCTTTGGATACCAACATAAAGCCGCCGCCACCGATGTTGCCTGATCTCGGCTGAGTCACGGCCAGCGCGAATCCGGCGGTTACGGCCGCGTCTACTGCGTTACCACCGTCTTCTAGCACTTTTAATGCGACTTCCGTGGCTAAGGTGTGACTGGTTGCCACCATGCCGTGGTTGGCGCTTGCGGGGTGAAATCGTTCGCCTTCGAGAATAGCTTGACTAAAAACCGGCGTTGTCAGAGTTGACAAGCTCAAAGTCATGATGAATGCGCGCAGGCAGCCTGAGCGCCCAGTGAGTCGGGTGATGTGCGATTGCTGGTGTCTACCTCTACCCATGTCTCCATTCCTCGTTTCTGATGTCCATATAGGCTATGATAGCTCGTCATTTTATCTGGTGCGTACCGCAAACTCTGGTACTTTATCCGGCTGCCGTTTCCGACAATGGTTTCCGGTGCACCTGCTTTCCCGTTTGTCAGTTAAGGAAAGGCTTTCATGGAGCATACCTACCGTCTTGTGATTTCCTGCCCCGACAGGGTTGGGATCGTTGCCAAGGTGAGTAATTTTCTACAGACCTACAATGGTTGGATCACTGAAGCGAGTCACCACTCGGACACCTACACCGACTGGTTTTTCATGCGCCACGAGATCAAAGCCAAGTCTATCCCGTTTGGACTTGAGCAGTTTCGTGCCGCATTTGCGCCGATCGCCGAAGAGTTTGATATGCAGTGGCATATTGCGGATTCGGCCCAGCCCAAAAAAGTGATTCTTATGTGCAGCAAGGAGTCCCACTGTGTGGCCGACCTCCTGTATCGCTGGCACAGTAAGGATATCAACGCTGAAATTGTTGCGGTTATCTCTAATCACGACGATTTGCGCCGTATGGTCGAGTGGCATGACATTCCATACCACCATATTCCGGTAAGCAAAGACAATCGCGAAGAGGCGTTTGCTCATATCGACGAGCTTTTTGAAGGCTATGAAGCCGATGTGGTGGTGCTCGCTCGTTATATGCAAATCCTGCCAGCAGAACTTTGTGCAAAGCACGCCGGCAAGGTGATCAATATTCACCACAGTTTTTTGCCGTCTTTCGCAGGTGCACGGCCATATCATCAGGCCTATACCCGTGGGGTCAAGCTGATCGGGGCTACCTGTCACTATGTGACCCAGGATCTCGATGAAGGTCCAATCATCGAGCAAGATGTCATTCGCATCAGCCACAGTGATTCCATCCAAGACATAGTGCGTCTGGGTAAAGATGTGGAGAAAAATGTTCTCGCCCGGGGATTACGCTCTCATATTGAGGATCGCGTGATCACCCACGAAAACAAGACGGTGGTATTTGATTAAGGCTGCCTCACAGATGCCCCTGAGAGGGTGCGGCTGTGGTATAATCGGCGGCTTGATTAAGAATAACTACGGGGCCGGAAAACGGCCCTGAAACGACTTCCAGATAACGCAAAGGAACTTTTCTCGATGGGTGAATTAGCCAAAGAGATCCTGCCGGTCAATATTGAAGATGAGCTGAAGCAGTCTTACCTGGATTACGCCATGAGCGTAATCGTTGGACGAGCGCTTCCAGACGTGCGGGATGGCCTCAAGCCGGTTCACCGTCGTGTTCTGTTCGCAATGTCCGAACTGAACAACGACTGGAACAAGGCCTATAAGAAGTCCGCCCGAGTGGTGGGTGATGTGATTGGTAAATACCACCCGCACGGCGACTCTGCTGTTTACGACACCATCGTTCGTATGGCTCAGCCGTTTTCCCTACGTTATCCGCTGGTGAACGGCCAGGGCAACTTCGGTTCTATCGACGGCGATAACGCGGCAGCCATGCGTTACACCGAAATCCGCATGGAGAAAGTTGCACACTCCTTGCTGGCGGATCTTGAGAAAGAAACCGTAGACTTTGTCGATAACTACGACGGCACAGAGCGCATCCCCGAAGTCATGCCTACCCGGGTTCCTAACCTGTTGGTGAACGGCTCCTCGGGTATTGCGGTGGGTATGGCGACAAATATCCCGCCCCACAACCTGACCGAGGTGGTTAATGGTTGCTTGGCGCTGATTGATAACCCGGATCTCACTTGTGATGATCTAATGGAGTACATTCCGGGCCCGGATTTTCCGACCGAAGGCATCATCAATGGCCGTGCTGGCATTGTTGAGGCGTATCGTACAGGTCGTGGCCGCATTTACATTCGCGCCCGCCACGAAATTGAAACCGATAAGAAAACCAACCGCGATGCCATTATCATCACCGAGCTGCCATATCAGCTTAACAAGGCCCGTTTGATCGAAAAGATCGCCGAGCTGGTGAAAGAGAAGCGTCTGGAAGGCATTACCGAACTGCGGGACGAGTCCAACAAGGAAGGTATCCGCATATTCATAGAACTACGCCGTGGCGAAAACCCGGAAGTAGTGGTTAACAACCTGTTTAAGCATACCCAGCTGCAGACGGTATTCGGTATAAACATGGTTGCGCTGATTAACGGCGAGCCGAGAATTCTTAACCTCAAGGAAATGCTGGACGCGTTCGTGCGTCACCGCCGTGAAGTGGTGACTCGTCGTACCCTCTTTGAGCTGCGTAAAGCGCGCGAGCGCGGCCATATTCTTGAAGGCCTGACTGTTGCATTGGCCAACATCGATGAGATGATTGAGCTGATCAAAGCATCTCCAAGCTCTTTGGAAGCGAAAGAAAAATTGATGGCCCAAGGCTGGGCGCCCGGTAACGTTATGGCGATGCTTGAGCGTGCTGGCGAAGATGCCTGCCGCCCAGACGATCTGCCAGAAATCTACGGCCTGCGCGATGGCCTGTATTTCATGTCTCCGGAGCAGACTCAGGCTATCCTGGATATGCGTCTGCACCGCTTGACCGGTCTGGAGACTGAAAAGCTCCAGAACGAGTACAAGGAAATCCTGGAGAAGATTGCCGGCCTGCTGGAAATTCTCGGCGACCCAGATCGCTTGATGCAGGTTATCCGCGAAGAGCTGGAAGCTGTGGTAGAAGAGTTCGGTGACGAGCGCCGCACGGAAATAACCAGCTCCCAGCGCGACCTTACGATTGCGGATCTGATTGACGAAGAAGAACTGGTTGTAACCATTTCCCACAGCGGTTACGCCAAGACTCAGGCAGTGGAAGACTATCAGGCCCAGCGCCGTGGTGGTCGTGGTAAAGCTGCGACGTCCATGAAAGACGAAGATTTCGTTGAAAAGCTGCTGGTTGCCAACTCCCATGACACCATTCTTTGTTTCTCTAACCGAGGCAAAGTTTACTGGTTGCGCGTGTTCGAGATTCCCCGTGCCAGCCGCGCGTCCCGTGGTCGGCCAATGGTGAATATTCTGCCGCTGGATGAAGGTGAGCGCATCACAACCTTCCTGCCAGTGCGGGATTATCCAGAAAATCAATTTGTTCTGATGGCAACGTCTGCGGGCGTTGTTAAGAAAACACGTTTGCCGAACTTCTCCCGCCCCCGTAGCAGTGGCTTGATTGCCTTGTCTCTGGACGAAGGCGATACGTTGATTGGTGCCGCGATTACCGAAGGTGATGCTGAGATTATGCTGTTCTCTACAGCCGGTAAGGCGGTTCGCTTCGATGAAGAAGCTGTACGCCCGCTGAGCCGAACAGCTCGTGGTGTGCGTGGTATCAGAATGCCCGAGGGCCATCACGTGGTCTCCCTGATCATTCCTCAAGAAGGCGGTGTTATTTTGACCGCCAGTGAAAATGGTTACGGCAAGCGCACGGCACTTGATGAGTTCCCAACCTACGGCCGTGGCAGCCAGGGCGTTATCGCCATGCAGTGCTCCGAGCGTAATGGCAATCTGGTTACAGCGCTGCAGTTGTTCGAAGGCGATGAGATGATGCTGATCTCCGATAAGGGCACGCTGGTTCGTACCCGCACGGATGAAGTGTCTGTTCTCAGCCGGAACACCCAGGGCGTGCGTTTGATCAGACTGAGCCAGGAAGATGAGCGTTTGGTAGGCGTGGAGCGAATTGCCGAAACCGATGATGAAGATCTTGAAGGCGTAGAAGGTGATAGCGTCGAAAGTGAAGGCATCGAAGGCGAGGATATCGAAAGCAATGACGCTTCCGTAGATGGCAATGCAGGCAGCAGTCCCGAGCAGGGTGCTGGCGAGGAATAAGCCAGCACTGCCTAACACCGAATCCGCAAGACGTGAGAGACCACACGAACATGAGCAGGGCGTATAACTTTTGTGCAGGTCCGGCAACGTTGCCGGAAAGCGTGCTGGCACAGGCACGGGATGAAATGTTGGACTGGCGTGGCACCGGCATGTCGGTAATGGAAATGAGCCATCGTAGCGATGCGTTCGTGGATATTGCCGAAACAGCCGAGCGCGACCTGCGTGAATTAGCCGGTATATCAGATGATTATGCCGTACTCTTCATGCAGGGTGGAGCTTCCAGTCAGTTCTCGACGATTCCCTTGAACCTGCTTGGCGACAAAACGTCTGCGGATTATGTAAACACGGGTATCTGGTCGAAAAAAGCCATTGCCGAGGCCAAGCGTTATGCCAATGTGAATGTGGTTGCCAGCTCGGAAGAGGGCGGCTTCGCCAGCATTCCGGATCAAACATCTTGGCAAACCAGTGCCGATGCGGCGTACCTGCATTACACGCCAAACGAAACCATTGGTGGCCTGGAGTTCGATTTTGTTCCCGAAAGCGGCGACGTGCCGCTAGTCGCGGATATGTCCTCTACCATGCTTTCGCGCCCCGTAGATATCTCCAGGTTCGGGATGATTTACGCAGGCGCACAGAAGAATATCGGCCCTTCTGGCTTGGTTGTGGTCATCATTCGGAAAGACCTTTTGGGCAAAGCCCGTAAAGAAACACCGACCATGATGAACTACCAGGTAATTGCGGATAACGGCTCTATGTACAACACGCCGGCGACGTATTCCTGGTATCTCGCGGGCCTGGTGTTCAAGTGGTTGAAAGCTCAGGGCGGCGTGAAAGCCATGGGTGAGACCAATTTGAGGAAGGCGAAAAAACTGTATGATTTCATTGATACCAATGAGTTTTACGCCAACCCTATCGACCCGCGTTTCCGCTCATGGATGAACATTCCGTTCACGCTGCGGGACGATGCTCTAAACGGTGCATTTCTTGAAGGTGCCGATGCTCAGGGTTTGCTAAACCTGGCTGGCCACCGCTCCGTGGGTGGCATGCGTGCCAGCATTTATAACGCCATGCCGGAAGCAGGTGTGGATGCGCTGATTCAGTATATGAGCAAATTTGCAAAGGAGCGGGGCTGATCATGAGCGATGAGCAAATCCGTCTTGGAGAATTGCGAGTAGAAATCGACAGCCTTGATCAGAAGATTATGGAACTGATCAGTGCCCGTGCCAAATGTGCCCAAGAAGTGGCTCATGTGAAAATGGCCGCTAACCCTGAACAGGACGTATTTTTCTACCGCCCTGAACGGGAGGCCCAAGTTTTGCGCCGCATTAAGGAGGCCAACCCAGGCCCTCTGGCAGGCGAAGAAATGGCTCGACTGTTTCGCGAAATTATGTCGGCTTGCCTGGCGCTTGAAAAGCCCATGCACATTGCCTTTCTGGGGCCTATCGGCACCTTTACTCAAGCGGCGGCCCTCAAGCATTTTGGGCATTCTGTGGTGAGCGTGCCTTTGCCGGCGATTGATGCGGTTTTCCGTGAAGTGGAATCTGGCGCGGCGCATTACGGTGTGGTGCCGGTTGAAAACTCCACAGAGGGCATGATTAACCATACGCTTGATATGTTTATGTCGTCTCCGCTAAAAATCTGCGGCGAAGTGCAACTGAGAATTCATCATCATCTTCTGGTTTCACCGGAGTTCCGAGATCAGGAAATAACCCGTATTTACTCGCATCAGCAATCGTTTGCCCAGTGCAGGCAGTGGTTGGACACCCATCGCTACGGGATTGAGCGAGTGACGGTTTCCAGCAACGCCGAAGCTGCCCGACGTGCGGCGAAAGAGCCGGGTACTGCTGCGATTGCCGGTGATATGGCAGAAGAGCTTTACGGTTTGGAAAAGCTGGCCAATAGCATTGAGGACAGGCCGGATAACACTACCCGGTTCCTGATTATTGGTCGCGAAGAAGTACCGGCCAGTGGACAGGACAAATCCTCAATTTTGGTTTCCATGAGAAACAAACCTGGCGCGCTGTACCAACTGCTGGAGCCGTTCCACAGCCATGGAATCAGCCTTACGCGAATTGAAACTCGGCCGTCACCCAGTGGCACTTGGGCCTATGTGTTCTATATAGATTTCGAAGGGCACATGAGCGATGAACAGGCACATAAAGTGCTGTCCGAGGTAGATGAGGAAGCCGTTGAGCTTAAGCGTTTGGGCTCCTATCCCATCGGTGTTCTCTAGTACTTTGCATGAGAGCTTGGTATTACAACTTAGCATCAGGTAGTTAAAGGAAGGGTTATGGCCATTGATTATCAAAGCCTTGCTGTAGAGGGCGTTCAGGCTTTGTCTCCCTACGAGCCAGGCAAGCCAATAAGCGAGTTGGCTCGTGAGCTGGGTTTGGATCCGGCTGAGATTATTAAGCTTGCCAGCAATGAAAACCCTCTCGGCCCCAGCAAAAAGGCTACCGCAGCGATTGAAAGTGCCTTGGCAGACTTGTGTTTGTATCCGGATGGCAATGGGTTTGACCTGAAGCAGAAGCTGTCTGAGCGCCTTGATGTTGGCGCTGACCAGATCACTCTAGGGAATGGTTCAAACGACGTACTCGAAGTGATCGCCCGCTGCTTTGCGGACGCGGATTCCGAGATTGTGTTCTCTCAGTATGCGTTTGCGGTTTATCCAATCGTTACTCAAGCTATTGGTGCGAAGGCGGTTGCTGTGCCTGCCAGAGATTGGGGCCACGATCTGGATGCTATGGCTGCAGCCGTAACTGAACGCACTCGGCTGATATTTGTAGCCAACCCCAATAACCCGACGGGCACCGTACACAACTCGGAGGCTATTGAAGCATTTTTGGGTAAGATTCCTGAAGATGTACTGGTGGTTCTGGATGAAGCCTATTGCGAGTACATGACCGGGGAAAATGATCCAGATGGCGTCGCTTTGCTGGCTCGTTTCCCAAACGTGATTGCATGCCGCACGTTTTCCAAGGTCTGGGGTTTGGCAGCTTTGCGCGTAGGCTACAGCATAAGCTCCCCGGCTATTGCCGATATTCTGAACCGTGTTCGCCAACCGTTTAACGTAAGCTCAGTGGCACTTGCAGCGGCTACAGCGGTGCTGGGCGACGAAGACTATCTGCAGCGTTCTCGCGAGATTAATACCGTTGGGCTGAAGCAGTTAGAAGCCGCCTTTGATCAAATGGGCCTTCGGTATATTCCGTCATCCGGGAATTTTGTGGCAGTTGAAGTAGGGCCTCAAGCCATGGGAGTTTACCAAGCGCTATTGGCCCACGGTGTAATTGTGCGCCCGATTGCGGGTTACGGTATGCCCAATCATCTTCGGGTTACGGTGGGCTTACCCGAGCAAAACGAACACTTTATCGGTGCGCTCTCGAAGGCGCTGGCCGCAGCTGGGCAGGGAGCCTAAGTGCCCTCCCGCGAACCGCTCTTTCGGCGTGTTGCCATTATTGGGTTAGGTCTAATAGGCGGCTCACTGGCCAGTGCTATTCGCAAACACGGTCTGGCTCATGAAGTAGTCGCAGCGGATCAGCGCACAGACGATCTTTTGCTGGGTCAGTCCCAGGGTGTGATAGATACGGTTGCGCAAACGACTGCTGAGGCCGTACAGGGCGCAGACTTGGTTGTGCTGGCCGTACCGGTGCAGGCAACTAGAAAGGTGCTAGAAGAGATACGCCCGCACCTTGCAGAAGGTGCCATTCTGACCGACGTTGGCAGTACCAAGTCTGGCTTCGTGAAGGATGTTGAAGCTGTTTTTGGTGAGTTTTTACCTCGTATTATTCCAGGGCATCCCATAGCTGGATCGGAGAGAAGTGGTATTCGTGCTGCTAACTCGGAACTGTTCAGCAATCACAAAGTTATACTTACGCCCCCGAATAACGTCAGCAGTGCACATCTCGCCAAGCTACAAGCCTTGTGGGAAGCGTGCGGCGCTACCGTGCTTACAATGTCTGCGGCCTATCACGATGAAGTGTTGGCAGCGACCAGCCACTTGCCCCATCTGATTGCGTTTTCGCTGGTAGATACACTCGCTGGCGAAGATCAGAACATGGATATTTTTCGGTATGCCGCAGGCGGGTTCCGTGATTTTACCCGGATTGCCGCAAGCGACCCGGTTATGTGGCACGATATTTTTCTTTCCAACCGCGACGCCGTTCTTCGGGTGATTGACCATTTTACCCACGATCTGGATCAACTGCGCACTGCAATTGCCGATCAAGACGGCGCTATGCTGTTGCGGGTTTTTAGCCGCGCAAAGGCGGCCCGCGAACACTTTTCGAAAATGCTTTCAGGACAGGCTTACGTGACAAACAACAGTGAGAAGCAGACAACGTTCCGTCTTCAGCCCGGTGGCTCAGTAACCGGCGATATTCGGGTGCCCGGTGATAAATCCATTTCCCATCGCTCGATTATGCTCGGCGCTTTAGCCGAGGGCATAACCGAAGTGAAAGGCTTCCTAGAGGGCGAAGACAGTCTCGCCACGCTGCAAGCTTTTCGGGATATGGGCGTTACGATTGAGGGGCCAGATAACGGCTTTGTGCGCATTCATGGCGTTGGCATGCATGGCTTGCAGGCACCGCGTGGCCCAATATATCTGGGCAACTCTGGTACGGGTATGCGTTTGTTCACCGGCCTGCTGGCAGCGCAACCTTTTGAGTCTGAGCTCACCGGCGACGCCAGTCTTTCGGTTAGGCCTATGAATCGGGTTGCTGACCCGCTTCGGTCTATGGGAGCGGTGATTGACACGGCTGAGGGGGGGCGCCCGCCTTTGAAAATCCGGGGCAGTCAGGGCAAAAAGCTGACCGGTATCCACTATGATATGCCGGTTGCCAGCGCCCAGGTAAAATCCTGTCTGTTACTCGCAGGTTTGTATGCCGATGGCACCACCTCTGTTACTGAGCCGGCGCCCACTCGCGATCATACCGAGCGCATGCTGACTGGGTTTGGTTATAAGGTAGAGCGCGACGGTCCAACAGCCAGCGTTACTGGCGGTGGTAAGCTGGCTGCTAATATCATTGATATTCCTGCAGACATATCGTCGGCCGCTTTTTTCATGGTCGCCGCGAGTATTGCTGCGGATTCCGACCTGACTCTGCGCCATGTGGGAATGAACCCAACACGTATAGGTGTGATCAACATCCTGCAGAAGATGGGTGGAAATATTGAGATCATGGCTGAGCGTGAAATTGGTGGCGAGCCGGTCGCCGACCTGCGTGTTCGCTCCGCTGAGCTCAAGGGTATTGATATTCCAGAAGACCAAGTGCCATTGGCTATTGATGAGTTTCCGGCACTTTTTATCGCCGCTGCATGCGCCACGGGCCGAACCGTTCTGACCGGTGCTGAAGAATTGCGAGTAAAAGAAAGTGACCGTATTCAGGTAATGGCAGATGGCCTTGCAACACTGGGTGTTGAAACCACGGTTACAGCGGATGGCATTATTATCGAGGGCAGCCAAACTATTAAGGGCGGCACTGTATACAGCCATGACGATCACCGCATTGCCATGTCTTTTGCTGTGGCCTCGTTGCGAGCGACCGAAGAGATTGAAATAGACGGCTGCGCCGTTGTGGCGACATCCTTTCCGGGCTTCGTAGAGCTTGCCCGAGAAACAGGCATTAACATCTCAGCTGAGTGGTCCGGAGCGGACGCTGAACAGGGGACGCACTAATGACTGGAAATAGCGCACCCGTCATTGCCGTTGATGGACCGGGTGGTTCAGGTAAAGGCACAGTTACTCAAATGTTGGCCAAAAAGCTGGGTTGGCATTTGCTCGACAGCGGTGCGCTTTACCGGCTAACGGCTCTTGCGGCAACGCATCAAAACGTGTCGCTGGATGATGAAGCTGAGTTGATTCGTGTTGCTGCGTCATTGGATGTGGCGTTCGAGCCTACGCCCGAAGGCGAGCCTGTAAAAGTGATTCTGGCAGGGGAGGATGTCACCGGTGATATCCGTACGGAAACCTGTGGCAACAATGCGTCTAAGATTGCGGTAATGCAACCGGTTCGTGATGCGCTTCTGCAACGCCAGCGTGATTTCCAGAAAAAGCCAGGATTGGTAGCAGATGGCCGCGATATGGGCACGGTTGTGTTCCCGGCAGCGCCGGTTAAGATTTTCCTGACAGCGAGCGCAGAAGAGCGTGCCCGCCGGCGTTTTAGCCAGTTGAAGGCAGCGGGCGTCGATGTTAGTATTGACGCCGTTTTAGAGGAGATACGGGTTCGTGATGAGCGAGATATGAATCGTTCCGCAGCCCCTCTCAAACCCGCAGATGATGCGCAAGTCATTGATTCCACGGGTTTGAGTATACAGGAGGTGCTAGACAGATGTATGGCTGCAGTAGGCCAGATCTGACTACACCTTTTTGTCGTTGAAACACCGGGAGCAGCGAAATTTGCCAGCCGCTGGCTGATTCCGGAACTTATTAACAGACCGTGTTGCTGGCGGCACGGAGCATACTTGCATTGAACCTATAGGACTCATAATGAGCGAAAGCTTTGCGGATCTTTTTGAAGAAAGCCTAAAAGAAATTGACATGAAACCAGGTTCCATCGTCCAGGGAACCGTAGTTGATGTTGATAGCGACTGGGTCACAGTTAACGCCGGGCTTAAGTCCGAAGGTGTTATCCCCGCCTCCCAGTTCCTGAACGAAAAAGGCGAGTTAGAAGTAGCTATTGGCGACGTTGTCGACGTAGCACTGGATGCAGTTGAAGATGGTTTCGGTGAAACCCGTCTTTCCCGTGAAAAAGCCAAGCGGGCAGAATCTTGGAAGGTACTCGAGAAGTCCTTCGAAGCTGAAGAAGTGGTCAAAGGTATTATTAACGGCAAGGTCAAGGGTGGTTTCACCGTTGATCTGGCTGGTATTCGTGCCTTCCTGCCAGGCTCACTGGTAGACGTTCGTCCGGTTCGCGACACTGCGCACTTGGAGAACAAAGAGCTCGAATTCAAGGTTATCAAGCTAGACCAGAAGCGTAACAACGTGGTTGTTTCCCGCCGCGCCGTTCTGGAAGCTGAAAACAGCGCCGAGCGTGAAGCTCTGCTGGAAACCCTGACCGAAGGTCTGGAAATCAAGGGTATCGTTAAGAACCTGACCGATTACGGCGCGTTCGTAGATCTGGGCGGTGTTGACGGCCTGCTGCACATCACCGATATGGCTTGGAAGCGTATCAAGCATCCTAGCGAAATCGTGAATGTTGGCGATGAGATCAACGTTAAGGTTCTGAAGTTTGACCGTGAGCGTAACCGCGTATCTCTGGGTCTGAAGCAGTTGGGCGAAGATCCCTGGGTTGATATCAAGGGTCGTTACCCAGAAAGCACACGGGTTACAGCCCGCGTAACCAACCTGACCGATTACGGCTGCTTTGCTGAGCTGGAAGAGGGTGTTGAAGGTCTGGTTCACGTATCCGAAATGGATTGGACCAACAAGAACATCCATCCTTCTAAAGTCGTTAACGTTGGCGACGAAGTAGAAGTGATGATTCTGGATATCGATGAAGAGCGTCGTCGTATTTCCTTGGGTATCAAGCAGTGTGTTTCTAACCCATGGGAAGACTTCTCCGGCAACTTCAACAAGGGCGACCGTATCTCCGGTAAGATCAAGTCAATCACTGACTTTGGTATCTTCATCGGTTTGGACGGTGGCATCGATGGTCTGGTTCACCTGTCAGACATCAGCTGGAACGAAACAGGCGAAGAAGCCGTTCGTGAATACAAGAAGGGCGACGATGTTGACACCGTTATCCTGTCTGTAGATCCCGAGCGTGAGCGCATCTCCCTGGGTATCAAGCAGCTCGAAAGCGATCCGTTCGCAGAGTTTGTTCAGCTGAACGATAAAGGCTCCATTGTTAAGGGCACTGTTTCCGCCGTTGATGCGAAGGCAGCTACTATTGCTCTGAACGACGAAGTTGAAGCGGTACTGAAAGCCTCCGAAATCAGTCGTGACCGCGTTGAAGACGCGCGCAACGCTCTGAAAGAAGGCGAAGAAGTCGAAGCTAAGATCATCAGCATCGATCGCAAGAACCGTATTATCAACCTGTCTGTTAAGTCTAAGGATGTAGAAGACGACAAGCAGGCTATTGATAGCGTACGTACTAAAACTGCAGAAACTTCCTCTGGCGCGACCACCATTGGTGATCTCATCAAGGAACAAATGCAGCAGCAAAACGCCAACAAGGACTAATCTCCGGTTGGTTTGAAAAAAACGGGCTCTAAGAGCCCGTTTTTTTTGTGTTTTTTTTTGATTTGACTAAACTAGGGGGGTGGAATTCGGTAATCAATGACCGAATAAAAAAGAAAAGAGGGAAGTGCCTCATGACGAAGTCTGAACTGGTCGAATTAATTGCCTCAAAACAAACACAGCTTTCGGTTAAAGACGTTGAGCTGGCTGTAAAAACAGTTATAGAGCATATGTCCCAGTCGCTAGCAAATGGGCAGCGAATCGAAATACGGGGATTTGGCAGCTTTTCCCTTCATCACCGGGCGGCCCGTACAGGTCGGAACCCGAAAACCGGCGAAGCCGTGCAGTTACCCGCTAAGCACGTTCCTCACTTTAAGCCCGGTAAGGAATTGCGAGAGCAAGTGAACGATAGTTTGAAGCAGGGGTTTTAACGGCTTTTCATCCCTGCAGCAGAACACCTATAATTCGAGTACTTATCAGCGTTTGGGAGAGCGAGGGTTATGGCAGGATTACAGAAGATCCTATTGATTCTGTTGGTACTGGTCCTGGTATTACTGGCGCTCGTGTTTTCGCTGAATAATCAGATGGCTGTTGCTCTGAATTTTTTGGTGTTCGAGACCAAGCCTCACGGCGTGGCCGTGTGGATTATCATGTCTTTTGTCATTGGCGCGCTGGTTGGGATTTTAATGGCCATTCTCGCCACATTCCGAACATCGGTTTCCCGTCGTACCCTTCAGAAACGACTTGATCGCGCCGAGCAGGCATTGGAGAAATCCAGGGCCCAGAACGACCAGGCTATTTAATGGATATAGTGTTTCAGTGGCTGCTGTTGACGATTGCAGTTGCCGTTGGCTGGTTCGTCGGCCGGCTGGGTGGTCGTAGCCGAACCCGAACGAAGATTTCCGACGAGGAGTCTGTAAAAGATCGGCTGCAGTTCCTTTTTACGAACTACTCAGACCAAGCTGTCGACAACTTTGTGCAGTCGCTGGCTGTTAACAAAGATACCGTAAGCCTTCATCTTTCTATTGGTCGGCACTTTCGCAATAAAGGCGAAACCGATCGCGCCATCCTGGTTCATCAGAACCTGCTAGCAAGACCCGAACTGCCTCCACGTTTTTCCCCTCAGGTAACGCTTGAGCTTGCCATGGACTTTCTTAATGCCGGCTTGCTTGATCGTGCTGAGGCGTTGTTGCAGCAGTTGATGGGAGATCGTGAGTATGGACGAAAAGCAGCCCAGCAATTGATTGATCTTTATCAGCGAGAAAGAGAGTGGGGCAAGGCGTCTGATGTTGCCCGAACACTGACCAAAAACGATGCAGATCCAGCAATGTACAAGGATTTGGCGTACCTGACGTGCGAATTGGCAGAGCAGGCCCTTAGCCAGGATGATCGCTGGGCTGCCCAAAAGTTTGCCAAGCAGGCGCTAGACTATGATCGCTCCTGCGTTCGGGCGACGTTGATATTGATGGAGATTTTGATTCGGCAGGGCAGCTACCGGGAGGCAGGCAATCAAGGGTTGAAGGTGTTTGATCAGAACCCGGATTTTGGGCCTGAATCCATTGATCGCTTGATGAAGCTTGAGCATGAGCACGGCGACATAGGC
>NZ_JBQDKB010000028.1:0-13627 GCF_052094685.1 Marinobacter sp.
CGACCCCAAAAACTTCGACGAAAAAAGCTTCGTAGACTTCACCGGCGACGTCTGCGTTATCCCGCCGAACTCCTTTGCCCTTGCACGCACCGTGGAATACTTCCGTATACCCCGCAGCGTACTCACCATTTGCCTGGGTAAATCTACTTACGCACGCTGTGGCATCATCGTAAACGTCACCCCGCTGGAACCCGAGTGGGAAGGGCACGTAACCTTGGAATTCTCCAACACCACCAACCTGCCGGCTAAAATCTACGCCAACGAAGGCATCGCCCAAATGCTCTTCTTTGAATCAGACGAAATCTGCGAAACCAGCTACAAAGATCGGGGCGGAAAATACTTTGGCCAAACCGGCGTGACCCTTCCAAGAACATGAACGCCAACCAGTTTCTCAAAGCAGTTTCACAGTTACAGGGATGGCGCGAATGCGCCTTTCTGTTGGCCCTCGCCGAGCGATCATTCCCCAATTATGCGCTATTTGCCGAAGCGGTCGATCTGAAAACTGGCGGCAAAATGCACCAAATGCTGGAACTCGCCTGGGGCATGCTGCAGGAGGAAGAGGCGGAAACGGCCATCCCGCCACTGCTGGCAAAGCTGGAAGGCTTGTCGCCCGATGTAGAAGCCTATGACGCCTATGGCGTATACCCAGCATTCGACTTCTGCCAGCTTTTGGAGCAGGCGTTGCTTAACCGCTTGAACCCCTCAAAACACCGAGCCACAGAGGCCTCGCAGCTGGCAACTGGCACAGTAGTGAGCTTTATTGAGTTATCTGAAGGCGAAGGGTTAGAAGAAGATGAGCTGGTTCGCTTGCTGGATGCTCACCCCTTGATGAAAGAAGATAAAGCTTTTCAGCGGAACCTTGTGCTGGCCCTTAAGCGTCAGCGCACGCCAATTGAACAGTTCATCACAGAGCTTCGAGAAGACGCCGTAAATGACGGCGTAAGCAACCTCGGTATCTCGCTGGCGGACTGATGGTTCCCTGGCTGGCTCGCTAGGCGCTTTGTAAATACCCGTTAAATGTTCAGTACTGATTGGATGGATGTAACCCCATGAAACTCTCCACGTTTGGTCGCAAGTTCACTGCTGATGCTGGCATAACCTCGTTGATGGACGATCTGGGTAATGCCATGGCGTCTGGCGACGACATGATCATGATGGGTGGTGGAAACCCAGGGCACATTCCTGAAATCCAGGCGCGGGTGCAGGAAATTCTCGGTGATATGAGCCGGAGTGAAAGTGACGTTCGCCGCTTGGTAGGCATTTACGACCCGCCCCAAGGCGAGAAGCAGTTTATTGCATCGCTGGCGGAGTTGCTTAGTCAGGAATACGGCTGGGATCTGAAGCCTGAAAATATCGCGCTCACCAATGGCAGCCAGGCCGCGTTCTTCATGTTGTTTAACATGTTTGGCGGCGACTACGGTGAGGGCCAGCGTAAGCACATATTATTGCCCTTGGCTCCAGAGTACATCGGGTATGCAGACGCCGGCATCGAGCCAGATCTGTTTCATGCCGTTCAGCCAGACATTTCCTTCACCGATGCCCACGAATTTAAATACCGTGTGGATTTTGATGCGGTAGAAGTAACCGGTGAAACCGGGGCCATTTGCGTATCCCGACCAACCAACCCAACCGGCAACGTGGTGACCGACGAAGAGTTAGCCCGCCTGGAAGAAATGGCGCGCCAGTACAACATCCCGCTGATTGTAGATGGGGCCTATGGCACACCTTTTCCAAGCTTGTTATTCGTAGATGCAAAGCCAACCTGGAACGAGCAGATTATCCTGTGCCTGAGCTTATCTAAGCTTGGCTTGCCAGCCGCCCGTACGGGAATTGTGATTGCCGCCGAGCCGGTGATAAAAGCGCTGTCTGGGATCAACGCGATCATGAATCTGGCGACCGGCAGCTTTGGTGCCATGCTTGCCGAGCCCCTGGTTCGTTCCGGCGAGATCCTCTCCCTGAGCCGGGATGTGATTTGCCCATTTTATAAGCGGAAAATGCAGCGAGCAGTAACGGCGTTCCGTGAGGCTATGGGCGAAGATAGCTGCCGCTGGTACGTGCATAAGCCAGAGGGCGCCATGTTCTTGTGGCTGTGGTTTCCGGATTTGCCCATTACCAGTTTGGAGCTTTATCAGCGGTTAAAAGCGCGCGGTGTTCTGGTGGTGTCAGGCCATTACTTCTTCCCGGGGTTGCCGGAGGATGACTGGCAGCATCGCCACGAGTGCCTGCGCGTGACCTATTCACAGGACGACGAGCGTGTGGCGAAAGGGCTGCGTATTATTGCGGACGAAGTTAAGGCCGTATGGGCCGAGGCGGGTCGGGAGGTTTAACCTCCCAGGTCCACCTTCTTGAGCTTCAGTTCGTACTTGCTGCCGTCTGGCTCAACTTGAAGCAGGCGCACCAGCACGTATTTGTTGTCTGGATCAAACCACATCAGAGTTTGTCGTTCGGAGTTTTCACGAACCTTCTCCGCTTTGAGTTGGGATGACTGGCTGCCATCGGCATTCGCGGCGTCATCACTCACAACGGCAAAGCGCTCGCTATCAATACTGCCGCGGTCCAGAACCTGGTACTCCATCTCCCGTTTACCGTTCAAGATGTCCTGGTGCAGTTGCACTTGAAAGCCGAGCGGGTCAAGAATGCCTTCTTCCAGTTCAACCTTGAACGGTTTTCCTTTGTACTGTCCTGTAGCTAGGTTCGCCTCCCAATCAAAATCAATAGACTGTTTTCTGTCCTTGATAAGAAAGCCTGACAGGCGATAGCGATACCTGAGCGGAACCACTTGGCCGTTTTCCCATTTAAGAACCAAGGACTCGTCGAGGTCGGCAATAAAGGATTTTACCTCAGTGCGGTACAGCCACACATTGTTGCCTTGCGAGGTAAGGATGCGTTTAGCGCTGCCGTTAAGAGATACCCCTTTGTCCATAGAGGCGCCATAGCTGACTTCAAAGGGGAACAGATCTGGAACTGACTCTGCTGCGTGTGCGGCGCTGCTAAGTAGCAGCGCCAGCATGCACAGAAGATTGGCTGCGGTGATTCGGCCTCTCTTTGGGGTTGGCGCCATCAGTTGAGCTGGAAGCATTTCGTTGACCTCAAATCCTTCATGTTTGTTGAAAGTTTAGCGGGTCAGCGGACGTTGCGGGGTGACAGTCTGTTAAGGTGCGCCTCAGTTGTCTGGGAGGCGCATGGGGGCTTCCATAGCTTGGCCGTCGAATAGTACCTGATCGGATCCCAGCTGAATTCGCCCTTCGCAGAGCCATCGCACGACAATCGGGTATAGCAGGTGTTCTTTCTTTTGTACCTTCTCTGAAAGTGTTTCGCTTGAGTCTTCCGCTGTCACTGCTACTTCCGCCTGGGCGATCACCGGGCCGCCATCAAGTTCTTCGGTTACGAAGTGAATGGAAACACCGTGGGTGCAATCGCCTGCATCCAGGGCTCTCTGATGGGTGTTGAGGCCCGTGTATTTTGGCAGTAGTGACGGGTGAACATTTATCAGCTTGCCGCGAAACGCCCGCGCAAAATCGGCGGTCAGAATTCGCATGAAGCCTGCAAGTACAATGAGGTCGGGATTGTGCCGAAGAATATGAGCCATGAGTGCGGCGTCGAACTCTTCTCGGGAGCCAAAATCCTTATGGTTAACCACAAAGGTTTCAACGTTAGCCTGTTCCGCGCGTTCAAGAACGAAAGCTTTGGGCTGGTTGCAACCCAAAGCAATAACCTGGCCGGGAAAATCTCGTTCCCGGCTAGCGTCCATCAAAGCTTGGAAATTGGTTCCGCTGCCGGAGGCCAATACCAGAATTTTCGGTAGAGTTGGTTGATCTGCCTTCATTCTGACAAAAGCCCCGGTGCGTAGCGCACCACGGCATCTTTTTCAGTATCTTCCGCGCGTTCTATCAGGCCCACCTGCCAGGCTTTCTCGCCCAGAACCTTTAGTGTATCCAGTGCCAGTTCTTTTTGGTTTTCTGGCACGCATACAACCATGCCAATGCCGCAATTAAAGGTGCGATACATTTCTTCGCTGGCCACGCCGCCGGCGTCCTGAAGCCACTGGAACACAGGAGGCAGTTCCCAACTCGTAGTGTCGATGGCGGCAATCATGCCCTTTGGCAGAACCCTGGGGATATTCTCTGGCAAGCCGCCGCCAGTGATGTGGGATAGGGCGTTTACATCTACTTGACGGATCAGTTGCAGCAGATTTTTAACGTAAATCCGGGTAGGCGCCATCAGGGCGTCTGCCAGCGTAGTGTCACCGATAGACTGATTGAGATCGGCTTTGCTGACTTCGAGAATCTTGCGGATCAGGGAGTAGCCGTTGGAGTGCGGGCCTGAGGATGCCAGCGCCAGCAGCACATCGCCTGCTCGCACGTTGCTGCCATCAATGATTTCGCTGCGTTCGGCTACGCCCACGCAAAAGCCGGCAAGGTCGTAATCGTCGCCTTCATACATGCCTGGCATTTCTGCGGTTTCACCACCCACCAGCGCACAGCCGGCCTGCTCGCAGCCTTGGCCAATACCTGCGACCACATTTGCTGCTATATCTATATTGAGCTTGCCTGTGGCGTAATAGTCGAGGAAAAATAAAGGCTCTGCACCGCCCACGATAAGATCGTTTACACACATGGCTACCAGATCAATGCCAATGGTGTCGTGCTTTTCAAGCTGCATTGCCAGCCTTAGCTTGGTGCCTACGCCATCGGTGCCAGACACCATAACCGGTTCTTTGTATCCGGCTGGAATCGCGACCATGGCACCAAATCCGCCAAGTCCTCCCAAAACCTCGGGGCGCCGGGTGCGTGCGGCGGTTTCCTTGATACGGCTAACAAGTTCATTACCGGCGTCAATATCAACGCCGGCATCGCGGTAGGTTAGGGAAGGCTTCTGTTCGCTCATGGTGTTCTTAACCGTTTGGCCAGTGGGTCAGGCGGCGGATTTTAGCAGGTGCGGTGTAGGGCTCCAAGTGCAATTGCCCCGAGGACGCTCGGATTCGTGTGCCTGGTGGTATTTGGGCGGTTATTATTGCCTTTCGGAAACCCGGGCTGGCTACTCAGGCTCCGGGGCATGGTGTATCCTATGCGCCATTCATGCGAACTGCAGGGTGTTTCATGCCAGTAACAGACCAAAACCCGGTTTTTAAGCCGCTGCCAGCCTTATGGCTTGCCGCTTTTTTTGCGTTCATGCTGGCCCTAGTGCCCGCTCCGGCGGCTGCCGTGACGGTATCCGGGCTTTATACAGTTGATGTTCCTGTGTCTGGCTCCGGGCCAAGTGCACTAACCCAGGGTTACGCAGACGGCCTGTCTCGGGTTTTTGTACGGATTTCTGGCACCCGTGACGTGCTTGCGTTGGATGGAGTGCAGGCTCTACTGGCAGATGCAGAGTCGTTGCTGCTGTCTTATCAGGTACTGCGTGGCAATAACGGCCAAAATCGTTTGAGCATGGCGTTCGGCGCCGTGGGCGTAAACCGAGCTCTGGCCTCGGTTGAGGCTCCGGTTTGGGGCGCTAACCGCCCTTTGACCTTGGCTTGGGTGGCGGTAGAAGATCGCGGTGTTCGCAGGTTGGTTACAGGTAACGGCGGCGGTCAGGCCGATGACGATGCCTGGTCCTCAGCGTTTGCTCGTGCTGCTCGGGAGCGAGGGCTGCCGATCGCGTTGCCATCAACTGAGTTCAATGGTAATAGGGAGTTGCTGTCGGATATCTGGGGGCAGTTTACAGGGCGCGTGCGCAAAGCGTCTGAAGGTGTGGAGCACGATGTTCTTGCTCTGGTTCGAGTGAGCCGATCCGGTGGTCAGTGGCGCGCAGGCTGGGTATTTGAAGGTGCAAAGCTCAATAGTAGCGAAGAGTCGGTGAGCGCTGATACTCGGGAAGCTTTAGCAGAGACACTGGTTAACCGTTGGGCCGAGTTGTATGCCGACCGCTATGCTGTTGCGGCGGGCGAGGTTGGAGACTTGCCTCAGGTTGATATTGTCTTGCGTGGTGTTCGTTCTGTTTCCGATTATGGCAAAGCCAGTCAGGTTCTTGAGGGCTTAACTCCAGTGGTAAGCGTTGGCGCGTCCCGAGTTAAGGGTGAACAGCTAACGCTTAGGGTGTCATTTTCTGGCGAGCTGGATCAGCTCAAACAATATATTGCTCTGGATTCACGGTTTGTGCCCGTTGAGGGGGAGCCGAAAGAAGCTCAACCGGCTCGTGCGAAAACACCAACAGCTGCAAAACCAGCCCAGACACAGACTGCTGAAGGTGAGCGAGAGGCCACTCCAAAAGGCGAGGGGGGCACCGATTCTTCTGAACAGGCCGAGTTTACCTATCAGCCGTCTCCGGTGGACGAAGAAGAAGCAGAGCAGGCATTTGAATCGCTTTATCAGGTTCTTTATTACCGCTGGCAGCCTGCGCCAGTTATCGAGAATGATGACGGCCAGTAGGCTGCCGTCGGAGGCATTTTTGTGAAGTCACACGCTTGGCGCTGGATTCCCAATGCTTTGACGTTTGTGCGCATTTTGCTGATTGCTCCTTTCGCCAGAGCTTTGTTGGTGCAGGAGTATCGTCTTGCTTTACTGATTTTTGCCATCGCTTCGGTTACGGATGGCCTCGATGGTTTTCTCGCAAGGCATTTTAACTGGCGCTCCCGGTTTGGTGCGGTGGCCGATCCTTTGGCGGACAAGGCCCTGCTGATCTCGGCCTATCTGGTGCTGACCTATACATCGGTGTTGCCGTTATGGTTGTTTGCCCTAGTGCTTGGGCGGGATCTCCTGATTGTTGGCGGTGCGCTTGTTTATCACTACTGTATTGGCCGTTTTGATATGGAGCCCAGTGTGCCAGGCAAGTTGAATACCCTGGTTCAGGTTCTCGTGATTCTGGGCGTTATTGTTATTCTGGCCGGGTTGCCGGTACAGCCTGGTTGGCTGAACGTGGGAATCTGGCTGGTTGCAGCTTCGACGGTGTTCAGCGGCAGCCATTATATTGTGATCTGGAGTGCAAGGGCATGGAGGTCTAAGCAGTCGTGAGCGCTTCTCAACTGGTTCTTGGCGTTCGGCTTCGGGACGATGCACGTTTCGATAATTTTCACGGTGCCCGTAACCAAGATGCGGCGTCGCGCCTGTTGTCGGTATTTAAACAGCCAGCCGAGCTGCCAGTGGTCGTAGTCTGTGGTGATTCAGATACCGGTAAAAGTCATCTGCTTCAAGCCGCCTGCCACCATGCTGAAGCGCAAGGGAAAACGGCGGTTTGTATTAGCATTGCCGAACTGGAGCCTTTTGGGCCGGAAGCGTTAGCAGGCTTGGATGCCATGGACATTGTCGCGCTGGATGATTTAGACCTGGTGGCGGGAAAAACAGACTGGGAAGAAGCGGTGTTTCACCTTTATAACCGGTTACACGATGGCGGTCATATGCTGGTTGTAAGTCTCTCGGAGGTTCCAGGTTCACTTCCTTTTGCGTTGCCAGATCTGGTTTCCAGATTGCATCACGGATTTACGGTTCAACTTGGAATCTACCGGGACGATGATCGACTAAAGATTCTTATGGCTCGTGCTGAGCAGCGCGGGCTGACAATGACGGACGAGGTTGCAAGCTTTATCATGCGCCGGGCACCGAGGCGCCTTGGGGAGCTATTGAGTATTCTCGACACCCTTGATGAAAATTCCTTGCGGGCTCAGCGACGACTCACCATTCCATTTGTGAAAACGGTGATGCAGTGGTAGCAGCAAAAAGCTTGACGTAACAGAACACAGAGACAGTATTCAAACGATAAGGCACTGCATAAAGTGCCAGATGGAGAGGCGACATGAGACGGGTAGTATTCAACCAGAAAGGTGGAGTAGGGAAGTCCAGTATTACCTGCAACCTGGCCGCGATCAGCGCTGCTCGGGGTAAACGGACGCTGGTGGTTGATCTGGACCCTCAGGGAAACTCAACCCATTATCTTCTGGGCAAACCAGCCAGTGAGCTTGAGGATACGGTTGCAGACATGCTGGAACAAACCGTCGCGTTCAAGGTATTCAACCGACGCCCCGAGGAGTTTGTTCACGCGTCACCGTTCAAGAATCTCTTCGTGTTGCCTTCCAGCCCTGAACTGGATTTCCTTGAGCGCAAGCTGGAGGCAAAACATAAGATTTATAAACTACGGGAGGCGCTTAAAAAGTTGGGCGAATCCTTCGATGAGATTTACATTGATACAGCTCCGGCTCTGAACTTCTATACTCGTTCTGCACTTATCGCTGCTCAGCGCTGCCTGATCCCTTTCGATTGTGATGATTTCTCACGCCAGGCGCTTTATAACATCCTCAACGAAATCCGTGATTTGCAAGAAGATCATAACGAAGACCTTGTAGTGGAAGGTATTGTCGCCAATCAGTTTCAGCCCCGTGCTAGCCTGCCTAAAAAACTCGTAAAAGAGTTGATAGAGGAAGGTCTGCCGGTGTTGCCCGTACGCTTGTCCAGCTCTGTAAAGATGAAAGAATCCCACCAGTGTCGGCAGCCGCTTATTCACATGGCCCCGAAGCACGCGCTTACACGGCAGTTCGAAGACCTGTTCAGTGTATTACATGGCGAGTCGGTAGAACTGTCGCCACTGGCAGATTGACGCAGGTTTTTTATGACAGAGTACGGTAGTGTTGTGGTACAGATTGCGGATGGTCTTCTGGGAGTCGAGATGGAGTTACGCCAGCTCGAGCTATGGGATAGTGAGCGCCCCCCTGAGGAAGCGTTTCAAAGCACTGAGCCGTTTTGTCTGGATACGCTGAGTTTTACCCAGTGGATTCAGTTTGTGTTTCTGGAGCGCATGAAGTTGATCATAGAAAGCGAGCACGCTTTGCCTTCCGGGTCGGCTATCGCGCCGATGGCTGAGGAGTACTTTCGCAGCCGCCCCGAATCAGGGCTGCGGCTGATTCGGGAGCTTGAGCATATTGATCAGTTGCTGTCGGGCAACTGATCAATCCAGTCGCATGGACAGATCTACCGCTTTGACGTCTTTGGTCAAAGCGCCAATTGAAATATAATCGACGCCGGTTTCCGCAATGGGAGCCAGTGTGTTTGTATTGATGCCTCCGGATGCTTCTAGTTTTGCCCGCCCTTTGTTCATGGCGACGGCAGCGTGCAGATCATCCATGGAGAATTCATCAAGCATGATGATGTCAGCGCCCGCACTGAGGGCTTGCTCCAATTCCGCCAAGTTTTCAGTTTCCACTTCAACCGGCTTGCCCGGCGCAATCCGGTGGGCTTCACTAATCGCGTCTGCAATGGATCCGCAAGCCGAAATGTGGTTTTCCTTGATCAGAAAAGCATCCCACAGTCCGATTCTATGGTTGTCGCAGCCGCCACAGGTCACCGCGTATTTCTGAGCAAGTCGCAATCCGGGCAAAGTTTTGCGGGTATCCAATAGACGTACGCCGGTATGGGCCACCTGTGCAGCGTAACCTGCGCAATTTGTCGCCACCCCTGAAAGTGTCTGCAACCAGTTCAGTGCGGATCGCTCGGCAGTCAACAGGCTTCTGGCGGTCCCTTTCATGCGAAACAAAACCTGATCAGGTGACACGGATTCGCCATCCTGAACCAGCCATTCCAGCGACGCAGAGCTGTCTACCTGGCGAAATACTTCGTCCACCCACTCACGCCCAGCTACCGTTGCCTGTTCCCGTGTAATGACACACCCTGTGGCCTGTTTTTCGAGCGGAATAAGTCGAGCCGTTATGTCGCCGTCGCCGATATCCTCGCGTAGGCTCAATGCCACTGTCTCGATTCGTGATTGGCGTAGGCGTTCAGTGAAATTCATGGTCATTCATCCGCTTGTTTCTGGGCCAAAGGGTTCTGAAATATTCCGGGGGACATGATTCTATAGCCCGCCAGCGTTTTCGCCAAATTCTGCGGGAATTGTGATCTGAGTCTGGTCTACACAAAAGGTGACAAATTCTGACACAAGGTGACGCGGGCAACTCGTATGATGTGCAATCAGAATAGTTTTAAATCTATGGCCAAGCGCTGCATGCCCTGGTCGGGAGCCCATGAATGAAGCAGGATAACAAGGTTGTCAGTTTTTCTGGCCAGAAGCCGTTTTCTCGGTTTGATCTGCCTCCGGCCCTTGTTCGTTTGCGTGATGCCTCAGGCCAAGCTCTGAAAGGCGTTTTGGGGCGTTTCTTCGAGCGTGCTGACGATGCCTTGTTTGAATTGGCTGACCGTGCCGGTTCCAACAAAGACCAGACCGTTTATTTTGATGCTATGCGCGAATTGCGGCTGCGGCGCAAAGCCATGGCTGTCTCTGTACTGCAGTACGTTAGCCAAGCGTTTAACGATATCGGCAAGTTCCGGCCCCGGCACTCGAGCGGGGCCCTGGATGAAGTTGATCAGGATTCCCTCAGCCTAGTAGAGCATTCCGATCTGGAACAGCAGGTTGCTGTTGATAATCTAATCAATAAGCTACGCAATCGTCACCAAAATCCAATCCAGCTTTTGTCGATGCGGGTGAACCACCTGGTTCCCGGCGTTGAGTTAGCAGATAGCCAAATGCCTCTTAGCCCGGAAGTAATCTGCGGGGGCGTTGCTGAGGCCTGCGCTGATCTGGATATTGATATCCGTGCAAAACTGGTTGTGTTGAAACTGTTCGATCGGTTGTTGGCAGATACGCTTGGCGATTTTTATCAGGATGCGAACCGGACGCTGATTTCCGAAGGCATATTGCCCGACGTAAAACGGCCCCAGGCCCGCTCGCCAGAGCACGCATCTGGCGCTAAATCAGCGACTTCAGCACCTGTGCCACCAAGCTCTGCATGGCAAGGGGCCGAAGGTGGGGCGGGCGAGCAGCCGCACAGTGGCCAGAGTGTCGGTTATGATCAGATTCAAGGTGGTGTTTCTTATGCGACGTTTTCCGAATTGAGCGCGCTCTTGCACCAAAAAGGTAATCCCGATGCTGCAGTCGAGTCGGCCTCCACCGGTGAAACTTATTTGGATACGGGTCGGCTGATGGCTCGTCTTAGCGAAGCGCAGGCCTCCTTTGGCCATTGGGAAGGCGATGAAGTCGCCTCATTGGATCAGCAACTCCAGCCTGTGCTTAAGGAAGCCAACGGTCAGAAGGCTAATATTGGCCAGGTGGACAACGATGTCATCAACCTGGTGTCCATGCTGTTCGATTTCATTCTGGAAGACCGACAGTTACACCCGGTTATGAAGGCCCTCATCGGGCGCTTGCAGATACCTGTGTTGAAAGTTGCCTTGAGCGACAAAACTTTCTTTAACCGGGGCGGCCATCCGGTTCGTAAGCTTTTGAATGAGCTTGCTCTTTCTGCCATTGGCTGGAGTGCAAAACGCCCCGGTCAGCGTGATCCTCTGTATGAAAAAATCGGATCTGTCGTGGATCGGGTGCTGAACGAGTTTACCAACAATGTGTCACTTTTCGATGAGCTTCTGAAGGATTATTGCCATTTTACGGATCTTGATCGCCGTCGTGGGGAGCTGATAGAACAGCGGCTTAAGGATGCCGAGGAAGGCAGGGCGCGCCAAGAGCGGGCTTGTCAGGTTGCAGAATCACTGGTTAAGGATTGTACGGCCGCCAGAGATGTTCCCGGGCCGGTTCTCGAGATGCTCAACGAAGCCTGGACAAAGTATCTACAGTGGGTGTTGTTGCGGGAAGGTGAAGACGGTGAGCGTTGGGCTGATGCAAGTGAACTCACAGGTCATCTTGTTTGGAGTGTGGATCCGCGGCCGGTTGAAGACACTACGCGAAGCGAGCTGCTCCGGGCGATCCCGGCTATTGTTGACGATTTTCGCAGAGCTCTTCAGGAAATATCCTGGGATCCGTTTGCCACAGATACTGCTGTACGCGACTTAGAACTGGCGCACGTTGATGTATTTCAGCGACTGGCTACGGCGCCATCTCAGCCTGAAAGGCTCTCTGAGCCAGAAGCGGCCGAACCGCAGGTGGGCCTGGCCGAATCAAACGAAACTGAGACAATACCGCCTGTGCTTTCAGAGACGGTAGATGAAGCGCTAGGTACGGAAGAATTAGAGGCGGTTTCTCCCCAGTGGCTGGATCAGGCCGACAGTCTTCGTGTTGGTGCCTGGATTGAACTTACCCGCGACGGAATCAAACTACGGTGCAAGTTGGCCGCGTTTATAAGGGCCACTGGCAAGTATATCTTTGTCAATCGCAGTGGGGCGAAGGTAGCCGAGTATCGCCGTCAGGAGCTGGCAGCCGCAATGGCAAGTGGTGCCATCAGTATGCTTGATGACGGACTTATTTTTGACCGGGCTCTGGAATCCATAATCGACAATCTCCGCAGCAACCGCAAGGATTGATCCGTGGTAACAGGCCTTACTTTGTGATTCAATCAAACCACAATGTAATGCACTGATAATTATGGATTCACCTTGTCCCACTCAGCCTCTGATCACTGCGGTACGATCGTTTACAACGAAGATATAGTGGTTCTCCGGGAAACGGGGCGCCTTTCATCTGCCCGCTGGTGCCCGTCACCGAACTATGGCCCGCGACCGACAGGTGCAGCCATAAGCTTATTGGTCGTGCACAGTATCAGCCTTCCTCCTGGCCAGTTTGGTGGGCGCTACATTGAGCAGTTTTTCACAAACTGCCTGAACCCTGCAGAGCACCCCTATTTTTCAACCATCGCTGATATGCACGTTTCGGCCCATGCCCTGATTCGACGGGACGGAACTGTGGTGCAATTTGTTAGCCTGCTGGAAAGAGCCTGGCACGCCGGGCGATCCTGCTTTCAAGGGGTTGAAGAGTGTAATGATTTCTCAATTGGAGTTGAGCTTGAGGGCGCGGATGATATTCCTTATACGCGGGAGCAGTATCGCTCGCTGGCCGTGCTCACCACAGTAATCCGTTCTGCCTGGCCGGCAGTGACCAGCGACCGGATTACCGGCCACTGTGATATCGCACCCGGCCGCAAGACCGATCCTGGGCCGGCGTTTGACTGGCCCAATTTCCGGGCATCTCTGCTGGCTGCTCAACCTAGCAAAAAAAATGGTGAATAGTCTTCCAAAGGAGCTGAATGAATGATTCTGGTGGTCTTTCTTGTTGCCTATCTGGTGCGGCGGCGCCTTGACAATCTGAACGCAGTTTCCAGTGATGAGCTTTGGCGGCGCTGGTTTCACCAAGGCAGTGTTGTGAAAGCTGGTCATGAATCGGGCATTCTGAGTGGTCTGGTTCTGGTGGCAGTGCCGGCTTTTCTGGCTGCTCTGGGTGTCTACATTTTGGCAGTGTATGGCTGGCGAGCTGCGGCGTATCCGTTGGAAATTCTGGTGCTAGTGTTCATGATGGGGACGCCTGGCTGGCGGCAATCGGTTGAGCCTTATACTGAAGCTTGGCAAAGAGGGGACATGCAGGCAGCTTGGCATCATATACAAGAGCGTTTGCCTGCCAGCGAGCGCGGTGCCGCAGCGTCTCCGGAAGTTATGCATCTTTCCCTTTCTCGGGCTTTGATGCTGGCGGTTTTTCAGCGTTTTTTCCTGATTGCGTTCTGGTATGTGGTGGGTGGTATCGGTTTGGCGATTCTTGTGCGGGGGCTTGTGGCCCTGGCAGAGCAGTGGCCCCCAACCCCCCCCACGCCCCGGTACCAAAAAACCAGCGAAATGGGTAATTTGGTTACCCGAAAGGGGGTTTTAATTAAAAAATGCAATGGAATCGA
>NZ_JBQDKB010000028.1:13637-37624 GCF_052094685.1 Marinobacter sp.
TTTCTGGGTTTTTTCCGGTTTGGCTTGGTTTTTGGGGGGGGGTGTTTGCGTTTGGGCGTTTGTGGGGGGGGGGGTGGTGCCCGGGGCAGAGCTGGGCCACACCCCCCCCGCAAGGCCGAGGTACCTTAAAGCCTGCGAATGGATTAATTGGATACCGGTAAGGCTGCTTTCAGTAACCTTCGGAATTGCAGGCGATCTGTCCGGGTGGCTGGGCGAAGCCAGGAGGGCAATTGCGGGGTTTACGAATAAAACGTCAGAAGTGCTCATGATTTCTGCTAATGGGTCGTTAACCGGGTATGCACTTGATCCAGCCCGGTTTTCCCAAATTCACCCGGATGAATGGGCCAATTTTGGCGGGCGTAGCCTGAGTGCAGTGAGAGACTTGCTTAACCGGAGTATGCTGGTTTGGATCTGCTTGTTGGCGTTGTTGGTTATTGCAGGCGTTGTCTGAGGGATCAGGCAGCATTAATTAGAGCTCAAGTTTTTGAGCGTTCAGGCGATAACAAAAAAGAACATGAATTCAGTTCTTGAGCTCCAAAGAGAGGGTCGACGTGAAGCAACTCATTAATCCTGCAGTAGCACTGATGAACCGGTTGCCGATGCTGTACAAATTCAGCCTTATCAGCATCCTGTTCCTCTTACCGATTGGTGGGTTGTCTTGGCTCGTGATGACTGAACTCAACCGCTCGGTAGAGACCATGACCCGCGGCGTGGAAGGCCTTGAGCAGTTGCGCCAGGTTGATCGTCTTGTAGACGCTTCTATGGACTACCGGGATTACCGTGCACCGGCGGTGGCTAAAAATGAAGGCGCCATCAAAGCGCGCTCCGAAGAAGTGGCAAAGGAAATCAGCGTTGCTCTGACTAGCCTGACAGAGAAAACCCGCTCTTTTGATGTATCTGGTGCGTGGGCTGACCAAGTGGAGGCTTTACGGGCAGACTGGAAGAAACTGCGAGCAGAGGATAACTACCAGAGCAGCTTTGATAGCCAATTTAACTACTACCAAGAGTTTGTTCAGAAGGTGCTGGCGCTTCTTCCCGCCACCATAGAGACCTCTGGGCTGGGCCAGGGAGCTTCCAGAGAAAATCAGCTTGTTCTGGGGCTGGTCCGTGAAACTCTGCCGAATGCTCGCAGTGATATCGGGCAGGCACGCTCCTACGGTTTTTATGCGCTGATTCAAGGACAGATTGGTTACGCTCTCAGTGAAACGTTTAACGAGCTTTATGATGCTTTGGCTAACCGTGGTTCACTGCTGTCACCGGCCCTGACACTTGCCGCAGATGCCTCACCTGCGATGTTATCCCAAGCGGGTGATGCATTCCCGAAAGTTGATCAGAGTCTTCCGAACGTTCGTGAATTGATAGAGATGGATATCATCACGCCCATGCGTTTAGAGCTGTCCTGGCAGGAGTATGATTCTCGTATTGCAGCTCAGTTGGCGGGTTATGGTGAGCTTAAAGCTGCCGCGTTTGAAGTAATAGAAGCTAACTTGAATGCAAGGCTGGAGCAGGAAGTGAGCCAGCGGAGCCTGATCGTGGTGGCGCTGATCGTTGTTCTGCTCATTGTCGTGTACCTCTATATTGGCTTCTTCATGTCCGTGCGCACTGCAATCAATCGGTTCAGTGAGGCTGCACGCAAAGTGGCTGCAGGGGATATGACCACCCGGATTTCACTTGATAACCGTGATGAACTTGGCGAACTGACCGGTGAGTTCAACAACATGACGGATCGCATAGCCGAACTGATACGCTCTGTTGGCCAAACAACCTCGGACGTTGATCAGCAGGCTGCGCGAGTGAATGATACGGCAGCGGCTAACAGTGAAGCGGTGGCCCGCCAGATGACGGAGAGCGGCCAGATCAATGAGGCTATGGGTCAAATGGTTGTGGCTGTGAACGAGGTGACGGAAAGCGCGCACCGGGTTGCAGACAGTGCCACGGCGGCCGAGCGAGATACAGAAACCGGCCGGGGTGTGGTTTCAGATACCGTAGAAACCATTAACCGACTGGCGACCGAGATTTCCGGTGCGGTGGATGTGATCAACCGGGTAAGCGAAGACAGCGACAACATCAGCCAGGTGCTGGTGGAAATCAAGGCAATCGCGGGGCAAACCAACCTTTTGGCTCTGAACGCTGCCATTGAGGCGGCTCGTGCGGGCGAGCAGGGCCGTGGCTTTGCGGTCGTGGCCGATGAAGTGCGCTCGTTGTCTCAGCGCACCCATAAGTCCACTGAAGAAATCGAAGGCATGATTTCACGGCTCCAGAGTGGCGTGAAGGATGCCGTTTCTGCCATGACCAACAGTCGTGATGCCACCCAAACGACCGTTAAAAAATCCGGAGAAGTCACGGAGGCATTGAGCCGGATTACCCAGGGTATCTCGGTGATTGTGGACATGAGCCACCAGATTGCCCAGGCAGCAGAAGAGCAATCTGCAGTATCGAAAGATGTAAATGCAAGTGTGGCCCATATTGGTGAGCTTGGCACATCCACTGCGGCTAACGCGGAAGAAACTCTGGCCTCATCTCGCGAAATGTCTGAGCTTACGGCTTCTCTGCAGAGGCTTGTGGAGGCGTTTAAGGTCTGAAATCGGGGCTATATCCCCGATTTCTTTTGATCCCACAGAATTTCTTCCGCGCCTTCCCGGCGGGCTAGAACCCTTGAGGCGACAAACAGCAGGTCTGATAAACGGTTCAGATACTGTCGGCCCAGCGGGTTGATAGAATCTTCATGGCTGAGCCCAACCACCACACGCTCAGCACGGCGGCAAACAGCGCGGGCCAAGTGGCACTGAGCTGCGGCGGGGCTTCCGCCTGGCAGAATGAAGTTCTTTAGAGGCGGCAACGGCTCGTTCATTTCATCGAGCAGGTTTTCTAGCCAACGGATGTGCTCGTGGTTGATTGCTTTACTGCCCGGAATCGCAAACTCTCCACCCAAGTCAAACAGGTGATGCTGAATACGGCGCAACGGCTCCAGCATGTCATCGTCGCTGTTTAGGGTCTCAATTAATAAACCAATATGGCAGTTCAGCTCATCAGCCGTGCCCAAAGCCTCAACACGCTGGGAGTTTTTGGCGATACGATTGCCATCGGCCAGGCCGGTAGAACCGTCGTCACCGGTGCGGGTGTAAATCTTGGAAAGGCGATTGCCCATGAAGAGCTCCTTATTGGTTAAGCGCGGATTTATTAAAGTCGTTGTAAAGCTTGTACTCGCTCGGTCAACATTTGGTTTACCGGCGTGGCAATGCCATGGCGCTTGCCACATTGCACAAGATAGCCATTGATGAAATTTATCTCGGTTTTACGTCTCGCATTAACATCTGCACGCATGGACGAGGTATTGCTGGCGGTATTTCTCACGACTGTTTCAATACGCTCTTGCAGAACTTTCGGCGCAATGTTCTCCGAGGTTTCTGCTTGCAGCAAAAGAGATATTTCCTGGCAAAGCCCGTCAATATTTTGTAGATAGAGAGATGCGTTCAGAATCTCACCGTTAGGGCAGTTCAACAGAGCGGTAAACGGATTGATCCCCGCGTTAACCAGCAACTTTTGCCAAAGCCGCTTTAGAATGCTGACTTCAACATGAACCCGCAAGCCGGTTTCGGCCAGCTGTTGAACCACACTCGCGGTGTGATCAGCGGCAGAAGCCGTAAGTGCGCCCACCCAGGTATCACCAGCCCCGGCATGCACCAGCACATCTGGTGACGGCCGATTCGCACCCTCAGTGGTACTAGCCGCCAAAATTGGCCGCTCCGGCCAGCGTTCAGCCACTGCCTGCTGGCTACCCAGGCCGTTCTGAAACAATACAACAGGCGTATCCACCGGAATTTGGGGAAGCCAATCTTCTAAAGCCGCGAGAGTATCACCGGCTTTGGTTGTTACCAGAAGAAGTGCTGGATGTTCATTTGATTGAAGCCATGGAAGGCTCACATAGGTGCGGGCATCACCAGAGACCGGCGAAGCCGTCAGGCGGGGGCTCCCGAAACCTTGTGGAGCCATGGATGGCGGAACAGAGCGTACAAGGAAGTATTCACAGCGTGTTTTGGGAGCCCCCGCCTGACGGCTGAAGCTCCCCCCAAGCCCAAATTCATGCTCAGGCAAATCATTAGAGATGCGAGGCAAAAAACCACAATAACCAGACGGTAAAAGGGCGGCCCAAAGCCGCCCCAAAGAACCCGCTCCAAGAATGGCAATCAACTCGCCACCCCCGGAACGCTCGCCCACAGACACCATACCTACATGGCCTCAATATCTGCGCGCTGCTGGTTCAACCGGCTCAGGTTACCGCGAACCTCAGCCAATTTCTCCTGCTCCTTAGCAACAACCTCAGCTGGCGCCTTAGCAGTAAACTTCTCATTGTTGAGCTTGCCTTCAAAACGCCCGATTTCCTTCTGCAGACGCTCAAGCTCCTTGTCCAGACGCTTCAGCTCCGCGTCCTTATCAATCAGCCCAGCCATAGGTACCAACACTTCCATATCGCCCACCAACTGAGTGGTACTCATAGGAGCATTGTCGCCCTCAAACCACTCCAGGCTTTCCAGCTTGGCCAGGGAGCTCAGGAACTGACGGTTCTCATTCATCCGGCGCTGGCCCTCGGCACTGTTGCCACGGAATAGAACCGGAATCTTCTTCGCTGGGGAAATGTTCATCTCGCCACGAATATTACGCACCGCCACAATCACACCCTTCAGCCACTCAATATCCTCAACGGCTTGTGAATCGTGCTTGCTGGCATCCATCTGTGGGAAAGGCTGCAACATAATGCTGTTGCCAGATTTACCCGCCAACGGCGCAATGCGCTGCCAGATCTCTTCAGTGATAAACGGCATGATCGGGTGCGCCAAGCGCAGAACCGTTTCCAGTACGCGAACCAGAGTGCGGCGCGTGCCACGTTTAGCCTCAGCGCTGCCGCTGTCATCGCTCAACGAAGGCTTCGACAACTCCAAGTACCAATCGCAGTACTCGTTCCAAATGAACTCATACAAAGCGTGAGAGGCCAAATCGAACCGGTACTGATCCAGGTGGCGGGTCACATCCTGCTCGCACTGCTGCAGCGCGCTGGTAATCCAGCGGTCTGCTAGTGACAGCTCAACTGGCTCGCCATTCACGCCGCAATCTTCGCCTTCCACGTTCATCAGCACGTAACGGGCCGCGTTCCACAGCTTGTTGCAGAAGTTACGGTAGCCTTCTAGGCGCTTCATATCCCAGTTGATATCACGGCCGGTGGTGGCCATGGCAGCGAGGGTAAAACGCAGGGCGTCAGTGCCGTGGGCCGAGATGCCTTCTGGAAATTCTTTTTCTGTTTGCTTGGCAATCTTCTTGGCCAGCTTGGGCTGCATCAGGTTACCGGTGCGCTTCTCCAGCAGAGGCGCCAAATCGATTCCGTCGATCATGTCCAGCGGATCAATCACGTTACCCTTGGATTTCGACATTTTGTCGCCGTTCTCGTCGCGGATCAGACCGGTGACGTAAACGGTCTTGAACGGAACCTGCGGCGTGCCATCTTCGTTCTTCATGAAGTGCATGGTCATCATGATCATCCGGGCAACCCAGAAGAAAATAATGTCGAAACCGGTTACCAGCACATCGGTAGGGTGGAAGGTTTTCAGGCGCTCGGTGATTTCCGGCCAGCCAAGAGTGCCGAACGTCCACAACGCAGAGCTGAACCAGGTATCCAGAACATCGTCGTCCTGTTTCAGTGCGAAATCTGCCGCCAAGTTGTGCTTCTCGCGCACTTCCTCTTCGCTGCGGCCCACGTAAATGTTGCCTTCTGTGTCGTACCAAGCTGGAATGCGGTGGCCCCACCATAACTGGCGAGAGATACACCAATCCTGAATATCGCGCATCCAAGAGAAGTACATGTTTTCGTATTGCTTAGGCACAAACTGAATGCGGCCGTCTTCAACGGCTTCAATAGCTGGCTTGGCCAACTTTTTGGCATCGGCAAACCACTGGTCGGTAAGCATCGGCTCGATAATCAGGCCAGAGCGATCACCACGGGGCACACTCAATACGTGATCTTCCACCTGCTGAACCAGGCCGGCGGCTTCCATATCGGCTACGATCTGCTTGCGGGCATCTTCCCGTGTCATGCCGGCGTAAGCGGCGGGCAGGGTGCCATCCAGTTCCGTATTTTCAGTGCCGTCGCTGTTGAACACTTCTGCCTGTTCACGAATGTTCGCGTCTTGGGTCAGTACGTTCATCATCGGCAGGGCGTTGCGTTTGCCCACCGCATAGTCATTGAAATCGTGAGCGGGGGTAATCTTCACGCAGCCGGAGCCCTTTTCCGGATCGGCGTGGTGATCGGCAATCACTGGAATACGGCGGTTCACCAGCGGCAGCATTACGAACTTGCCAATCAGGTGTTGATAACGCTTATCATCCGGGTGCACGGCTACGGCAGTATCGCCCAGCATGGTTTCTGGGCGAGTGGTAGCGACCACCAGATAGTCTTTGCCATCTTGCGTGGTGGCACCGTCGGCCAGCGGGTAACGCAGGTGCCAGAAAAAGCCTTTCTCTTCCTTGTTCTCAACTTCCAGATCAGAAATGGCGGTGTGCAGCTTCGGGTCCCAGTTCACCAAACGCTTGCCGCGATAGACCAGGCCATCTTCATACAGGCGCACGAACACTTCTTGAACCGCTTTGTAGAAACCGTCGTCCATGGTGAAGCGCTCGGTATCCCAATCCACCGAGTTGCCCAGCCGGCGCATTTGGCCAGTAATGGTGCCGCCAGATTGCTCTTTCCAGTCCCAGATGCGTTTGATGAACTCTTCCCGGCCCAGATCGTGACGGGTTTTGTCTTCCTCGGCAGCCAGTTTGCGTTCCACAACCATTTGAGTGGCAATACCCGCATGGTCACTGCCTACCTGCCAGAGGGTGTTGTGGCCCTGCATGCGCTTGTAGCGGGTAAGGGTGTCCATAATGGTGTGCTGAAAGGCATGGCCCATGTGCAGGCTGCCGGTCACGTTGGGTGGCGGGATAGCGAGGCTGTATGACTCACCTTCGCCGCTGGGACGAAAGTAGCCGTTGGACTCCCAGTTTTCGTACCACTGGCGCTCGATGTTTTCTGGCTGGTAGGTTTTTTCCATGGGTTTTTGCTGATGACCGTGTTGGTGGATTCGCAAAGCGATTTTAGTCGCACGATTATACATGGACGGCTGCAGTCGGGCCATGGACTGGGCTTGCCAGCTAAGCTTCGCCGCTTGTTGGCTGATAGCCTTGCCTGTTTGGATTATACTGCGGCGCGTCTGTGCGGAACCCCCGCTCCGCCGTTAAATTGCGCCAAAAATCTGGAACCTAAATGTTCGAACAAACCTTCAGAAACATCGATAACGTTCTTTGGAAAGAAGCCGGTTGTGCCACCGAGCTGGATTACACAGAACAAACCTCCTGGATGCTGTTTCTCAAATACCTGGATGACCTGGAGTTCGAACGCTCACAAGAGGCAGAACTGCGCGGGCAAGACTACGAATTTATTATTGATGCAGCCCATCGATGGTCCCGCTGGGCAGCGCCCAGGAATGCCGATGGCAGTTTTGACCATGATAACGCGCTAACCGGCGACGACCTGATTCAGTACGTCAGCTTTGACCTCTTTCCTTACTTGCACGGCTTTAAAGAACGGGCAGCCAGTTCCGACACTATTGAGTACAAAATCGGGGAGATTTTTGGCGAAATCCGCAACAAATTTGCCAGCGGCTACAGCCTGCGGGATGCGCTTGAGTTGATCGACGAACTCAGCTTTGGCTCCCAGGCAGAGAAGCATGAGCTGTCTCATCTGTACGAAACCAAGATCAAAAACATGGGCAATGCCGGGCGTAACGGCGGCGAATATTACACACCACGCCCGCTGATCCGCGCCATGATCCAGATAGTAGACCCGGTGATTGGTGAGCGCATATACGACGCAGCCGCGGGGTCGGCAGGCTTTCTGTGCGAAGCCCATGATTACATGCGCTATGGCACAGACGGGCAGGGCGATGGCAAAGGCCTATCCACCGCAGACCTGCAAACCCTGCAGACCCGCACCTTCTATGCCAAAGAGAAAAAGAGCCTGCCTTATGTAATCGGGATTATGAACATGATCCTGCACGGCGTGGAAACGCCCAACATAGTGCGCACCAACAGCCTTACTGAAAACCTGAACGATATTCAGGAGAAAGACCGCTACGACGTTATCCTCGCCAACCCGCCGTTTGGCGGCAAAGAGCGCAAGGAAATCCAGCAGAATTTCCCCATCAAAACCGGCGAAACGGCGTTCCTGTTCCTGCAGCACTTCATCAAGTATTTGCGCGCCGGTGGCCGGGCGGCTGTGGTAATCAAAAACACTTTTCTGTCCAACTCCGACAACGCCTCAAAAGCGCTGCGCAAAGAACTGCTGGAAAACTGCAACCTGCACACGGTTCTCGACTGCCCCGGCGGCACATTTCTCGGGGCGGGCGTTAAAACCGTGGTGTTGTTCTTCGACAAGGGCGAGCCCACCCGGAACGTTTGGTACTACCAGCTGGACCCCGGCCGCAGCCTTGGCAAAACCAACCCGCTAAACGACAACGATCTGAAAGACTTTGTGGCACGGCAGGCGAACTTTGAGGATTCCGACAATTCCTGGACTGTAAGCATCGGCGATGTGGAACAGGAAAGTTTTGATCTGTCTGTGAAGAACCCGAACAAAGCTGAGGAAGAGCCGCTGCGTGATCCCGAAGTGATCATTAATGAGATTGAGACGCTGGATAAGGAGAGTGAGGCGATTCTGGAAGGGATTCGGGGGATGTTATGAGGGCGAAGTGGAGGACTTGTCAGTTAGGAGAAGTCTGCACATTACAGCGTGGTTTTGACCTGCCCAAAAAGGACAGGCAGGTCGGCAAGATACCGTTGATAGGCTCTAGCGGGGCTATTGATGTTCATAGCGAAAAAAAGGTGCTGGGGCCTGGAGTGGTGACAGGCCGGAGTGGAAGTATTGGCGGGGTTTTCTACATCGACGATGATTTTTGGCCGCTGAATACCACTTTGTACGTCAAAGATTTTCATGGAAATTACCCTCGTTTTATCTACCATCTTCTTTCTAGCTTTAAATTGGGGCGCTTTTCTTCTGGAGCTGGCGTTCCAACGCTTAATCGGAACAGTGTTCATGGCGAAAAGGTAAATGTTCCGGAGAGTGTCGAGGAACAAAAACGCATCGTCGCTATCCTCGATGAAGCCTTCGCAGGCATCGACGCGGCAATCGCCAACACCGAAAAGAACCTCGCCAATGCTCGGGAGTTGTTTGAAAGTTATTTGAGTTCGGTTTTTGGTAGGCGGGGAAAGGATTGGTGCGAGTTCACTCTGAAAGAAGTTTGTACTGAATATGGCCGAGGGAAATCGAAGCATAGGCCGCGAAACGATCCCCGACTATATGGCGGCGATTATCCGTTTATACAGACTGGAGATGTTCGTCGTTCGGATCATATCATTACTGATTTCTCAAAAACGTACAATGATAAAGGCCTTTCGCAAAGTAAGCTTTGGCCTAAAGGCACGATTTGTATCACGATCGCTGCAAACATCGCGGAGACGGGAGTTCTTGGTTTTGACTCATGCTTTCCGGATAGCATAATCGGTCTTGTTGTAGACAATACTAAAGCATCAAATTCTTACGTTGAGTTCCTGCTCCAGTCTGTAAAAACGGTGTTGAAGGCAAAAGGTAAGGGCAGCGCACAAGACAATATAAATTTAGGGACTTTTGAGAAGGAAAAGTTTCCATTTCCACCGCTAGTTGTCCAGCAACAAGTGGTAGCGAATGCCGAAGAGCTTAGGGTAATGCTTCGTGAACTCGAACATATTTACGAGAGAAAACTTTCTGCTCTGGCAGAGCTTAAGCAATCCCTCCTCCAAAAAGCCTTCACCGGCGAACTAACTGCAGAAAATATGGAAAACGAGGCCAGGGAGGCCGTAATATAACCACAGAAAACGAAAGCTCGATCATCCTCTATGAGGAAGCTGGCAAAGCCGTGGAAGTGCGCTGAATACACAAAGCGATATTGCCTGGCTGAACCTTCTGCAGCTGTTGCAAAAAATGCAACAGCTGCAGAAGGACGCAAAGCACTGAGTGGGGCGAGTTAGCTCGTGACTCAATTATCCGGGATTGCGGGGTAGCTTGTCAGGAGAACAGTCACCACAGATCTTTCTGGTACGTGCCAAATTCGTGTTGCCTCAAGCCTTACTCTCTTTTCTTTTGATATCATTATTGATACTGTTTCTGTATGGCAGATATAGAAGATATACTCGCTAAAATGCGGGCCAATCCCAAAGGCATAAGGTTCAATGACTTATGCAAAGTGTGCGATACCTATTTTGGAGAGGCTCGTCAGTCGGGCTCCAGTCATCGTGTTTACAAAACACCGTGGCAGGGCGACCCGCGAGTAAATATTCAAAACGCCAAAGGTAAAGCCAAGCCCTATCAGGTGCGGCAAGTGCTGGCCGCTATCGAGCGGATGGAGGTAGAAAATGGCTAAATTTATTGATCGTTACACATACCGTGTTACTTGGTCAGAAGAAGACCAAGAGTATGTTGCAATGTGTGCTGAGTTCCCCAGTCTCAGCTGGCTTGCAGACACTCAGGAAGACGCGTTATCCGGTATTCGAAGCCTGGTTAAAGAATGCCTCAGCGATATGGAAGAAAATGGGGAGCCCGTGCCAGAGCCTATGGCTACAAAAAAATACAGTGGTAAGTTTATGGTGCGTGTGCCGCCAGAGACACACCGCCACTTGGCGGTGGAAGCTGCAGAAGCCGGTGTTAGCCTAAATAGGCTGGTGGCCAGCCGCTTGCATTAAACACGTAGCAGGGCCCATGAACAGGCTGGCAAGAGAGAGCGAGTGAGCGAAGCTACCTTGAATGAAGCTGAAACCCGCGCAGAGCTAATCCGGCTGTTATGCTCCTGCTCTCGAATGCCTTGTTTGGTGTCATTCAATACCGTACTCTTTGATGTACACTTTAACGTACTTAGGTGATTGGTATGTCAAGGGTTCGAGTAGATGAAGATATCCGCCCCCTGTCTGAATTTCGCGCAGGGGTCGCCACATTTGTAAAGCAGCTCCAGGAAAATCGTCGCCCTATGGTGCTGACCCAAAGAGGTCGTGGCGTTGCGGTGCTGGTGGATGTTCACGAGTACGAGAAGATGCAGGAGCGCCTGGAAATACTGGAAGAAGTGTATAAGGCAGAAGAGCAGATAGCCTCTGGCGATGGTATTGCCCATGAAGACGCGAAGGCTCGAATTCTGAGCAGGCTTGCCCAGTGAAGACTGTTTGGTCCCCGCTTGCGCTGGCGCGTGTTGAGGATATAGCCCGGTATATTGCCGAAGACAACCCGGATGCTGCGGTAAAGTGGGTTGATGATTTATTTGCCAGGGTAGAGCAATTGGCTGATTACCCCAAAAGTGGGCGTATGGTTCCCGAAGTTGGGTCTCCTCGCATCAGGGAGCTGATATATGGAGCGTATCGGGTTATTTATAGCGCCAAAGATCACGTTGATATTCTAACGGTGCGTCGCGGTAGACAGTTATTGCGAATGTCCGAACTTGGTGATGACGCAACATAACTGGGCGTCATGAACAGGCTGGCAAGAGAGAACGAGTGAGCGAAGCTACCTTGAATGAAGCGGAAACCCGCGCAGAGCTAATCGACCCAGCCCTGAAGGTCGCCGGTTGGGGCGTGGTGGATGCCAGCCGGGTGCGGCGTGAAGTGATCGCGCCGGGCCGCTTGCAAGGTGGCGGGCGCAGGGCACCGGCGGATATTGCCGATTATGTGCTTACGTATAAGGGCCAAAAACTCGCTGTTATCGAAGCCAAGAAGCGAGCGTTGCCGGTAACGGAAGGATTAGCTCAGGCCAAACGCTACGCCGAGCGCTTGCAAACACGGTTTGCCTACAGCACCAATGGCGACGGCATTTACCGGGTAGACATGCACACCGGCGAAGAGGGCTTGGTGGCGGGGTATCCGTCGCCCGACGAACTCTGGGCCGAAGCCTTCGCCGAGAGCAATATCTGGCGTGAACGGTTTGGGGCCGTGCCGTTTGAAGACAAGGGCGGTTTTTGGGAGCCCAGATACTATCAGCACAACGCCATTTCTAAAGCCCTGGAAGGCATTGCCAACGGTGATGAACGCATATTATTAACCTTGGCAACCGGCACCGGCAAAACAGCCATTGCCTTTCAAATCGCCTGGAAGCTGTTTCATGCCCGCTGGAGCCTGGCGGCGCAAGCAACAGGGGAGCTGGGCCGGCAGCCGCGCATTCTGTTTCTGGCAGATCGCAATATTCTCGCCAATCAGGCCTTCAACGATTTTTCTGCTTTTCCTGCCGATGCACTGGTGCGCATTGATCCCGAGGCTATCCGCAAAAAGGGCCGGGTGCCCAAGAACGGCAGTGTATTTTTCACTATCTTCCAAACGTTCATGACCGGTCGGGATGAAAACGGCGACCCCGCACCCAGCTTTGGCGACTACCCGCGAGACTTTTTCGATTTAATCATCATTGATGAGTGTCACCGTGGCGGTGCCAACGATGAAAGCAACTGGCGCGGCATTATGGAGTATTTCAGCCCCGCCGTTCAGTTGGGCCTTACCGCCACGCCGAAGCGCGGCCACAACGCGGATACCTACGCGTATTTCGGCGAGCCGGTGTACATCTATTCTTTGAAGGAAGGCATTAACGACGGTTACCTGACGCCCTTCAAGGTGCGGCAAATCGCCACCACGGTGGATGATTATGTGTACACCAGCGACGACCAGGTGGTTGAAGGTGAAATCGAAGAAGGCAGGCGCTATACCGAGGCAGACTTCAACCGGGTGATCGAAATTGAAGCTCGGGAGAAGTACCGGGTTCGGGTGTTTATGGACCAGATCGACCAGCGCGAGAAAACCATCGTGTTCTGTGCCACGCAAGTGCATGCGCTGGCGGTGCGTGATTTGATCAATCAGATGAAAACCAATACAAACCCGCATTACTGCGAGCGGGTAACGGCAGACGATGGCAAGGAAGGCGAGCGTTTTCTGAAGCAGTTTCAGGATAATGAGAAAACCATCCCTACGATTCTGACCACCTCGCAAAAGCTGTCTACCGGCGTGGATGCCCGTAACGTGCGCAATATTGTGCTGATGCGCCCGGTTAACTCGATGATCGAGTTCAAACAGATCATCGGGCGCGGTACCCGTTTGTTTGATGGCAAAGACTATTTCACAATTTACGATTTCGTGAAGGCCTACGAGCACTTTAACGACGCAGAGTGGGATGGCGAGCCACTGGCACCGGAGCCGTGTGGCCAGTGCGGCCAGATTCCCTGCAACTGTGCAGTAGAGCCCCCGCAACCCTGCAATGAATGCGGCGAGCGCCCTTGCGTGTGCGAAAAGGAGCCGCCTGAGCCGTGCGACGAATGCGGCCAGCAGCCTTGTACCTGCCAACAGAAACGCAAAATTAAGGTGAAACTGGCTGATGGCAAGGAGCGCACCATTCAGCACATGAGCGCGACCAGCTTTTGGAGCCCGGATGGCAAACCCATGTCGGCGGCTGAGTTTATTCAACACCTGCATGGTGATTTACCGGAATGGTTCGCTGATGAAGACAAGCTGCGCGAACTGTGGAGCTTGCCAGATACCCGCATCAAGCTGTTGGATGGCCTGGAAGAGAAAGGCTATGGCATCGAGCAGTTGCAAGAAATCGGCAAGATGATTGAGGCCGAAAAGAGCGACATTTATGATGTGCTGGCTTATGTGGCTTTCAACCTGTCACCAATAACACGGTCTGAGCGTGTGGATACTCACCGGGCACGTATTTACGGCCAGTTCGATTATCGCCAGCATGAGTTTTTAGAGTTTGTGCTGGATCATTATGTTCAGCGTGGTGTTACCGAGTTGAACCCGGATAAGTTACCGCAGTTGATTGAGCTGAAGTATCACACGGTTCGTGATGCAGTTCAGGAGCTTGGGCCTGTGGCGAACATACGAAATGTGTTTGTCGGGTTTCAGAAGAGCTTGTACTGATAAGGTGCCGACAGGCCGTTGGCGGGGAGCCCGCCAAGCTTAACGCTGCCGTTGGTCGTGAACTCTTGCCTCGATACCCAGTGCCCTAAGCTGCTTAAAATGCGACCGCGCCTGATTGAGCATCGCCGGGTCGTTATGAGCCACTAGAGCAAGCCGTTTAAACCTGTCTGCATTCGCAGGGAGTGTCTCCGAGAGAATAATAACCGTGTCCCAATCTTCCGCTATCGGCGGGCATAGCAATATGCCAACTGGGTCAGTACAGGGTGTGGCGGAATCGGGAATGATACTGTGCGGGATAAACGCATCAGGGCTGAAGTTCCAGATCAGACCATCCAGTTCTTCAGCCTGTTGCGTGGTATCACATACGATGCACACCCGGTCGCCTTGCTGCCAGGCTTTGTTTACAAGCTTGGTGGCGTGCAGGTGGCGAGCGGCGGGGGTGTCCTGCAGCAGGATGTGGAACCAATAACGCTGGTTCTTTTCCTGCTGCTCGGACGTACCGGCAGCATGGCTGCCGGTTTGTGTTGCCGGGTTACTTTCCATTATTTGCCGGCATGGGACATCAGGTAATTGACCAGCAAGGGAACCGGGCGGCCGGAGGAGCCTTTGGCTTTGCCGGAGTGCCAGGCGGTGCCTGCAATGTCGAGGTGCGCCCAGTTGTATTCCTTGGTGAAGCGCGACAAGAAGCACGCAGCGGTAATGGTGCCCGCCGAGCGACCGCCGATGTTGGCCATGTCTGCAAAATTGCTGTCTAGCAGGGGCTGGTACTCATCCCATAATGGCAGGCGCCAAGCTTTGTCGCTGGCGCGATCGCCGGCGGCCAGTAATTCGTTTGCCAGCGCGTCGTTGTTTGCCAGCAGGCCGGTAGCTTCGTGGCCAAGGGCAACAATGCAGGCGCCGGTTAGTGTGGCCAGGTCGATCACCGCTGCCGGGTCAAACTTCTTCACGTAGGTGAGGGCATCGCACAATACCAGGCGGCCTTCAGCATCTGTGTTTAGGATTTCAACCGTTTGGCCTGACATAGTGGTCACAATGTCGCCAGGGCGAGTGGCATTGCCGTCCGGCATGTTTTCAGCGGCGGCAATCACCGCAACCACGTTGATTTCAGGTTGAGTTTCCGCAAGCACCTGCATGGCACCGAATACGGCGGCAGAACCACCCATGTCGTATTTCATTTCATCCATGCCAGCGCCTGGTTTGAGGCTGATGCCACCGCTGTCGAAGGTGATGCCTTTACCAACCAGTACATGGGGCTTGTCTTTTGCGTTGCCGCCGCGGTATTCCATTACAATCAAGCGTGGTGGCTGGGTGCTGCCTTGGCCGACGGCCAGAAGGGAGTTCATGCCCAGTTTTTTCATCTGCTTTTCATCAAGAATTTCAGTCTTGATGCAATCGTGGTCAGCCGCCAGTTTGGTGGCTTGTTCGGCGAGCCATACAGGGTGGCAGATGTTCGGCGGCGTGTTGCCCAAATCGCGGGTGTAGTTCATGCCACGGCCGGTAGCCAAGCCCAAATTGAAGGCTTCTTTCTGGGCTTTGCCAGCATTTGAGGCCGAAACCAACACTTTGTTGAGTTTGCGTGCGGTCGGCTTTTCGCTTTTGAAATCGCTGAAGAGGTAGAGCTGGTCTTCCAGTGTGCGGCCAATCAGGCTAAGTTTTGCAAGTTCGGAGCTAACGCTTTCGTCACCCGTTACAGCGGTTTCTGTCAGGGTAATAAGCACGCTTTTTGAAGGGCCGTCTTTGAGTACGCTCATCATGGCCGATAGTGCCATGCGTAAATTGGCGCTGTTGCGGTCGGCGTCTTTTCCGGTGCCCACAATAAGGAGTCTGCCCCAAGGTTGGTCGCTAAGGGGGATCAGGTTTGTTTCTGCATTCTTGCCGGTAACGTCGCCAGCCTTCTGGAGTTTGCCGATCAGCCCGCCCAATGCGCCGTCCGCCTCGGTGGTGGAGGCTGGCCAGTCGCCTTTTTCTGGAAGGGCGACGACCAAGCAGTCGGCTTTGGTGCTCGTAATAACATTGCTGTTTAGGCTGAAGTTCATGGAAACTCCTGTAGTTGTCCGGGAAAGCCGCAGTTGTGAGCGGCGGGAATGATTCGTTCTGATGCCTCCAAGCATTGGGGCTTGGAGGCAGATTATCAAGTTGGCAGAGCAGGTTACTTCACTTTATTGGCACTTAATCTGTCGCGGCCTTAACGTCGCTGCGCTGTCATTCAGCCCCAAGGTTACATAGAATACGCGCAGTTTTCCTATTCCTCCATATTCCGGTCTACACGGGCAGAGAAACCGTTTTGCACATTATTTTTCGCTATCTCATACGTCAGATTATGGTCAGCATGGTTGCTGTTTCGGGCATCCTTCTGCTGGTGTTCATGAGTGGGCGTTTTATCAAATATCTGGCCGGTGCAGCCGAGGGCAAAATTGCGCCGGGTGTGCTGTTTGAAATCATGGCCTATCGATTCCCCGGATTTCTTGAGCTCATTCTTCCGCTAGGGTTGTTTATCGGCATATTGCTCGCTTATGGCCGGATGTACCTGGAAAGTGAAATGACGGTGCTTTACGCCTGTGGCGTTAGTGATCGCCAGCTGCTTTCAAAAACCCTGATGGGTAGCCTTGTTGTGATGTTGGTGGTGGGGAGCATGAGCTTGTTTGTATCCCCCTGGGGCATGGGGCAGGTTGAAAAAATCTTTGCGGAACAGTCGAAAGCGACAGAGTTCGACTTGCTCGCGCCGGGGCGCTTTCAAGAGCTTTCATCCGGTGGGCGTGTGACTTACACCGAGGCTCTTAGTGACGACAAGCGACGTCTGCAAGGTGTATTTATTGCGGAGTATGGTCGTGATGGTGAGGGTGTAAGTGTTATTGCAGCCGAATCTGGATCCCAGTTGATTGATGAGGACACGGGCAGCCGCTTCCTTATTTTAGAGGACGGCGCACGTTTCGACGGAATGCCGGGCAAACTGGATTACCAAATTACCGGCTTTGAAGCCTACGGCCTAAAAATTCGCAGCGGCAGCAGTGGCGACGTGGAACTGGATGAGGGCGTGACTACCGGCCAGCTAATGCGCTCGGATGACCCCAGAGACAGGGCTCTGTTGCACTGGCGTTTTTCGTTGCCGCTGATTGTCCCAATTGTAACCTTGTTGGCGGTTCGGCTTAGCCGTGTGAACCCTCGGCAAGGCCGGTTTTTCCATTTGCTGCCAGCAATGCTTGTTTATGTTGCTTACCTTGGACTGCTCATTGTTGCCCGTGATGCCATGTCGGACGGCAAGGTGCCTGAGTGGCTAGGTATGCTTTGGGTGCACGCAATCTTTCTGGCACTGGGCTTGTGGTTGCATTTTGGCCCGGCCTGGCTTTACAAGCGAAAGGTGACGCGGGAAGGGCTAGCTAATGCGTAAGATTGACCACTATGTGATGCGCAATGTTGGCGGCGCAATGCTCCTAGTGATGGTGGTTGTGCTGTCTCTGGATCTCATTTTCGCTTTCGTTGCTGAGTTAGAAGACACCCGAAACAACTATCAAATCTTAGATGCGCTCTGGTATGTGCTTCTCACGTTGCCGCGCCGGATATACGACTACCTGCCGCTGGGTGCTTTTATGGGCTGCCTGGTTGGGCTGGGCAGCATGGCCAGTTCTTCTGAGCTTACCGTTATTCGCGCGGCGGGGGTTTCGCTCAAGCGAGTTGTTTGGTCAGCAATGAAACCGGCATTGGTGATTGTTTTGGCTGGTGTGCTTATCGGTGAATATCTGGCGCCGCCAGCGGAACGAAGTGCCCAAAGCTATAAAGCTGTCGCGCTCGGTGCTGGCCAGAACGTCGCCGCGGCCCATGGTGTGTGGCATCGTGAAGGGAACGTGTTCATGCACTTAAATGCGGTGCAGTCTAATGGTGTGCTGCACGGTATTTCCATGTTCCGCTTCAACGATGAGCGCAAATTGGTAACTGCCAGTTTTGCCGAGCGGGCGATCTATGAGGGCGATCACTGGATGCTGGAGAACTCCACCACCACGCGCCTGGAAGGCGACTCAACAAGCCGCGAGGAGCATAAGTCTCTGCGCTGGGACACGGGCTTGTCGCCGAGTGTCTTGAGTGTATTGATCGTGAAGCCCGAAAATCTTTCTATGACGGGCTTGTACACCTACGCCAGCTATCTTGGCGACCAGGAGTTGAACGCCTCTCCTTATTGGCTGGCGTTCTGGAAAAAAGCTTTAATGCCGCTAGGTACCGGGGTGATGGCTCTGGTCGCTATTTCCTTTATTTTTGGGCCGTTGCGCTCGGTTACCATGGGTTTCCGGGTGTTTACCGGTCTGCTTGTGGGGTTGCTGTTCAAGTACATGCAGGATTTGCTGGGCCCGATGAGCGTGGTTTACGGATTTAACCCAATACTTGCGGTTCTCGTGCCGATTGCGGTGAATGCGGTGTTTGGTGCCGTACTGATGCGCCGGGCAGGGTAGCCGCCTGGCGCTCTGGATTAGTCCGCTGTTGGTTTTTTTGCCAGATTCACAACAACACTTTCGGACAGCCGGTCGGTTACTGACAGCCCGTTTACCGGGAAAAACAGTGCGAGCATTGCTGGAATTGAAAGAAGAAGCGTTACAGATCCGAGGTAATAGCCGGCTAGTAGGGCTAGAAATAACACACCAGCTGCGGTTACGTAACGACGAAGCGCCTGGCTCCAGCTTACGGATGAGCCATCCAGATTCTCTATGCGTATACGCCAAACTTGCATGCCCAGCGTTTGTCCGATACGCGTCCAAAAATAGGCAAAGAACAGATACATCACCAGGAAAAGCACAAATGTTAAGCCGGGATCTCCGGATAACTGGCCTGAGTCAGCTTTTTGTAGAGGTGCGTCCCAACTGGTGACCCAGCCATTTGCCCAGCCGGTTATCAGGGTGTAAATACCGGTGGTAACCAGAAGCACAGCAATACTGATCAAGCCGTCGTAAACAATAGCGAGGGATCGTTTAAGAAACGACGCTGGGGGAAGCAGTTCGTCAGCGGCGTGGAAGCGACGGGGCATGGGGTCTCCTGTGATGTTTCACGTTTTTCATGTACTCGGCGTGTGCTAGAGTAGCCGATTTGCACACGCATGTAAGTATTCGTATTCAATCTCGGATCCGGCCGGTTTACGGTGGGATTTATGGAAAGGTATCAACGGGCTATGAAAACCGCAGAGTTGCGACAGGCATTTCTCGATTATTTTAAGCAGCAAGGTCACTCCATTGTTTCAAGCAGCTCGCTGGTACCAGCGGATGATCCGACACTGCTGTTTACCAATGCGGGGATGAACCAATTCAAAGACGTGTTTCTCGGCCGTGAGCAGCGCGACTACAGCCGTGCGACCAGTACCCAGAAATGTGTTCGGGCCGGCGGTAAGCACAACGACCTTGAGAATGTTGGCTACACAGCTCGCCACCATACATTCTTCGAGATGCTCGGCAACTTCAGCTTTGGCGACTACTTCAAGCGTGAAGCCATCAATTATGCGTGGACCTTCCTGACGGGAGAGCAGTGGTTGAATCTGCCTTCTGAAAGGCTGTGGGTGACTGTTTACGCAGATGATGACGAAGCCTACGACATCTGGAACAAAGAAGTTGGCGTACCGGCGGATCGTATTATCCGCATCGGAGACAACGGCGGTGCTCGCTATGCCTCAGACAACTTCTGGCAGATGGGTGATACTGGCCCTTGTGGCCCGTGCTCCGAAATTTTTTACGACCATGGTCCAGATGTAGCAGGTGGCCCTCCTGGAAGCCCAGAAGAAGATGGCGATCGTTACATTGAGATCTGGAATGTGGTCTTCATGCAGTACAACCGCACCGCCGACGGTGAAATGCTCAACTTACCTAAGCCTTCCGTGGATACGGGTATGGGCTTGGAGCGGGTGACAGCGGTTCTGCAAGGTGTGCACAGTAACTACGAAATTGATCTCTTTGATGATTTGTTGAACGCGGCCTCAGAGGTACTTGGTGGCGCTGCAACCACAGAAGCCAGCCTGCGGGTAGTTGCGGATCATATCCGCTCTTGTGCGTTTCTGATTTCCGATGGTGTTATGCCGTCCAACGAAGGTCGAGGCTTTGTATTGCGTCGAATCATTCGGCGTGCTGCCCGCCATGGTAATAAGTTGGGCGCCACAGGCCCGTTCTTCTATAAGTTGACCGGTGCTCTGGTTGAATTGATGGGCGAGGCGTTTCCTCAGCTGGTTAGTAGTCGCAAGCAGATCGAGCGAGTGTTGTTGCAAGAGGAAGAGCAGTTTGTAAAAACTCTGGATAAGGGTTTGCGCCTTCTTGAGCAGGATATTGCCGAGCTGAAAAGTGAGGTTATTCCGGGTAAGACTATTTTTACGCTGTATGACACTTACGGTTTTCCGGTAGACCTTACCAACGATATAGCCCGTGAGCGTGGCTTAACGTTGGATTACGAAGGCTACGAAAAAGCCATGGAGGCCCAGCGTGAGCGGGCCAGGGCAGCTAGTAAATTTGGAATAGATTACAACGCAGCCAGCTTGGGTATCGACGGCAAAACCGAGTTCACCGGTTATGACCAGGTAGATGGCCATGAACGGATTCGTGCCGTAATTGTGAGCGGCGAGCAAAAAACGGCTGAAGCCGGTGATGAAGCAGTCGTTGTGCTTGAACGCACCCCATTTTATGCTGAATCTGGTGGCCAGGTAGGCGATACCGGGCTGCTGACGTGGAGTGGCGGTCGTTTCAAGGTAACGGATACCCGAAAGGATGGGGATAATCACCTGCATGTGGGCACTCTTATAGAAGGTGAGCTTTTCCCTGGCCTAGAAGTGGATGCGCGTATTGATCATGGGCGCCGTGACAGGACCCGCCGCAACCACTCAGCAACACACTTGTTGCACGCTGCCTTACGCAAGATTTTGGGCGAGCATGTTGGCCAGAAAGGCTCACTTGTCGACCCAGATAAACTGCGTTTTGATTTCTCGCACTTTGAAGCTGTTACACCAGAACAGCTGAAAGAGATTGAGCGCCAGGTGAACGAGCAAATTCTTGATAACACCGCAGTACAGACTGACATCACGGATATGGAGCAGGCCCAGGAAAAAGGCGCCATGGCTCTTTTTGGTGAAAAGTACGGCGATGTTGTTCGTGTGTTGAGCATGGGTACAGATAGCTACTCTGTGGAACTGTGTGGTGGAACCCACGTGGCGCGCACCGGCGACATTGGTCTGCTCAGAATTACCTCAGAGAGTGGTATTTCCTCCGGCGTTCGCCGCATTGAAGCGGTGACTGGCTTTGGCGCGCTTGAGTGGGTGGATGAAACTGAGCGTACATTGCGTGAAGCGGCCCGCCTCGTGAAGGGCAGCCGAGAAACGATTGTCGAAAAAGTGCAGCAAACGGTTGAGCGCAACCGGCAACTCGAGAAAGACGTTGACGCCCTGAAAGCCAAGTTGGCGAGTTCAGCAGGGAACGACTTGGCAGACTCTGCGGTAGAGGTCGCTGGCCTGAAAGTGGTTGCGTCCGAACTTGAAGGCGCCGATCGCAAGACGTTAATGGAAACCGCCGATCAGCTTAAAAACAAGCTGGGTGAAGGTGTGGTTGTATTGGCGAGTGTTGAGGATGGAAAAGTGACTCTTGTCGCGGGTGTGACCAAATCTGCAACCGGTCGAATCAAGGCGGGCGATCTGATGAAGCATTTGGCCTCTTTGGTAGACGGCAAAGGCGGCGGCCGACCTGACATGGCTCAGGGCGGTGGTAACGATCCGTCAAAGCTTGCAGGTGCGCTTTCTGGCGTGTCTGAATGGGTTGAGAAAAATATCGCCTAAGCAACTGTTTTTCTGAGGCGGTCGGGGTTTATAATTCCCGCCGCTTATTTTATGACGGGCAGGGCGTTGTGCTCTGCCACAGGTCCCTGATTAGGATATTGGAAAGACAATGGCTCTGTTTGTTCAGAAATTTGGTGGCACCTCGGTAGGTACAACCGAGCGCATAGAAGCAGTGGCTGAGAAAGTGTGTGGCTTCCGCAATGCGGGTCATGATGTTGTCGTGGTGGTTTCTGCCATGAGCGGTGAAACCAACCGGTTAATCGGGCTGGCCAGCGAGATTATGGACGAGCCTGTACCTCGTGAAATGGACGTGCTGGTGTCTACGGGAGAGCAGGTAACCATGTCTCTTCTCTCTATGGCTCTGCAGAAACGTGGTTGCGATGCGCGTTCTTATACCGGGTCGCAAGTGCGCATACTCACAGACAACATGCACACAAAGGCACGCATCAAAGAGATCGACGAGCAACGTATGCGTGCGGATCTGGATGCGGGTCGTGTGGTGGTGGTTGCTGGATTTCAGGGTGTTGATGAAAACGGCAATATCACCACGTTGGGTCGGGGCGGTTCAGATACCACTGCCGTGGCTCTGGCAGCTACGCTTAAGGCTGATGAATGCCAGATTTATACCGATGTCGACGGCGTGTACACAACCGACCCCAGGGTGGTAGACAGTGCGCGGCGTCTGGAGCGGATTACATTTGAAGAAATGATGGAAATGGCGAGCCTGGGCTCTAAAGTGCTCCAGATTCGCGCCGTAGAATTTGCGGGTAAATACAACGTTCCGCTAAGGGTTCTCTCCAGCTTCCAGGAAGGTGAAGGCACCCTGATTACATTTGAGGAAGAAATCGCCATGGAACAACCGGTCGTCTCCGGCATCGCCTTTAACCGTGATGAAGCCAAAGTTACGATCTCGGGCGTGCCCGACACCCCGGGCAGTGCATTGTGCATTTTGAAGCCGGTGAGTGAAGCCAATATTGATGTGGATATGATTGTCCAGAACGTGGGTGAGGATAACCGGACTGCCTTCACCTTCACCGTTCATCGCAACGATTTCAATCGTACCAAAGACGTGCTTCAGCGTGTTTCGGACGAATTGGGTGCGCGCGGAGTTAGCGGCGATACCAAGATTGCGAAGGTCAGTATCGTCGGTGTTGGTATGCGCTCTCATGCGGGAGTGGCAACCAAAATGTTTGAGGCGCTCTCGGTTGAGGGAATTAATATTCAGATGATCGCCACGTCAGAAATTAAGATTTCGGTGGTGATCGATGAGAAATATCTTGAGCTTGCGGTTCGTGCTCTTCACAGTGTATTTGAGCTCGACAAGCCTGGGGTAGAAGAGACCTTGTAACTCAAGCGGCGATCTGGCTTGTTGTTAAGGGTATTAAAAAAAGAGACTTATTTTCTGACCTTGTGTCCACATATGACCGTATAAGGGAATATGCGAGTGTTGGTCAGCCCGTGATCTCATTATAAAGATGGAAACCAATCAAAAAATTACTTGTCGGAACAGGTAGCTCTGGATAGGGAGTAAGGGATATGTTGATTCTAACTCGCCGTGTTGGCGAAACGTTGATGGTTGGTGATGAAGTCACCGTTACCGTGCTGGGGGTAAAAGGTAACCAGGTGCGGATTGGTGTAAATGCACCAAAAGAGGTTGCCGTTCACCGGGAAGAGATTTACCAACGCATTCAGTCTGAAAAAGATGTGGATGAGCCGGAACCCGGCAACAGCTGAGCCGATAAAAGGCCGTTCAGGGGAAACCCGGACGGTTTTTTTATGCCTGGGTGAAACGAACACTAAAAAAATCGCGTTACCCCTATGAAAACAGAAACATTGTGGTAATATACGCCCCGTTCTCAAGGAGAGGTGGGTGAGTGGCTGAAACCAGTTCCCTGCTAAGGAACCGTACGCGAAAGTGTACCGAGGGTTCGAATCCCTCCCTCTCCGCCATTTCTTATCATAGGAAAGGCAGGACAGGTTGAAGTAACGACCAACCACAATAAGTGATCAATGTGCGGCTGTAGCTCAGCTGGATAGAGTACTCGGCTACGAACCGAGCGGTCGGAGGTTCGAATCCTCCCAGCCGCACCACTTTTTGCAAGTTGCTCTCGAAAAGGTCTTGGCTAACTCGAGAAAAGATTTTACGCGGCTGTAGCTCAGCTGGATAGAGTACTCGGCTACGAACCGAGCGGTCGGAGGT
>NZ_JBQDKB010000029.1:0-13000 GCF_052094685.1 Marinobacter sp.
GGGTGTGCGCCCAAACCAGTGCACAGACACCCGTTTTTGGGTGCTTCTTGCTGGCACCAGCGCTCGCATTGCCGGGCTACCCTCAGTCCAGCCCTCACATCCAAGCGAAACATGTACAGATTATTCACGGCTGGGATGATGACGTGGTGCCAGCCATGCCGGTTATGGAGCTCGCCCGGCAGCAAGCGCATCCGGTACTGATGTTGCCCGATGGTCACCGCCTCGAGAAGAGCCTTGATCGGGTAACGAAAGAGTTCGGGGCATTTCTTTTCAGGGCGGGCATCAACAATGCCGGCTCCAGGCAGAAATAAACCAAATAGGTCAATTTCTTGCGAAAGTCGCCAAGTTTTGCCAGTCTTTAATAATGTAACAATAAATATCTGAAAAAAAACGAACGGAGAAAACCGATGAGCAGCATGAGCAAATTCAAAAAACTGGCCGGACTTTCAGCGTTCGCTTTCGCGGCGATGACCGCAGCAAACTCTGTGAATGCAGACAACTGGCGGTATGCACACGAAGAATACGAAGGCGACGTACAGGATGTATACGCATATAAATTCAAGGAATATATCGAAGACAACTCCGATCACACCCTCCAGGTTTATCGTTTTGGCGAGCTCGGTGAATCCGACGATATCATGGAGCAAACCCAGGCGGGCATTCTGAACTTTGTTAACCAGTCGCCTGGTTTTACCGGCGCTCTGATTCCGGAAGCTCAGATTTTCTTCATTCCTTATCTGATGCCCACCGACATAAATACGGTCATTAAGTTCTTCCGCGAGAGTGAAGCCATCAACGAAGACTTCCCGAAACTCTATGCCGATAAAGGCCTTGAGCTTCTGCAGATGTATCCGGAGGGCGAATTTGTTATCACTCTGGATGAACCAGTCACTACGCCCGAAGGAATGAAGAACAAAAAGATCCGGGTTATGACCAACCCACTGCTGTCCGAAACTTACTCTGCGTTCGGCGCAACTCCGACGCCGCTACCTTGGGGTGAAGTTTACGGCGCACTGCAGACCAATATGATCAACGGTCAGGAAAACCCGATCTTCTGGATCGAATCTGGCGGCCTGTATGAAGTGTCACCTAACCTGATCTACACCGGTCATGGCTGGTTCACGACCGCGTCGATGGCCAATAAGCAATTCTACGATGGCCTGTCAGACGAAGACAAAGAGCTCATCCAAGACGCGACAGAGTATGCCTTCGAGAAAATTGTTGTTCACATCGACGGCTTGGCGGATGAAGCACTGGCGAAGATCCAGGAATCCAGCGACGAGGTTACTGTAACTCGCCTGAACGAAGAGCAGATCAAAGCTTTCAAGGCCAAAGCTCCGCAAGTTGAGGAGAAATTTATTGAGATGGCTGGCCAAGGCGGCAAAGACCTGCTGGATCAATTCAAGAAAGATCTGAAAGAAGTGCAGGACGACTGATACGATGTCGTTCCTGTCCGCCGGCACCCGCCGGCGGACACTCTATTGAACCAACCCCGCCCCGCCAAACAACAATGTCCGGCAGGGAGCGACATGATCTGGAGCAGACCCCATGTCCGAGAACTCCCCGGAGATAGAAGACGATACCGGCACTTTTGAGTCCGGTTTACCCGGGTTTCTGGGAACCATAGACGGATGGATAGCCAAAACTGAGGCCGTAATTCTGGCCGCAGGTATAATATTCATGGCTATCAACACCGTCGTGAACGTAGTTGCACGATTTGTGTTTGGAGAAGGCTTCTTCTTCTCCGGCGAAATAAACCGCATCCTGATTATTCTGGTTACCTTTGCAGGCATTGGCTATGCAGCACGCTACGGCCGACACATACGGATGTCCGCTGTTTACGACGCACTTCCAACCAAAGGCCGCAAAGTACTCATGATTTTTATTGCCCTGTTCACTTCAGCGGTGATGTTCTTCCTGTGCTATCACTCATACGGCTATATAGAGACGCTGTATAGCCGAGGCCGTATTTTGCCCGCGCTGGGATTTGAAATCTGGTGGATCTATATATGGGTGCCCGTGGGTTTCGCGGTTACCGGTATCCAATACCTCCTCACCGCCGTCAAGAACTTCACCAGTGAAGACGTTTATCTCTCCACAGGCGTGATTGATGGTTACGCTGATTCAGAATCGGAAGTCTGATCCGGTTTAACTCCGGAAACGATAAAAAAGGGCACATCTATGGCGACTATTTTAATGATCATCATGATCGGGCTGCTGCTGCTTGGCTTCCCGATGATGATTCCTCTAACGACCGCCGCCGTCGTTGGCTTTATCATGATGTTCGACGGCTTTGGCCAAATGGGCACCTTCATCCAGCAAATGATGGGGGGCATACGGCCGGCCTCACTCATTGCGGTGCCTATGTTCATTCTCGCCGCAGACATCATGACCCGCGGTCAGTCAGCAGACCGGTTGATCGCCATGGTCATGGCCTTTATCGGCCATATAAAAGGCGGGCTGGCGATCAGTACCGCAACCTCCTGCACGCTCTTTGGTGCTGTTTCAGGCTCTACTCAGGCAACCGTTGTCGCCGTTGGCTCTCCCTTGCGTCCGAAGATGCTCAAGGCCGGCTATTCCGATTCGTTTACTCTAGCTCTGATTATTAACGCCAGTGACATTGCCTTCTTGATACCGCCCAGTATCGGCATGATCATTTACGGGGTTATCTCCCAAACATCCATCGCCGAGTTGTTTATTGCGGGCGTTGGCCCTGGCATCCTGATCCTATTCATGTTCTCGCTTTACTGCCTGTTCTACGCTTACAAAAACAACGTACCGACTGAACCCAAGGCAACCTGGCGCCAACGTGCCTTCTCTGTTCGCGATGCCAGCTGGCCGCTGTTTTTCCCGGTCATTATCGTGGGTGGTATTTACGGCGGCATCTTCAGCCCGACCGAAGCGGCGGCCGTTTGTGTGCTCTATGCATTCCTGCTGGAATTCATTGTATTCCGCTCTCTGAAGCTTCGCGAAGTATATAAAATTGCCAAGTCCACTGGTTTGATCACCGCCGTGGTGTTCATCCTGGTAGCCGTAGGCAACGGCTTCTCCTGGATCATTTCCTTTGCCCAGATTCCTCAGGCAATACTCGAATCTGTCGGTGTAAATGAAGCCGGCCCGGTAGGCGTGCTTATCGCAATCTGTGTCGCATTTTTTGTGGCCTGTATGTTTGTCGACCCCATAGTTGTCATCTTGGTACTGACTCCAATCTTTGCTCCAGCTATTCAAGCAACAGGTCTGGACCCTGTACTCGTGGGGGTACTGATTACCCTGCAGGTTGCGATTGGTTCGGCAACACCACCGTTTGGTTGCGATATTTTCACAGCCATTGCGATTTTCAAGCGGCCTTATATGGAAGTTATCCGGGGCACACCTCCGTTCATCTTCATGCTGATTGCTGCTGCAGGACTGATTATTGCGTTTCCGCAGATCGCACTGTTCCTACGTGATCTTGCCTTCGCAGACTAACGTGCAACCAGATCTGAATTTTTAAGGAGAAGAAAATGTTCAATCGGATACTGGTGGCGGTGGACGGCTCTAAAACCTCGCTCAAGGCTCTGGACAAGGCTATTGGACTGCAACAGCTTATCCCCAAGGCGGAGATACTCATTATCTGCGTCTATAAGCACCACAGCTTGTTTGAGGCATCGCTTTCCATCGGCCGGCCGGCCGATATGGACATTCCGGATAAGGTTCTTTCTGAGTACGCCAAGGGAGTAGTCAATCACGCCAAGGATCTGGCGAAGGAACACGGGGCCACCAAGGTTCGCGGCTTTGTGAAAGCTGGGCGCCCCTCAAAAGTGATTGTTAAATTTGCTCAGGACAAAGAAGCAGATCTGATTGTAGTGGGGACCCGAGGCACCCACAGCGACAAGGACGGCATGCTCCTCGGCAGCGTGTCACACCGGGTAGCCTCCCACGCCAAGTGCCCTGTGCTGGTGGTCTAAGCCACCAGACTTTGCGCCGGCCAGGCGCCTTTTAGGCGTCCTCTATGCACTACGCTTGGCCGGCTACTACTCTGAAGCCACCTCAACATTATCACGTCCACCGGTTTTAGCTCGGTACAGAGCTTCGTCTGCTAACTTGAACAATTTTCCCGGTTCACCAGTACTATTCGGCCAAGCTGCGACACCAATAGATATGGTGAGATAGCCAAGGTTGTTGCCTTCAAAGGTCATTGGCTCTTTCCGTGCTGCCTCACACAACTGCTCTGCACGCTCTCTGGCACCGGCCATGTCTGAACCAGGCAGAATCACTACAAACTCCTCACCACCGTAGCGACAAACAACATCGCTGCCACGGAACCGGGATTCCAGTACCGCAGCGAAGGCCCTCAACGCGGCATCGCCGGCCTCATGCCCATGACTATCGTTAAAATGTTTAAAGTGATCTATATCCAGCAATAGCAGCGAGAGTGCTGAGCCTTTGCGCAGCGCCACTGCCATTTCATGCTCAAAAAGCTGATCGAAATACCGGCGATTTTTCAGCCCGGTAAGCGCATCCTCATAGGAGAAACGCTGCAATTCTTCCCTGAGGGAAATCCCAGAAAGCGTAACGCCAATGCGTTCGACTGCCAGGTTAAGGGATGACAGAAGCCTTGCTGCTCCAGAATCGGTATGCCCGGAGCTGCGAATGCTCTCCCCCTCAAGTAGCAACAGGCTTTCAGGTGCTGAGCCATGGCTTGCGAATTCAACATTAATGGGAAAGCTAACCAATCCCTGCAAACTCCTGCTCGCCGCCTCAGCGTCTATAACAGAGCCTGAAATCAACCGGGATAGCCCAGGAAAGTCATAAGCATTGGCAATAACCGGAGCCAGCTTGGGGCGCGTATCACCATAACCCCAGCTCACCATGCGCTCGTAACTTCCTTTGCCCGTTCGCCGGTAAATCATACCTTTGATCGGGCTGCAGAGTGCTGGCAAGATTTCAACCAGCAAATGAAACGCTTGGTTCAGGCTTCCATACGTCTGCAGCTGGGCAATAACATCAACAAGCGCTCGGCTCTTCTCATTTTCGAAGGTCAGCAAACCCGCTCTTACCTGTTCCCGCTGCAGAAGGGTTTCTGCTTTTTCTGTACGTTCAGCCACCTGCTGCTCTAGGGTTACCGTCAACTTCTGCAACGCTTGTTGGGTCGACGCATAATGCCAAAACGATATAAGGACCACAGACAGAGAAAACACCAGCAAGCCAATACTGATCGGCACCTCGACCCAAGGCAACATACCGTGAGCCACTGCCATATCGACAACAAGCAAAGCCCCAAATATGCAGCATGCGAGCACCAGAAGCTTTTGCTCTCCGGAGAAGAACCTAAGCCGAGGTACTGTTAATACACCCATTGCGGTAAAGGAAAGCAGCAGCAAAACATCAAATGGTGGGTAAGTTGATGACAACTCCACTACGCCGATCAATGCCAGGCTCAACGAACCCACCACGTAACCCAAATGCAGCTTCCAGATCAAGCTGGTTGCTGGCGATCGGCGATCCCCCAGCCACTGATCCAGCATTAACCATAACGCGACAGGCAACAGGTAGTATCCGCCGGCAGCGAGGTAATTCCAAAATAGAGCATTGGGAACAATCAGCAGGCTGGCCTGGCTTTCGGCCACCAACATGACCGAAGAGGCCAGTGCAAACAGGGCAATGCTGGATAAGGTCTTTCTGCCTCCCTGAAGCATGGAGAAAATAAGCGCGAGCATGGCCACCAGCAAGGAAAAGCCGGCGACAAACAAATCTTTAAGAGAACTCTTGAGGATGTGGAGCATTAGCTCCGAGTGATCCATGATGCTGATCTCACCCCAGAGACCAATATCCGTGTAGCCTGAATACACGCGAAAGTAGAGTACCTTGTTCTCATAATCCTCGGGCAGCGCGATCTTGTGCCAGGGCCAGCCTTCAAATTTGCCGCGCCCTTCCTCATCAAAAGTGCCGTACTGATAAATGTTTTTGCCGTCTAACCACACCTGCGTAATCAGGTCTATGCTCAAGATATAAAGCACCGGTTCCTGAAAATCACCTGCGGGAAGAGTCACCCGGTACCACACCTGATCCCGGCCATTACGATCTGGCGGATTGGAAGGAAACCCTATGGCGTGCCACTGCTCGGGCTGTTGTGTAGGCGCCCAGTCTGGCGTGCCACCCGTATTAAAAGGTAAATCGCCCCAGCGATACTCCCAACCTTCGGTTAGCGGCTGCGGCGCTGCCACAGTGGCAACTGGCACCAGCCCGCACAGAATAGTAGAGAGGATAATTAGGATGTGTAGAAGAAACGCGGGTCGTGGCACTGGAAACCTGCCATTGGGGTCTGTAACTGGCAAGTATAGATCAACAATCTCGTTACGTGTACAAATCAAAGACAGTAAAGCTTGTGATGTATTACGGCGGCGCCAGGGATTCACCCCAGCACCGCCATTTCAAACCCATCGACTCGGGCTCAAAGCCCGGATTTTAGCTTTTCCCAGTATTTTGCATAAACCTGCAGAGCGTCGTCGCCAATATCAGCCTGGAACTCTGCATTTACCATGTCTTCCGGTGTCGGATAACTGGCGCGATCTCCGGCAACCTCTTCTTCAAGCAGGTCTCTGGCAGGCAAGACAGGCGTGGCATAGCCTATGTCTTCACTGATCAGCGCGGCAATCTCAGGCTGTAGCACAAAGCTGATAAACTTGTGAGCCGCCTCGGGGTTTTTCGCGTTCTTCGGAATCACGAAACTGTCTAACCAAGCGATGATGCCTTCCTTCGGATACACATATTCCAGTGACGCCAGGCTTTCCTTGCCCATCACAGCCTCACCGTTCCAGATCATGCCCACATCGGCTTCACCTTCCAGGAATGGCATGCGCGGCGCGTCTGAGTTAAACGTACGCACGGATGGCATCAGCTCTACCAGCTTTTCATAAGCTTCTTCTATCTGCTTCGGGTCGGTACTGTTGCCCGAGTAGCCCAGTACTCGCAGGCCCATGTGGAACACTTCGCGCATGTCGTTGGTCAGTATCACCCGGCCTTCGAAGCGCTCATCCCACAGATCTTCCCAAGCCGTGACTGGCTCGCCCTCTATATCAGCGGTATCTACGCCAATACCTGTTGTGCCCCAGAGATAAGGCACGCTGTACTGGTTTTCCGGATCGATATCCAGGCCGACCAGCTCTGGGTCAACCTGATCAAAACCACTGATCTTGCTCTGATCTATGGGCATTAAAAGCCCTTCGTTACGCATTTTGCTGACGTAATACGTGGAAGGTACAGCGAGATCATACGCGGCGCTCTCATCCAGCAACTTCAACCGTGCATACATGGCTTCGTTGCTGTCGTAGGTGGTGTAGACCACCTTGATGCCGGTTTCATCTTGAAAGCGGGTTAGCACTTCCTGGGGCATGTATTCCGACCAGTTATACAGGTTTAGCACCTGTGAATCGTCGGAACTGCAGCCCGTCAGGCCCAGTGCCAGCAGGCTAGCCAATGCGATTTTCTTCATTTTTTGCTCCTTGAAAGAATCCATTGCGACAACATCAGCATCGCCAGTGAGAACACCAGCAACAGGGTGCCAAGTGCATTTACTTCGGGTTTAAGCCCCACACGCACCATCGAGTAAATGCGCAGAGGAAGAATCTCGTAGCTCGGGCCACTCACAAAGGTGCTCACCACCACGTCGTCCATGGAGAGCGTGAAGCCAAGCAGCCAGCCAGCTATTAACGCCGGCATGATCACCGGGATTAGCACCGTGCGGGTCATGGTGAAATCACTGGCGCCCAAATCTCGGGCGGCCTCCGGTAAGCGCTCATCAAAGCCGCTGAGCCGGGCCATCACGGTAATCACCACAAACGGCAGGCAGAAAGTAACGTGGGCCAGCAGCAGTGACACATACCCCAACTTCAAGCCCAGCAACAGGAACAGCCCGAGCAAGGAAATCGCCAGCACAATTTCTGGCGACATCATGACCACAAATAGCATGCCGTTCAGCACTTTTTTGCCTCGGAAACGATACCGGTGCAAAGCCAACGCAGTCAGCGCCCCGATCATCGTGGACACCGTGGCTGCAGTGAGCGCCAACCATAGGGAATTCCACATGGCCTGCACCATGGCGTGGTTATTGAGTAGTGATTCGTACCAGCGCAGGCTGAGACCGCCCCAGTTATAGCCAGTGCGGGAGTCGTTAAAGGAGAACACCACCAGCACAACAATCGGCACATATAAAAGCAGGTACACCAAGGCGAGATAGCTACGGGAAAGCCAGCGCATTAGGTACCCTCCTCGCCTATACGACGCTTACTCAAACGGTGGGCAAACATCAGCAATGCCATGGTTAAGGTCAGCACAATGCTGGCGGCGGCGCCAAACGGCCAATTTCGGGCATCCAGAAACTGGTTTTTGATTACATTACCCACCAGCAAGTTGCGCGAGCCACCGAGAATGTCTGGCACAAAGAACAACCCCATGGCCGGCAGCAATACCAGCATAACGCCGGCCAGCACACCTGGCAGCGTCAGCGGCACAATCACGTTTTTAAAGGTGGCGAAACGCCCGGCGCCTAAATCGTGGGAGGCTAACAACACATCCTGGCGCAGATCTTCAAATACTGAATACAGGGGTAGGATCATGAACGGCAGCAACAGATACACCAGCCCCACCACCACCGCGCCCTCGGTATACAAAAGCTGCGCTGGCTCATCTATCAAGCCCAAAGACATAAGTGCGCTGTTCAGCAGGCCGTTGGTGGCCAAAATCAACTTCAAGGCGTAGGTTCGCACCAAGGAGTTTGTCCAGAAAGGCACAATCAGCAGAAAAATCAGCAACATCTGCCGGCGTTTTTCCACCCGTGACAGTGCCCAGGCAAAGGGATAGCCAATCAGCAGGCAGATCAGTGTGGTCATCGCAGCTATATAAAGGGAATGGAGGAAAACCTCCAGATACAGCGGATTGAACAATTGCCGATAGGCATCTAAGTTCACGGGCAAAGAAATGAAGGTTGCAGGGTTCCGTGTCATTACACTGGCGCCCACCACCAACATGTTGGGTGCAAGCACGAGAAACAACAGCCAACCCCACACCAGCACCAGAACAGCCGCTCTGAACGGCTGTTGCTTAATGCTCTGCATCATCAGCCGCCTGCTCCTCTTCATCGGTCAGCGGTTCGTCGCTTTCTTCCGCCAACAACCACTCCCAGCCATCTACCCAGCTCACGCGCACTCGCTCGCCAATGCTGTAATCAAACGTTGGATCGTCTTCATCAAAAAACTCGCTGGCCATCACGTGGCTGCCGTCTTCCAACTCGATAACCGAGTCCAGGGTGCTGCCTTTGTAGTTACGCTCCACAATTTTGCCGGCCACACCTTCGGTATCTTCCGGCGCCAGCACGCGAATATCTTCCGGACGCAGCAAAACGTGCAACGACTGATTCATCGCAACGCGGAAAGGCGGTTTGCTCAGCACCCGGTTCAGGCCGAACACGTCCACGCTGATGCGCTCATCCTCAATCTTGGTTACACGGCCGGGGAAAAAATTAGTCTGGCCCACGAAGCGCGCGGTAAAGACGTTTGCCGGGCGCTCATAGACTTCCCGGGGGGTACCAAGCTGCTGAATATGGCCGTCTTTGAGCACCACAATGCGATCAGACATAGACAACGCCTCTTCCTGATCGTGGGTGACGAACACGAAGGTAATGCCCAGCTCCCGCTGAAGTCGCTTGAGCTCCACCTGCATGGTGCGGCGCAGCTTGTAATCCAGTGCAGACAATGGCTCATCCAACAGCAGCATCTTGGGCCGCTTTACCACGGCCCGGGCAATCGCAACTCGCTGTTGCTGGCCCCCGGAAAGCTGATGCGGTTTGCGTTTGGCAAAGTCCTCTAGCTGAACCATAGCCAGGGCTTCTTCAACTCGCTCGCGTATTTCAATTTTTGGCCGTTTTTCCATCTTCAGGCCATAGGCTACATTGTCGAAAACTGACATGTGAGGGAACAGCGCGTAGTTCTGAAACACCGTATTTAACGGTCGATTTTCTGGCGGCGTTTGTGTGATATCAACGCCAGACAACGTAATCGTGCCCTGATCCGGTAGTTCGAAGCCCGCCATCATGCGCAAGAGAGTGGTTTTACCACAGCCAGAAGGCCCAAGAAGAGTAATAAACTCGCCATCATCAATCGTGAGGCCAAGATCATCCAGTACGGTTTTTCCGCCAAACTGCTTGCTGATTCTGCTCAACGATAGGAGTGTTTTTGCCATTAGACGTGCCCAAATAATAAGCGGCGTATTTTTCCAGAAAGCGCGCTGTATAAAAAGGGTAGTGCAGGATTTTCGCACTACAATTTCGAGGAATGGCCTGCAAGGAAAGCACTCTGGCTATCGCTATAGCCAGAGTGTCTGTGGCGGGGAGTTAGTCGGTAGCAATGCTGTTTAAGTAGGCTTTATCTGAAATATTGGTCCACTGACGAACCTGCTTCAGGTAATCGTGCTGGGAGTTGATGATCTCTTTCGCCAACTCGTCTTTCTCAGCTTCCTGGGCCAGCAGCTTGTTGGTTGCATCGCGCATGGCGTCGATAACTTCCGGCGGGAACGTTTTGTGCGTTACGTTCGGATAGTCTTCTTTCATGCGATCCCAGGCTACACCGCTTTCGTGGGTGGTCTGGATGTACATGTCATAAGCGGCTGTGCGCATAGAAATTCGCAGAATGGCCTGTAGATCCTTCGGCAGCTTGTTCCAGGATTTCTCATTAATCAGAAACTGAACTTCCGCGCCTGGCTCCTGCCAGCCTGAATAGTAGTACTTCGCGATCTGGTGAAAGCCCATAGGGAAATCAAGAGCCGGCCCTACCCATTCGACCGCGTCAACGGTACCGCGCTCAAGCGCTGTATACAGTTCTCCGGGAGGCAGGTTGGTTACCGCAACACCCAGCTCAGACATGACTTCGCCGGCAAAACCCGGCGTCCGCATTTTCAAGCCTTTAAGGTCAGCCACACTGTTGATTTCTTTGTTGAACCAACCGCCCATCTGGTTGCCGGTATTACCACCCGGAAAGGAGAGCAGACCGAACGGCTCGTAAACTTTCTGCACCAGCTCCATGCCTTCGTCGTGATAAAACCAGGCATACATTTCTGGCGCAATCAGGCCAAAGGGAGTCGTGGTAAAGTACATGGCATTGGGAATGGTGCCTTTATAGTAATAAGAGGCCGTGTGTCCCATGTCGTACTGGCCATTGCGCACCAGATCAAAAATACCGAACGGCGCCTTGTGCTTGTTGGCACTGTCGATACGAATCTTCAGGCGCCCGCCAGACATTTCTTCGGCCATCTGAGCCATGTTCTCGGTGGTCTCACCAAGAATAGGCGAGTTAGGGCCCCAAGTTTGTGCAAGCCTAAGCGTGTGATTTTCTGCCGCTACGCCGAGCGAACTAACAGAGAACAACAGCGTCACCGCTGCCGTTCTGAACAGACGAGTCATCATCGTTAGCACCATTTTATCGTTTTGTTTTATTGCATTGTTATCATTGAAACATCTGCAATACTAGCCCGTCGTCAGCACCCACGCCACCACACGGACTTCAGACCTTAAACTGACTCACCAAATCCCGCAGGCGCTCGCCCAACCGGGCAAGCTCCTGGCTGGCTTCGTTCGTCTGGGTAACCCCAGTATCACTGCGCTGGGCCGCCTCGACTATGCGCACCACGTTCTGGTTTACTTCTTCCGCTACCTGGCTTTGCTGTTCTGCCGCCGTGGCTATTTGAGCAACTTGATCGTGAATCTGGCCCACTGACTTTTCAATTGTAGCCAGAGCGTCCGTTGCGAAACTAATGCGCTCGACTGTTTCAGATGAGCGATCCCGGGAACGATTCATTCGCTCAACGGCGGAGCGTGACTCATTCACGAAGCCATCAATCATTTCTCGGATCTGATCTGCCGACTCAGCGCTGCGCTTTGCGAGCTGGCGCACTTCATCCGCCACCACAGAGAACCCACGACCATGGTCACCGGCCCGGGCCGCCTCAATTGCCGCGTTCAAGGCGAGAAGGTTGGTCTGTTCGGTCACGGCCTGAATCACATCCAGAACTTTCTGGATATCGTCTGACTTTTCTGCCAGAGCATTGATACTAAGGGCACTTTCTTGAATTTCCTCAGACAGCTTGTTTACCGCGCCCTGTGCACTGGCAATGGTCTCACCGCCCTCTCGGGCCATACGATCGGCATCCGAAGCGGCGCCTTCAACTTCGTTGGCGTTACCGGAAATCTGCTGAATGGTCGCTGCCATCTCATTTATCGCGGAGGCAATCTGGTCGGTTTCCGAACCCTGTTCCTGAACCGATGTACGGGTTTCGTTTGCAACACGACTCAGTTCTTCCGCTGCAGATGCAACCTGATCCGTGGTTGCGCCTACCTCCCGAATGGTCGCCTGAATTTTGATAACAAAGGCGTTGAAACGGTGGCCCAACTCCGAAAGCTCATCGGTACCCGCTTCCGGCAAGCGCTGGCGCAGATCGCCCTCACCGTCGGCGATTTCCTGCATAATGTCGCTCACGCTCTTCAAAGGCTTAGTCACCGTGCGACCCACAAAAACACCGATCAACAGCGAGATCAGCACCACGATAACCGTTACCAGCAGAATAAAGCCCAGAGTGGAGACAATGTTTTCTTCAATCTCGGCTCGGGCCACTGCTACTTTTTCATCAATATCGGTCACATAAACACCGGCGCCAATCATCCAGTCCCACCCCGGAATAATTGTGGAATAGGACACTTTAGGCTCTTCGTTACCAGACGCGGGATTAGGCCAGTCATAGCCAAGGTAACCTGAGGATTCTGCGGCACCAAACAGGTTGCCTACGAGTTTTCTGACCACAGGGCTGTTGTTTTCTCCCTCTCGGGACGGGTCGGGGGCGTATGCAACGGCCTGGGCTGCCCGGTTATACGCAAACACATAGTTCCCCTTCTCAAACCGGATGGTACGCAGCCGGGATGAAGCGGCAGCCTTGGCTTCGTCCTCGGAGAACCCAGGGTTGTCTTTTGCCTCCA
>NZ_JBQDKB010000029.1:13100-24430 GCF_052094685.1 Marinobacter sp.
GAAGCGGCAGCCTTGGCTTCGTCCTCGGAGAACCCAGGGTTGTCTTTTGCCTCCAGCACAACCGATTTCGCCGCATCAATCAGGTTCTTCAACCCAGCTTTTCGAGCCTCCAGAAGGCTTGATTCAAGACGTTCTAGCTCTGCCTCCCCATTGGTCTGAATCTGACTGACAGAAATCCAGGCGACAGTAGCCGCGGTAAAGAGTACGGGAATCAGCACAGCCAAAAGTAAGCGGGTTCGTATACGCAGATTGTTCAGATAATTCATGATGGCATGATCCTCGGGAAGGCGTTGTCTCTATACACTATCGGCAACACCCGAAGTCTCTTGAATATAATTAACCGATTGCCCGATCAAAAATCAGGCTCAGCTCCCTCGTCACACTTGCGGCAACCTAGTTCGAAGCCGAGCATGGAGCGCCGTCCCTCTTCAGTCGTTACCCAAGGTCTGTTAACCCAAGGCGGCGTATGGCGGACATGCTGGTTGTGACCACAGGCCAGGCGGGCGACCCAGTGGTCTTCTTCATCTTTGTGATATCCAATAATCGGCTGCTTCATACAGCCTAAGTTAACTGACCAGGCTGCGTATGAAAATCGCGGGGCGCACTGGAAGCCCTGCCAGATGCCGGAGCAAATTCCTTTTCAATCGTTCAACCCGACCTGGCCAATTCGCCGGCAGGCTGATTTCCATCATTAGGTTCGGACCAACCTTGGCCATTTTCACCTGTTCCGGAACAATACCCACAGAACTCAACGCTTCGTGAATTTCGTCCACGAACTCCGCTGGAGGCGCGGCCAACATCAGCTCACGCACCGCACCAACGGTCATTTTTACGGGTACCAATATGAAGTAAGCCGAAATACCAATCATCATAATAGGATCTGCATAAACTGCCCACGAAGACCAAATGCCCTGCTCCAGCCACCAAGCAACACCAAACCCAATCAGCACCGCAGCACTAAGTACCGAGTCCATGAACCACTGACTCTGTTCAGCAACAATCAAACCAGAAGGCTCTCCGCGCTCGGCCCATTTCAGGTACAACCACACAGCAACACAACCGACAACACTCACAGCAGCAAATATAAGCGCCTTGTCTGCACTTACTGCTCGCCCACCCTCAAGCAAAGCGGCAATAGCGGAAGCCAAAGACAGTATGCACACAAGAGTGATCACCAGCCCTTTTACCGCAATCACCAAAGGCTCAACAGCGCCACGGCCAAATGGATACTCGGCACTGGCGGGGCGGCGAACAACCCGCGCTGCATACAACGACAACAGCGACAACAGCAGGCTTACCAGCGAGTAGGCGCCATCAAACAGAATAACCAGCGAATCAATCCATAAACCCCAGGTAATACCAGCCACAGCGAACAGGGCAGCTGCAACCGCAGACAAACTCAGCGCCATATTTTCCCGCGCTATAGACTTCAACATTTTGATCTCCCATGAATTACCGGCATATTATCGTCATACATCTATACAGCGTGAGTCGGTGGCCGACGAAAAACCCGTCGCTATAGGAGCAATCTATTGAAAACGTCACAAATTAAAGTATTTCTTGCGGTGGTACGGAACGGCACCATTGCAGCCGCAGCACGGGAACTAAACCGAAGCCGCACGACCATAAGCACTGCACTGGCGGCTTTGGAAGATCAGCTTGGCGTAGCATTGTTTGAGCGCAGCGGCAATCAGCTTCAGCTAACCACTATTGGCCACGCCATAGTGACAGATTGCCGGCGATTTGATCAGGTAGCCGGGCAGATCTATGCGCGCTGCCAGCATCACCTCAGCGGCGCCGAATCGGTTTTGCGGATAGCCAGGGACGACGCCATTCCAGAACCTGTGTGGCGCGACCTCCTGCGCCGACTCAAAATCCGGTTCCCACAAACCAGCCTGTCTGTTTGGTTGGCAACACCCCGTGAGCTACCACGACTGGTTAAAAGCCAGTCCGTCGACGTAGCCTACGGCTTGATGCCAGAGCTGCTGAGCGAGGGTTACCAATGGTTCCGAGAGCTTGCCGATGTACGCATGTTAACGGTCGCTGCGCCAGATCATCCGCTGAGCCAACTAAGCCGGGTTACTCAGGACGACCTCATCAGCTACACAGAGGTCACTCTGGCGTTTATGCAGAACGACCGGCTGGAAGCCGAATCTCCGGAAACGGCCAATTATTTGGCGTTTACTCAATACGAACTGATTCGAGATGCGGTGATTGACGGTGCCGGCTGGGCAGATCTTCCGCTGCCCTTAATAGCTGATGCTCTAACCCAGGGCTCACTTAAGGTTATTCACCACCGCAGCGCCAAATGGTGGAAAGTCTTCAGCGCGTTGGAATCTGAACAGGCACAAGGTGGCGCCGTGGTGGGATGGCTGGCCAGTGAGCTGGAGCAATATCTCGAATCAGTAGCGTAAGCTTTACGCGGGGGCCGGCTTGCCGTGTTCCGACCAGGCGGACCAGGAATAGAGCCCCAGAGCTACCCAGATCATTATAAAACTCACCAGCTTTTCAGTGCTCAGTGGTTCGCCGAACACCCACAATGCAATAAAAAACTGGATGGTGGGGTTGATGTACATAAGAAAGCCAACAGTCGACAGGCGCAATCTGCGGGCAGCGCCGGCAAAGAATAACAGAGGAACAGCGGTGACAATCCCGCTGGAAAGCAGCAAAAGCATGGTGCCTGTATCAGTCGCAAAATGAGACGCCCCCGCGTAATTTAGAGCGGCCAGAGTCAGAAGAGCCACGGGCAGCAAGAGCAGCGTTTCCACAAACAGGCCGGAAAGCCCATCCAGGGCGACCTGCTTGCGGAGCAGCCCATAGGTTCCGAAACTGAAGGCCAGTACCAGCGTAATCCAAGGCACCACTCCCAGAAGAAACAACTGGTAAAGAATAGCAATGGTCGCCAGTACCACCGCCACAATCTGCAGCCGGGAGATACTTTCTTTGAGCACCAACATGCCCAGCCCCACGTTCACCAGCGGTGTCAGGAAGTAGCCCAGACTGGCCTGCAGCACTTGGCGACTTTCCACGGCGTATATATACACCCCCCAGTTCACCGCAATAAGCACTGCACAGCCGAGAACAAATCCGAGCTTTTTGGGGCGAGCCAGCGCGGTTTTAACCGGCTGCCAGCGTTTCAAAAAAGTGATAATAATCGCCAGAAACACGCAGGACCAAAGCACCCGGTGAGTCACCACCTCCCAAGCGGGCACGCCTTCGAACAAAACGAAGTAAAGCGGGAAACACCCCCACATAATGTATGCGCACAGGCCGTATGCAACGCCTTTACTGGTTTCCTGCTCGGCCATATCAATAGCTTCCTTATTACACGGTGGCACTGAATTTAACACACCCAACGGATGACGACCTTGGGCAATATGTCTTAATCTGGCAGAACATTCTTGAGTCACCCACGAGACACTTACCCCCAAGACACTTACATAGTACGGAGAGCCGGTTATGAAAACAGCACAGGATTTTGTCGCCGAAGCCAGGCAGCATATTCAGGAAATTTCTCTGCAAGAAGCGGATAGCGCAATTCAGGCTGCGGACTTGCTACTGGATGTTCGTGAAGGAGACGAGTATCGGCAAAGCCATATTCCCCATGCCACAAACATTTCCCGGGGCCTGCTGGAGTTCAAATTCAGCAACGACCCAGCGCTGGCAAACCGGGACATGAAAATCGTGGTCTACTGCAAAACGTCAGGCCGCGCAGCACTAAGTACGAAAGCCCTGCAGGAAATGGGTTACCTGCACGTACAATCGATTGAAGGCGGGTTTGACGCCTGGCAGGAAGCCGGCAAGCCTATCGCCAAACCGGATCTTCCATCGTTCGAGTAATCGCGATTAAGAGCGCCGTGTAACCGCCATGGTCAGGCGAGAAATGCAGGTGAGTTTTCCCACTTCGTTTTCTATACGGATCTCCCATACCTGAGTTGCACTACCAATATGGATAGGTTTGGCCGTTCCGTACACCCAGCCTTTCGTGGCGGGACGGATGTGGTTAGCGTTAATATCTAGCCCTACTGCAACAGTATTCGGGTCCTTCAGGCAGCAGTTAGCGGCCATGCTGCCTAGCGTTTCAGCCAACACCACAGATGAGCCACCGTGGAGGATGCCAAAAGGCTGAACCGTGCGTTCATCAACCGGCATACGGCCGCTCACGAAATCATCACCTATTTCAGTGTACTCAATGCCCATGTGGCTGACTGCTGTGTTAGCACTGGCTTTGGCCATGTACTCAAGATCCGGTTTAACCGTCCAGATTGCCATGCTGATAAAACTCTCTAACTGGTTGGGGAAATTATCTTTAAGGCGCTATGGCCGAAGAGACATGTAGCGGGCTGCATATTCATTGATTAGTTCGTCTAAGCGGCCCGAACTGATCAGTGTATACAAGCGGTCTGCAATGCGCTCACGGAATTCGAATGTGTTGCATTGCGAGTTCTTGGAGAAAGTGAAAAATAGCCCTTCGTTGCTGACAGGCACCTCCAAGGCTACAAATTTTTCTGCCAGCCCCAAGCGCTCAAGCTTAACCTGCCCTTGCATTCGCTCATACAGAACATAATCAACACGCCCAACAAGGGCCATTTCAAAGGACTGCTCTATCGTCCTCACGTTGACTATCTGCAGATTTTTTTCAGCATAGCGGTCAAATCCCTGCCCAAAACTGTTGTTAATAAGGGTGCTTCCGCGCCTGCCCTTTAAATCTGGCCAGTGGCGATACTCAAACCCCTGATCTTTGGGCACCCAAACAGACGCTGCAAGATGGGTAAAAGGCGGTAACAGATAATCCATGTACTGGATACGCTCTGAGGTAATAAACGCGCCTGCAATCATGTCTAGCTCGCCGACTCTGGCGAGGCGCTGAACCCGTGCCCAAGAGCCAAGACTCTGAACATCCAGAGTCACTCCAAGGGGTTCGAGAATTTCCTTCAGTAAGGCTGTAGCAGCCCCCGTTAGATGCTCCGGATTGCGGGGGTCTTCCCAAAGCAGAGGTGGGTACTCGGGGTTGCCACTCACGGTCAGCGTTTTGCACGAAGACGCCGCGATTCCGGGTTCGCAAAAAACCATCAGTGCCAGCAGTACCGTAAAAAACCTGGCTGCTGTGGCAAAAGCCTGTTTTATGGAGACTGACAAGTGAAGGACCATCCTGTTTCCGGGCATGTATGTTATGGCCGAGGGGAAAGCGCCTCCCAGCTTGCCGCCACAACTCATTGAGCGTACTGATCCATGTACTTCAATACCAAATCTTCGTATATACCCTCTGTTTCTATCAGCTTTAGCGCAGCGCGTATGTCATCGGAATACTCCAACACTGGCGAGGTCTTGGCAACGGCAATCCAGGGGCGCTCACCGGGCACGAAAAACGGGGACACATCCGCCTTTAACCCGAGCTGTTCCAATACATAAAGTCCTATAAGCTCAGGCGCTACAACGACGTCTACCCGGCCCTGCTCCATCATTAGCATCAGGTTCTCATACCTGGGTGCAGACTCTTTACGCAACTGCCCATCGTTATCGAATCGCTTGAAGTAACTATAGCTCTCAAGCACACCTATGGTTTTGCCGTAAAGATCTGCGTAGCGCTCAATACGGTTAGAATTGTCCATATACAAAAACAACCTGCGATCCGATGGAAAGGCCGGCGTGACAAACGTCATATCGTCATCTCTGTCCGGGGTCTTGAGAACTCCAAGCATGATATCCACTTCGCCCTGCTGAACCATCTTCAGCACTCTTCGAAAAGGGGCCTCCCGATAATGAGTTTTCCAACCCAGTCGGTTCGTAATCTCCTCGAAAATTTCTACGTAAAGACCTGTGGCCGGGCCGCCGTCAATAATCCGATACGGTGGCGCATGATTAGCGCCCACCGCAACCGTCAAAGCAGGAACGGTTTCCGTACCCTGCTGCGCACCCGCAGATAGCGTTATCGCCGCAAGCAAAACGGCAACTAATACTCGCATTATCTTTCGCCTCTTAAGATCAAACGCCGGCAATGAACTGTACGCAGTATAGACGCTTCTTAGCCTTTGCCCGGCCTGGCGGCGCAAAAGATGCTTAACACAATGGTTGAATTAATACGTTAACAGCACAAGAGACAGTATCAGGTCTGAAAAACAGGTGACTCTCACTTCTCAAAGAAAAGGACAGGCACTATGAAGATCCTCATGATTCTCACTTCTCACGATCAGATGGGCGATACTGGCGACAAAACCGGCTTCTGGCTGGAAGAATTCACCGCCCCCTACTACGTATTCCGCGACGCGGGTGCAGACGTTACCATCGCATCGCCAAAGGGTGGAAAGCCACCCGTCGATCCTAACAGTGAAGCCGAAGAGGCCCTTACGGAAACAACTCATCGCTTTCAAGCAGATGCCCACGCCAAAGAAGCCCTCGCCAGCACAAAAAAGTTGGGCGATGTTGATATGAATGGGTTTGACGCCATTTTCTACCCGGGCGGCCATGGCCCGCTATGGGATCTAGTTAACGACGACAAATCTGTGGCTCTGATCAAAGTCGCCTACGAGCAGGACAAGGTCATTGGTGCTGTCTGCCACGCGCCCGCTGTGTTCAAAAATGTTGAAATCAAGCCAGGCCAAAATCTGGTTGGCGGCCGCCAAGTCACAGGTTTCAGTAACAGTGAAGAGGAAGCGGCTGGTCTCGCAACGGTCGTACCCTTCCTGCTTGAGGACATGCTAAAGGAAAACACCGCAACCTACTCCAAAGGTGACGACTGGGCACCACACATTGTTGTGGATGGCAAGCTGATTACCGGCCAAAATCCAGCCTCATCTGAGGGGGCCGCCAAGGCGGTGATTCAGGCGCTTCAGCAAAACTGAAATTTGTCATGTCTGCTCCGGCTTGGCAGACTGCCTTGCCGGGGAACTCTCTCACATTATCTCCTGCCAATTAGGCATCAAGATTCGCCAGTCTGTGCTAACGTTTTGAAGAACATCTCAAAAGGCTGGCTTTTTCATGAGTAACCCAAAACACACCCTTTTCTGGATGACCTTCTTTCTCGCGGTTGTCGCAATTGTTGGCGTATTGATCCACAAGCCCCTCATGTCGGCTTTTATGGCCAACTGGGTTTTCAACCTAATGATTGTTGGCGTGCTGATCGTGGGTGTCGGCCTTGCCTATCGCCAGGTGTTCGTTCTGTTTCCGGAGATGCGCTGGATTGCTCAGTTTCGCACCGGTCACTCTGGCCTTTCCGTGGTACAGGAACCCCGCCTGCTGAAACCCTTGGCCCGACAGCTGGGCGAAGAGTCCAAGCGAGACCGCTTCAAACTCTCAACCTTGTCGCTGCGCACGGTACTTGACGGCATTCACTCACGGATGGATGAGCAGCGGGAGATCACCCGCTACTTCATCAGCCTGCTGGTTTTTCTTGGCCTGCTGGGCACCTTTTGGGGTTTGCTGGGCACCATCAATGCGGTTGGCGCGGTGATTACCAACCTGGATATGGGCCAGGGGGATTTCGGCAAAGTATTTGCCGATCTCCAAGCCGGCCTGCTAACGCCTTTGCAGGGCATGGGCACGGCATTCAGCTCGTCACTGTTCGGCCTTGGTGGCTCGCTCATATTGGGCTTTTTGGATATCCAAGCCGGCCATGCCCAGAATCGGTTTTATGACGGCCTGGAAGAGTGGCTTACGGGTGTTACCACCCTGGTGGATCCATTCAACAACGACGCCCCTCAACCATGAGCGGATCCAGACGCCGAAACCGCAGCAGCATCAATGTTTGGCCAGGGTATGTCGACGCCCTCTCCGCCTTGCTGATGCTGGTGATTTTCATGTTGCTGGTTTATGTAGTGAGCCAGCTTTATCTTTCGCAAACGCTGTCTGATCGCAATTCAGAGTTGGCTAGCCTGAATCAACGACTAAACGAAATATCGGAATTACTGGGCCTGGAGCAGGGCAAAACAGAAGCTCTGGAGCAGCAGATGCTCTCTGTTCAGGACAATCTCAGCGACAGTTTGGCTCAGAACGAAGATTTGCAAGTTCGGCTAGACGCCTCCCGCAACCAGTTAATGCGACAGACAGCCGATGCCGAAGCCAGAACTGAAAGGCTGGCGAACATGAACCAGGAGCTGGATGACAAAGACGAGCTTTCCACCAGCCAGCAAAACATGATTTTGCGGTTATCAAACCGGATTGCATCGCTTCAGGAACAGCTACGGCAGATAGCCGCAGCTCTAGACCTGCAAAAAGAAATGACAGCAGACAAAGAAGGCGAGCTGGAGAATGTCAGTAAGCGCTTGAATACGCTACTGGCTGAACGGGTGAACCAGCTGGAACAGTACCAATCTGAGTTCTTCTCGCGGCTGCGTAATATTCTCGCGGCCAATGAGAACATCCGAATTGTGGGTGACCGTTTTCTGCTGCCCTCCGAGCTACTGTTCGCTTCAGGATCCGCCCAGCTAGGCGCCGAGGGCAAGCGCGAACTCAACAAGCTGGCCGGGGTTCTGCTTGATGTGGTGGAAACTATCCCCGCAGATCTTGATTGGATCCTGCGCATTGACGGCCACACCGACCTGATCCCCATCAATACGCCGCAGTTCCCTTCCAACTGGGAGCTTTCCACAGCCCGCGCCGTGGCAGTTGTGCGCTACTTGGCCGGCCAGAGTGTGCCACAAAAACGCATGGCAGCGGCGGGATTTGGCGAGTTTTCCCCGGTTGCGGAAGGCACAACCTCGAAAGCGCTACAGGCCAACCGGCGCATCGAAATAAAACTTACGGATCGCTAACCTAGTCCGTGTTCCAGAAGGGCGCTCACCGTAGCCGTATAAGGGGCGCCAATGCCCAGCATTCTTGACCGACGAAGTACGGCCCCTGCAATGCTATCCAGCTCCAGGGGGCGACCCTTTTCCTTATCAACCAACATGGACGTTTTGATCGCCTTAAAGCTGCTGATCAGCCCAAACATTTCGTCGACATCTTCCTTGCCAAGATCCAGGCCATCGGCCTTCGAAGCTGCCGCCGCCTCCGCCATCATGCCATACACAATGAGGCTGAATTCCGGGTGATGGGTCAGGCTTTGGGTATCCAGCCCGGTAAGCGCCGAGAGTGGGTTAACACCATTATTGATCACCAACTTTCGCCATAACTCATAGCGAATATGCTCTGAAACCATGGTAGGAATACCGGCCTGGTTAAACGCGGTTTGCAGAATTTCCAGCAACGGCCTGCTGTTGTTCAGTTTCCTGTTCACCATTGTCCGGCAATACCCCAGCGACAGCCCCGTGGGTTTCGACTTTACCCGCCGGTCACAGATTTTTCCGAAGCTTACGACCGCTTTTACACGGCGGTGCGGGAGGGCGACACGCTGGCCCGTATCAACGAATTTCGTGATGAGATGGTGCGCGTTGCACGTAACGGCATTTATGAAATCTGTAAGGTTCAGAGCTTTACGCTGATTATCCTGTTTATTTGGGGCGAGGATTTGTTGTCAGCCATTGGGATATCCACACTGTACCTGCCGATGTTCTATATCGATCTGGTATCCGTGAGCTTGCAGCTTATTCTTCTAGCCATTCAGAACGTGCTGTTTTACCTAGACTCCCGCCACATCAACGTGTCTCTGTGCGTAATCTTTTTTGCCAGCAACCTTATTTTTACGTTCGTGACGATAGAGCTTGGCGCCAGCTTTTACGGTTATGGCTACGCCGGGGCCACATTTATATCGTCTGTTATCGGGCTGGCCTTACTGTCTCGCAAGTTTGACCGCCTGGAGTATGAAACCTTCATGCTCCAGGGGCGTTAACAAACAGCTTTAGAAGTGAATCACCGTGCGGATGCTCTTGCCTTCATGCATCAAATCAAACGCCTTGTTGATGTCTTCCAGCGGCATTTCGTGGGTAATGAACACATCCAAGGGAATCTCGCCCTTCTCCGCTTTTTCCACATAGCCCGGCAGTTCTGTACGGCCTTTTACGCCACCGAACGCAGAGCCTTTCCAGACTCGACCGGTAACCAACTGGAATGGGCGGGTGCTGATTTCCTGGCCTGCACCGGCAACGCCAATGATGATGGACTCACCCCAGCCCTTGTGACAGCACTCAAGCGCTGAACGCATCAATTCAACGTTGCCCACACACTCGAAAGAGTAATCCACGCCGCCATCGGTCATGTCCACGATGACTTCTTGAATCGGCTTGTCGTGGTCTTTCGGGTTAACCACATCCGTAGCGCCAAGCTGCTGTGCAATCTCGAATTTACCCGGGTTTATATCGACCGCGATAATGCGGCCAGCTTTCGCCATTTTGGCGCCAATAATCGCCGCCAGACCAATGCCACCCAAGCCAAAGATAGCAACGGTTGCGCCTTCTTCAACCTTCGCTGTGTTTAGCACCGCACCAATGCCAGTGGTTACGCCACAACCCAGCAGGCACACCTTATCCAAAGGTGCCTCTTTGGGAATTTTGGCCAAAGAAACTTCAGGCAATACCGTGTATTCAGAGAAGGTAGAACAGCCCATGTAGTGATACAGAGGTTCGCCTTTGTACGAGAACCGGGATGTGCCATCTGGCATCACACCCTTACCCTGGGTTTCACGCACAGAGCCGCACAGGTTGGTTTTGCCAGAGGTACAGAATTTGCACTTGCCGCACTCTGCGGTATAAAGCGGAATGACGTGATCGCCAATTTCCAAGCCGGTCACACCGTCACCCAAGGCTTCCACAATTCCACCGCCTTCGTGGCCCAGAACAGTGGGAAACAGGCCTTCAGGATCGGCGCCAGAGAGGGTAAACGCATCGGTATGGCACACACCCGTGGCCACGATGCGAACGAGAACTTCACCAGCCTGGGGCGGTGCAACATCCACTTCTACAATCTCCAGCGGCTTGTTAGCCTCAAAAGCCACTGCGGCACGGGATTTAATCATCTTGCGTCTCCTACAATCCGGGTTGGCACGGCCTTTGTCGGCCTGATGGAGGCTACTGTAACATTGAACAACGGCGCAGGCTTGCCAGCACCACAATGCGGATCTGCCGAATAGGCTCTTGGATTGCACGTAGTTGATGCGGCAGACTGATACCTTTCGTGACATTATTACGGTTGGCTACCCTTACTCAAAAGAGGACACTTGTTTATGGCGCTTTTCAGCGAGAAGAACGCACAAACGCAGTTAGATGCCGAAGCAGAAAAGGTAAATCGTGCTGACTTGGAAGCGCTATTAGAACGACAGAGAGCCATAGAAGAAAAGGTTAAGAGTAGTGGCAAGCTGAACCGGTTCAGCGCCGATATCAAGCTAATGTTCTCGATGATTCGGGATTACTGGAAAGGCAATTACCGCGACGTTCCGTGGAAAAGCATTGCCGCGATTG
>NZ_JBQDKB010000029.1:24530-37424 GCF_052094685.1 Marinobacter sp.
GGCGTGTCCCCCGATGTTTTTCTCAACTCGGCATCGCTGTTGATCGTTGTTGGGGGAACCCTGCTGGTGGTGCTGGCCAAATTCAGCATCCCACAGTTTCTTGGCGCCTTTAAAGCCGCGGCCCGGGCTTTCAAGTTCAAGCTCCCAGAAACCCAGAAAAGCATTGAAGAGCTGGTAGACGTAGCCAATGTCGCCCGCAAAGAAGGCGTTCTAGGGCTCGAAGGCCGGGAGGTCGGCTCGCCGTTTCTGAGCAGCGGTATCCAGATGCTGGTAGACGGCCAGAACGGTGACACCATCAAACTGCTCCTAGACAAAGAGCGCCTGATGACTCTTGATCACAACCGGTCTGGCGCCAAAGTATTCACCGCCATGGCCGATGTCGCCCCAGCTATGGGAATGATCGGTACTTTGATTGGTTTGGTGCAGATGCTCTCCAATATGGAAGATCCGAAATCCATCGGCCCAGCCATGGCGGTCGCTCTGCTTACCACGCTTTATGGTGCAATGATTGCGACCATGATCGCCACCCCTATTGCCGATAAACTGTCCCTTCGGATGACCGAAGAGGCTCGTCTGCAAATGCTCTATACCGACGCATTGGTGGCTATTCAACAAGGCACAAACCCGCGCGTTATCGAACAGATGCTCTCCAGCTATCTGCCGCCAAACCAGCGTGACAAAGCGCCTGAGGCGGAGGCCGCCAACGGATAAGCCCCATGGACGAGCTGCCAGAAGAGGAAAAACCGGGCATTCCCGCCTGGGTTGTTACCTTTGCCGACTTAATGTCGCTGCTGATGTGTTTCTTTGTGCTCCTGCTGTCGTTTTCTGAAATCGACGCCATGAAGTTCAAGCAAATTGCCGGTGAGCTCTCAAAGGCCTTCGGCGTTCAGCGAGAGGTACCGGCGCTAGAGATTCCCCAGGGTACCAGCCCAATTTTCGACAAGTTCTCGCCAGCGCCACCTGAGCCTACGCTGGTTAACGAGATAAAACAGACCACAACCGATCAGCAGCCAGAGCTGCAAACTCTGAAAAGCCCAACGGAAGAAGCTCTCGAAGCCGCAGCAAAAGAATCCCTAGAGAGTAGCGCCTCCCGCATTCAAGACGTTCTTGCGGAAGCCATTGAAGATGGTCGCATTATCGTAGAACAAGACCACGATCAGCACCGCATCGTCATTCGAGTAGAGGAAAAGGGCTCCTTCCCCTCTGGTTCGTCAGAGCTTACCTGGGAATTCGAAAGCCTGCTTTTTGAGATGGCGCAAGTACTGGCAGATATGCCCGGTAAGTTAACGGTAGAAGGGCATACAGATGACATTCCCATCAGAACGTCCCGCTTTTACAGTAACTGGGATCTGTCTGCTGCCCGATCAGCCGCCGTTGCAAACGTGCTGCTGGCCACCGGCGATGTTGAACCCACCCGTTTGGCCGTCAAAGGGTTGGCAGATACAGAGCCCCGAGTGGAAAACAGCTCTACCGAAAACCGCGCAAAAAATCGGCGCGTAGAAATCATTATCGACCTGTCTGACCCCATGAAAGAACAAGGCATGCGGCTCCGAGAATTGATTGAGAAAGATACCAGTAAGCGCGAGGCCATCATCGATATCGGCCCCGTGAACCCAGGTTTGGGTTCACGTTCAGAACCGGATGCGAACAGCATTACCTGGTAAACGGAACTCGTGGCAAACAGGGGCCCAGACAAATCAGCGCTCAGTCAACATACCCGGTCAACTCCATATAACCCTCTCCCTGATGGCTTCCAGACACACTCACCGGGCTTTCCCAATAGGGATAAAGCCCCCGATTGAGATAATCACCAAGCGGAGCACTCAGTTCCAGATCCACTTGATAGGCCGGCACGCTTAGCCGCCAGCGCACGGGTACACCTTTACGCTGATCCAGCGCCTGCAAGTTCAGTTCTTCAGAGTTCAAAGGAACAGGATCACCCTCTGCGGGCATCCAGGTTCCTGAGTAGAAGCTGCCGTTGTCATCCCGCAAACGGAAGGCCATCAGTTTGTCGCCGCTATCCAGATGCAATGCAAACCAGTCCCAGCCCTTCTGCCCGGTTTTCAGTAGCTGGCTGCTCCATTCCCGGTCAAACCAACCTTTGCCACTAACCGCCAACACTTCGCCATCCAGTGTTACCTGGCCGGTAATGGCAATGTCCACCAGGCTGAAGTACATAGAGCCTTCCCCGTTGGCGGATTTGGCGCTGAACCCTTCGTCACCGTGGGCCACAGGGGCGCCATCAATACTTAAAGTCAGATCATAGCTCCAGCCCTCACCGGTAGCTTGCAGTCTCCAGAGAGTGTTATCGGCATTGCCGGTCAGCCGCCAGTTGTCCAGCCACACCTGAAACGGAACGGCTGTAGCACCCGCATTGCCCACATCCCCACGGGCAAGCTTTTCTGAAAAGTAGTGCTGGCCCTTCCAGCTCACCGCCCCATGGGCCATCCAGGCGGCTTGCAGGGGCCAGCCTGTTGCAGCCGGCGCAGGCTCGGCAACGGCTCTGGGTTGGCGTGCCTGCCGGAACTGCGTCCACTGCACCCCCAAGGGATCGCCCGCCGCAGTTTCAAGATTCGCGGTGAGGTACCACCACTCAATACGGTGCTGTGGATGCGGGCCGAAGTCGGCGGGAAACGTCAGTCGATCGCCCGGGCCTGGCTGCAAATACGGCGTATTCGTGTTGGTGTTCCCTGTACGGCTTTTCTCAAGCCCGGCCAAACCAGCGAAGCCTTCATCCCCGGCATCTCCGGAACAGCCGGCCAACAACAAAAGAGCCAATGCCAAACTAAAGTGCCGGATCATCGCTCACCTCCCGTTAGAGCATTGGCGGATAACGGCGCAATGGCAGGTTTGCCAAGCTGACGGCGCATCAGCGCGGCGATGCTCAAGCCGATAACCAAGCTGAGAAGAGCGAGTTCCAGCCAGAATGCCGGATAAACCGCCATAGGCAGAGACCAGCCAAACGCCAGCGGGTTAATCCGGTGCACCAGCACCCAGGTGAGCCAGATGCCCAAAGGCAAAGCCAATGCGGCGATACCGCCGGTCAGCAATAATGCAAGCCGCAACAACTGAGCTGCGGCCTCCCGTTGCGGCAAACCCCAAACCACCAACAACCGGAAGTACCAGGCTCTTGTAGAGAAAAACACCCAACCCATCATCAGCAACGCCGAGGCCGCCAGAGTCAGGGTGAGTAGCGTCATAGCGCGAGTGAGTGCAAAGGTTTGATCAAACACGCCGGTGGCCAGCGCGCGGACAGTGTCGTTGTCCCTCAAGGCTACTGTTTGCACGCCCCAGACTTTCTCAAGTGCATCAGTAATGGGCGCAATTCCGGGCTCTCCGGGCGTAACGGATAGGCTCTCGAAACGAATGTTAAAGGTGTCCGGTAGGGTTTCGCCGTTCAACAGGACTTCACCGACAGGCCGACCATAATCTGGATAAACGCCCAACACGGATAGAGCTCGTGGCTGGTCACCGAGAATTAGCTGCAAGCGGTCGCCCACGGCCACCTTCTCCCTGCGCGCCAGCTGCTCGTTGATCATGATTCCTTCACCAGCCGCCAAGGCTTCCCAGGGGCGATCTGCTGCTTCCAGCAATGTCCATCCGCGTATCAGGGAGCTTACGGGAGTGAGCGCAAATACATCTACGCTCTGTTCGCGTGCATCACCCGCAGCTGCCAGCTGGGCGCTACCTCGAATCACTCGATGCCACTGCAAACCTGTAACCCTTGCCTGCTGGCTGGTGAGCCATTCGGTTGCCTGGGGGCTATTGGCCCCGGCCGGCACTTCAATGTAATACGCCGCCTCCAATCGCTGCGCCAGCCAGCGATCAAAGGTACTCTCAAAGGTGGTAACCAGAGCCTGAACCGCAAGCACCATAGCCAGCGCAAACTGCAGTGCAACCAGCGGCAAGGTCAGCCGGCGAACCAGAACAGCAAGCTCCCGGTAGCGCCACAGGGCAAGCGGTGCTTTCGAGTGGTTTGCACGCCAGTGAGCCAACTGCACGACGGCGGCGGGCGTTAGCCAACCGGCTCCGGCAAACACCAGAGCCACCGCAATAAACACCCAGAGCAGCGAGGGCGCCAGCCACCCCATAACCAGCCCAACTGCCAACAGAACTGCGGCCAAGCCGGCCCGAACGGGCAGCGGCAAAGAAAATCGCCCACGGAACCTGAGCAAAAGCAGATCCCCTAAGCAGGCAATCACCACCACCGCCAGCATAACCAGTACCGGCGTTAACCAGCCCTGCCCTTGTCCCGCATAAAGGGGTATATCAAACAGCCCATCCAGAGCCTGCCCAAACCCGCTACCCAGCGCTGCCGCCAGCCATCGGCCCAGCCATACGCCGGGCACCACACACACCAGCGCCAACACAAGAATTTCCAGCACCAGCCAACCCTGAACTTGCATGGGCGACACACCAAAACGCTGCAAAAGGGCAAAACTGTCACGGCGCTGCGCTAATCCCAGCAGGTAAACACTGCGCAACAGCAGAGCGGTGATCAGCAATACCAGCACCCCCAGCGCTTCAAGATTGAGCAGAAAACTGGCCCCGAGCTCGCCGGTGTCCGGGCTGGCTGAAAAGGTCGTCAGATCGTAATCAGGCGGCAGCTCAGCGGCTTTCGTGGTGTCAGACACCAGCAAATACAACCGGCTTTCGCGGGCACGGGTACCGGCAGCAAAGTGAACATCCACAAACGGCTTGCCATCCAGCGGCTGATCCACCGCCTGGGATGCATCGGCCCCGAAACAGTGGGCAGCCAATGGGTCGATTCCCACAAGGCGATTACCACTCTCTTCTGGGGTCACCTCCAGCCAGGGCATGACACAGACGCCGGCAAGCCGAAGTGAAACGAAGTCTTCAACTGCCAGAGCCTGGCCGTCGTCCCGCACCACTTGCTGGCGCTCCGCCACAGCACTCTCACTTTGAGCCAGGCTCACACGGGCTTGGCTGGTAAGATGGCTAACGCCCGTCCACAGCATGGTAGCGAGAAGAATCATGACCGCGAGAGCAAGCAGTTGCAGAGGATGACGTCGGTAGTGGCTGAGTAGAGCCTTAGGCATGAAGAGAGAAGGGTAAGGAGGCAAGAGGCGAGACAGAGAGCCGTTCATACGTCGCTCTGGTGGCCGAGATCCAGGTGCTGCTGGCAACCGGCGGCCAGCTCTGCATCGTGGGTGGCCAGAATCAGGCCGCAGCCGTGGCGGGCCTGTAGATCAAACAAGACCCTGGTAACCTCATCAGCCGTATGTCGATCAAGGCTTCCGGTGGGCTCGTCCGCCAGAATCAGAGCGGGCTCCATGGCAAACACCATGGCCAGAGCTGCCCGCTGACGCTGGCCACCGGATACCTGATCCGGATAGCGCCGGGCCAGTTCACCGATATCCAAGCGAGTTAGCCAATCGTCACTGTTTGCCGGATCACGGCCAGCAAGCTGGGCCCGCAGCCGCACATTATCCAGCAGCGTCAGGGCGGGCATCAGGTTCGCCTCCTGAAACACCACGCCAATATGCCGCCGGCGCAACGCCGACCAGCCTGCTGCCTTTCGCCGTGCTGTGGCACCATCAGCATCAAAAACCTGATCACGCAGCGCGATCGTGCCGGCATCCGGCAGTTCCAAGCCACACAGCAGATTCAACAGAGTGCTTTTGCCGGAACCGGAGCGGCCAGTCAGTGCTAACGACTGGCCTTGGCCGAGGGTAAACGACAGCGCTTCGACAACCGATACGGTTTCGTTGCCACTGGCGAAATGTTTGCTCAGGCCCCGAACAACCAGCAAGGGTTCAGTCATAATCTCGCCCCATCTTTTCGCCGGTGGTCATGCGTGTGCCCTCAAAAATACTGCCTTGGAGCATTATACGTTTGTTTTCAGAAGTTCATGCCAACCTGCTGGCCAAAAAAACCCCGTGCAGGGGAGTTAATCCCGCACGGGGCAGAATGTTACCCACTGGCTATGAGCCGCGGGCAACCGCCATTGCACGGTTTACCACCTGGCCGTCAGTGCCGCTCGCAGCACGCGCCCCGGCTCGTTCACACGCACCGCATCAGGATTGAACGGATCGGTGTTTGCGCGGCTCACGTGAGGCGCCCAGGTGTTATCAAACAGGTTATCCAAAGCCCAGTTGAAGGTGAGGTGTTCCATCAACGGGTGGCTGCCAGACAGGTTGAACACGCCGTATCCCGGTGATTCTCCCGCATCCAGCCCAGATAAGGGGTCGATGCGATCCTGGCGACGGGCCAGTTGCCACTGAGCTTCAATGCTGTGCCCCATGCGTTGCCAGCCCAACGTTTGCACAAACTGCACTGGAGGAATCTGCGCAAGGGCCTGACCATTATCACGGTTCTCACCGCGAACGGAGGCCAAAGTGCTGTTGCTGCTCCATGTGCCGTCGGTCCAGCCGACCATCATTTCAACGCCAAGTAGGCGGGCGTCAATATTTTCATAACGGGTATCCGCCGATGTTTCTTGATAGCGCCGCACAAAGTCATCTACCTGATCAACCCAAACGACCGGCTTCCAGCTCCACTGGTTTTTACTGCCACTCAGGGCCAATTCTGCTTTGTGGTGTTTCTCCGTATCCAGATCGGGGTTGCCAATCCAGCTACCTCCCATGGCGTTCCGGGCGAGATAGCGCTCAGTAACGCTCGGGCTACGCACACTTCGGCTGACGGTAAGGGTTAACGCCTGATTGTGCGGCAAGCGCCATTCACTGGATACAAACCCGCTTACATTATTGTCCTCGGATCCTACATCCGTCGTGCCGTATGCGCTCTGGTAAAGCATGGCTGGAGTCATGCCCATGCTAGCCATCTCGCCAGCTCTGGTGGCATCCATTTCCACACGGTCATATCGAACGCCGGCTCCAACCTTTACGTCTCTGGCAATACGCCGGAAACCCTCAGCAAACATTCCGACACGCTCACGTTCGACTCCCGGCCACATGAGTGACGCAGCCATGGGCATAGGGCCAGTAACGTTAAACAGCGTGGCATCCCAGTCGTTCATCTCCAAGTCTGCACCTACGGCCCAATCGGTTGAGCTATTGGGGCTCTGATCAAGGGTAAAGCGCAGGCCGCGGGTTTGTGTTGTGGAATCCGTCTGCATTTTCATCATACCCACCGGGCGCAGACTGAAGTTGTCCATAATGTGGTCAACATCCGCCTGCCAGGTCAGCAGGCTCCACTCGCCATCAGCGACTGGTGCACCGAACTCCATCCGGTACAGGTCCGTGTCAGTTTTTGGAGCATCCATACCGGAACCTGCGTATTTCACATCGCTTTCTTCCTGGCGGCTGACCATTCCTTTGATGAAAAAGCCATTTTCTGCAGTCCAGGCGGCATCGGCCCGGCCTTCGGCATTTTTATTAGCGCTGCGAACCTTGTTGTCATTGCCATCTTCGTAATCGTTGGCTTCATCGTAGCCGCCAGACAACCGCAACCAAGCTTGCTCGCTACCTACAGCAGCGGCGGCATTGACCAGTTTTCCGTTGCCATTGCCTGAGCCACCAATCGTCACTTGGCCGGTCGTTGCGTTGCCATTGAACTGCGGGTCAGCGGTTGTGGCTATCACCTGCCCACCAGCAACAGGGCCCCAGCGTAAGGTGCGGTTATTGGTTCGTACTTCCAGAGCCGGTGCCAAGGCGCTGCTCAGGCGGCTGGTTGGCGGGTCCATCCGGCTGGGACAAGCTCCTTCCACCCGAATGCCATCCAGCAGTAGATCCACTCTTTCCTGGCTTTGCCCTCGCACCACGGGATCCAGGCCACGCCCTCCCATTCGGGAGAGAGATACGGAAGGGTCGGATGCCAACCGATTTATCGGCTCACTTGCCAATACCGCATGGGCGTTACCACTGAGCCGCCCCTCAGTTACCCGAATGACCGCGTTTTCCCCGGCAGCCTGTGCCGACACAAATGCGGGAACCCCTGCAAAACCAATCATCGCGATCTGTGCATATCTGGCAAACGCTCGTTCCTTCATACTGCTATTTCCCCGTGGGCGGGCCTGTCTGAATCAAAAGGTTGAACGGATGATAAACGGGCTTGCCTCCGCGCGCGTGAGACACAATGCCGCATCCCTCTGGAGGTATCTGCCCAGCCCTCACTGGAGGGCCTCACTTGCCAAACGGGCCGCAATATGGTCAAATCACCGCCCCCTTTTTCCGACGCAGTCTTTTCATTTTCCTGCAATAAGCAAGAACCGAAACAAGGAACACCCTATGACCGCCCGACTTGATGAGAAACTGGAACTTATTTACGAAGACGTTCTGCACCGCAATCCCGGTGAAAACGAGTACCACCAAGCTGTTCACGAGGTTTTAGAAACTCTGGGGCCTGTTCTGGTGAAGTACCCGGAATTTGCTGAGAAAAAAATCATTCAGCGGATCTGCGAGCCCGAACGCCAAATTATTTTCCGGGTGCCCTGGCAGGATGATAGCGGTGAGATCCATATCAACCGTGCCTTCCGCGTGGAATTCAACAGCGCTTTAGGGCCTTACAAAGGCGGCATGCGTTTTCACCCGTCGGTTTACCTGGGCATCATTAAATTCCTGGGCTTCGAGCAGATATTCAAGAACGCTCTGACCGGCCTGCCCATCGGTGGCGGTAAAGGTGGCAGCGACTTTGACCCCAAAGGCCGTTCAGACGACGAAATCATGCGCTTTTGCCAAAGCCTGATGACCGAGCTGTATCGCCACATTGGCGAATACACAGACGTGCCAGCCGGTGATATTGGCGTAGGCGGCCGCGAAATTGGCTACCTGTTCGGACAGTACAAGCGCATCACCAACCGCTACGAATCCGGCGTGCTTACCGGCAAAGGCCTTGATTGGGGCGGCAGCCGTGCTCGTACCGAAGCAACTGGCTATGGCACCGTGTTCTTTACCAATGAAATGCTGAAAGCCCGTGGCGACTCGATAGAAGGCAAAAAGATTGTTGTCTCCGGCTCCGGTAACGTGGCCATCTACGCCATTGCCAAAGCCCATGAGCTGGGTGCCACCGTTATTGCTTGCTCCGACTCCAGCGGATTCATCGTGGATGAGAAAGGCATTGATTTGGCCGTGGTCAAGCGCATCAAGGAAGTTGAGCGTCGTCGTATCAGCGCTTACACAGAGTTCCACAAAGACGCAAAATACGTTGAAGGTGGCAGCATCTGGTCTATTCCATGCGACATTGCACTGCCATGCGCTACCCAAAATGAACTGAACGCCAGCGACGCCAAGACTCTGGTTGAAAACGGCTGCATCTCGGTTGCTGAAGGCGCCAACATGCCGACAACTCCAGAAGGTATCGCTATTTTCCAGGACGCTAAAATAATGTATGGCCCTGGCAAAGCAGCCAATGCCGGTGGCGTAGCGACGTCTGCCCTGGAAATGCAACAGAATGCCAGCCGTGATTCATGGACCTTCGACTACACCCAGAAGCGTCTTGAGGACATCATGATCCAGATCCACAAGAACTGTTATGAAACAGCGGCTGAGTTCGGCTCCGAAGGCAACTATGTGCTGGGCGCCAACGTTACAGGCTTTATTAAAGTAGCTCGGGCTATGGCCTCTATGGGCGTTATCTGATCACGGAGCCTTAGCTCATGACCCAGGCCGATGGAAACTCACAGGATGAAAGACGGGTTTCCACCGGCCTGACGGGGCTAGACGATCTGCTTGATAGCCTCAGAATAGGCGACAACGTTGTCTGGCGGATCAGCGATTTGGATGATTATCGCCGTTTTGTCACCCCGTTTATCGAGTCTGCGGCGTCTGCAGGGCGCCGTATTATCTACCTCCGTTTTGGCCAGCACCCTCCGCTGGTGTCCGCTGGACAAGCCAACATTCATATAGAAAGTATCGATGCCCTTGGCGGTTTTGAAGCCTTCACTGGTCGTGTCTGGCGTTTGATCGAAGAGCATGGCCGGGGCGCGTTCTATGTTTGCGATTGCCTGAGCGATCTGCTCAATGCCTGGGCAACCGATGCCATGGTTGGCAACTTTTTTCGGGTAGTCTGCCCCTTTCTCTATGAACTGGAAACCGTCGCCTGGTTTGCGCTTTATCCCGACCGGCACTCGCGTACGACGCTAGACCGTATCCGGCAGACAACTCAGGTGATGGTTGATGTTCACCGCCTAGGGGAAGACGTTCAGATTCAGCCCATTAAAGCTTGGCGCCGGCAATCTCCCACCATGTTTCTGCCGCACCGGGAGCAAAACGGCCACTTTATACCAGTCACCGACAGTAGTGATGCAACCCGCCTTCAAGCCGGGCTGGAACTGGCCCAACTAAACCGTCAACCGCTGCTGGACTACTGGGATCGCTTGTTTCTTCAAGTTGCCCACGCCCTTGAAGCCGACGACCAAGAACAAACTACCGATGTACTGAATCGCGTATTAAACGTTCTGATTAGCCGGGATCCACGCATGCTGGATCTTGCCAAACGTTACCTCAGCCTTGAAGACCTGCTCGCGATACGCACCAGAATGATTGGCAGCGGCTATATCGGCGGCAAAGCCACAGGCATGCTGATTGCCCGCAGCATCCTGCTCGCCAATCAACCCGATATCTGGCAGGAAAATCTGGAACCCCATGATTCCAGCTACCTGGGCTCAGATGCTTACTACGCATTCCTGGTACATAACGGCCTCTGGCCAGCCATCATGCGCCAACGCTCAGCTTCCGGTTACCTTCCTGAGGCAAAAAATCTGCGCGAACGCCTACTTGCCGGCCAATTTCCTCCGGAAATACGGGTGGAACTTGAGCGACTGCTGGATCACTATGGCCAATACCCGATTCTGGTACGTTCAAGCAGCCTTCAAGAAGACGGGTTTGGAAACGCATTTGCCGGCAAATACGACAGTGTTTTTCTGGTAAACCAAGGTGCACCAGAAGTTCGGCTTTCGGCGCTGGAAGATGCCATTCGCCAAGTGTACGCCTCCACCATGAGCGAAGACGCACTGGTGTACCGAAAGCAAAGAGGGCTGGATCAGCGAGAAGAACCCATGGCGCTGCTGATTCAGCGGGTTAATGGCCGCTTCCACGGGCGCTATTACTTGCCAGACGCCGCCGGCGTAGGCGTCTCTCGTAATACCTTTGCCTGGGATAGCAATATGGACCCGGCCGCCGGCATGGTTCGCCTGGTTATGGGGCTAGGCACCCGTGCCGTCGATCGAATTGAAGGCGATCACGCCTGCGTTATGGCGCTGGACTACCCCAGCCGCCAGCCGTTTCGCAACCAGGATGAAACCTATCGTTTTTCCCAACATCTTCTGGATACACTGGATTTACGGGAAGGCAAGCTGGCCACGCACCCTTTAAGTAACCTTGCCCAGGAGGCAGCCAGCCTCCCCCTGAGCCATCTTGGCGAAATAGACCGGACTGCCAGCCGACGAGCACATGAACTGAGTCTACCCGGCCCCGTGTGGCGCCTGACATTCCAGCCGCTGGTGCGTAAAAGCCAATTTATTGGCCGCCTGTCAAACCTGCTAAAAACCCTGGAGGCAGGTTATCAGCACCCGGTGGATGTTGAATTCACGCTACACCTGAACAGCGAGGGCGAGCCAACATTCAACTTGGTACAATGCCGCCCTCTGGCCACTATCGGTGAAACCAAAGCCGCGGCTCTTCCCTCTGAAATCCCCGACCAACAACTGCTGTTCCGCACGCGCGGCCATTTTATGGGCGGCAATATCAATCTCAGCATTCAACGTGTAATCAGGGTGGATGCGACCGTGTACAGCCGACTGAACCTCAGCCAACGGTACGAGGTGGCCCACCTTGTGGGCGAGCAGATACGTCAAAGCGACGACAAAACCATGCTTATTGGCCCCGGTCGTTGGGGCACAAGCAGCCCGGAACTGGGCGTCCCCGTGCGTTTTGCCGACATAGCAGGAGCGTCTGTGCTGGTTGAGGTGGCCGAAATGGACGGAGAGATGGTGCCAGACCTGTCTTATGGCTCACACTTTTTTCAGGATCTGGTGGAAACTGAAATTGCTTATGTCGCGCTGTTCCCCAATGGCAGAAACTGCATCTATCAGCCAGACCGGCTCCCCGGCACCATCACTCACAGAACACAGTTTTCTCCAGAACAGGCTATACAAGCCTTTGATCTGCGTACAAAACCGTTGCAACTAACGGGCGATGTCGTCAACCAGGATCTGGTTTGCTACTTCCAGAATTGATTTTCGTCAGAATGGCGCCAGAACCCATCGTTTGTTTTACTGCTACCAACCCTGCCCTGCTAGAATTCACCGCATGGAATGGCTCACTCACTCTCAAACCGGTTTTCAACAGGCGGCCCGCTATCTGCTGGGTATGCGCCTTGCTGTTGTTGGCCTTCAGCTTGTTGCTATTGCAGTGGCGGAAACCGTTGTCGCCCTTGCCCACCGAGCTGAAGCTCTCATGCTTTGCCTACTCTACGGTATTCTCGCAACCCTGGGCTGGCTCTGGTTTACCCGCAGGCCACCGCGCGCTCCGTCCAGCGTAAGCGCAGGCTTAGCTCTTGATCTGGCCTTGATCGGCGGCTGGCTTTTTCTAACCGGTGGCTACACCAATCCGCTAGTTTCTTTGTTGTTACTGCCTATCGCTGTGGGGATTATTCTGGTTCCCCTCAGTCAGAGCATTGCCCTGACCCTATCGGGGATTGCCGTCTACACAGCTCTGGTTATCTGGCACTCACCTATCACCCATGATCATCACAATGCCAACCTGGCTCAGCTGCATCTGGCCGGCATGTGGGTAACCTTCGCCATGACGGCTGCGATTTTGCTACTGGTAGTGGGTGCGCTGGCACGGCGTATACACCAACAACAAACGCAGCTATCCACCATCCGGGAAACGCGGCTTCGGGATGAACAGATTATTGCTCTAGCAGCCTGTCGGACTTGCACCTGACAGACAGCGTTTAAAGTGATCTTGT
>NZ_JBQDKB010000030.1:0-37083 GCF_052094685.1 Marinobacter sp.
TCTTTATCTTTCTCATCCTGCTGGTCATATCGCTTATTGCCAATGCAGTACGCGGGAAGGGGCCAAAGCTCTAGCGCTGTTTGTGAGTTAAGTAACATTATTCCGACAAGTCTTTATGTTTTTTTGGCCTGTCGAAGCCGTATAATGATACTCACGTCTGTTTTAGCATGACCGGCAGCTTTGCTGTCGGTCGCGTTTTTCGTGAGTAGCCCATGCCCCGACACACCATTCTGCCCTTCATCGCCGCACTGGCCTGGTTTTCGACACCAGTCATGGCAGACAACATAAAGCGGGTTGTGCACCCCGATGGCCGTGTTGAGTTTACCAACGTAAAAAGCGACAGCCCCGGACGAGCCTCCAGCAAAAATGAAACCGTTTTCCGGTATAAGGATAATAACGGCAATGTTGTTTACAGCGGAACCCTGCCTCCGGTAACAGATTTCGAAGTGATCAGCTTCCACTGTTATGCCTGCAATCCGGACTCTCGTGTTAATTGGCGTACAACGCCACTGTTTTCAGGCCGCTACGACTCAGAAATAAAAAAGGCAGCCGGGGAGTATGATGTAGACCCCGCCCTGGTGCGCGCGGTTATTCATGCAGAATCTGCGTTTAATGAAAAAGCGCTCTCCCCAGTTGGGGCACAAGGCCTTATGCAGCTAATGCCGGGAACAGCTTTGGAGGTTGGCGTGCAGAACGCCATGGTGGCCGCAGACAATATCCGTGGTGGCGTTACGTATCTTGCTAAAATGTTGGAACGCTTCAACGGTGATGCCAAGCTGGCAACCGCCGCTTACAACGCCGGTCCAGGTGCCGTGCGCCGTTATGGCGGCGTGCCGCCGTACGCTGAAACCAAGGCTTACGTTGAGCGTGTAGGCATACTGCGCGAGCGTTACGCCAGTAACTGACAGCGCCTCCCTCAGCGCCGTCCCTGGGCACTGGAGTGGGCAAGCTAAGCTTTACTCAGACGCAGCTATCAGGCTGGCGTTGCCGCCGGCTGCCGTTGTATCTACACAAAGGTGCCGCTCAATCACGAAACGCTGGTCAAGGGCATGCTCGGTGATCAGTGGCAACAGGGCGCCATCGCGCTTAGCCAGAGCTTGCCGGTATTTGCGCAAAACCGGCTTTTCAGCACAACTTACAGCCGCGTCGAACCCGTTAGCAACTGCCAAGGCTTCTGGCTCCAATTGCCCTTCAACGCCCGTGATGGGCAGCCCAGCTTGTGCCGCACGGCTCACAGCATCGCCAACACCCGGCGCAATAACCACCACCTTGTTACCCTGGGACAGGGCCATAGAGGCCTGTGCCAGAGCCGTTTCTTTGTCTGGCCCTATGCATACCACTACGCCACGGGCGTAGTTGGTTAGACGGTTGAGCTCGCCGGTTGGTCCTGGCAGTTCTTCAGCTTGGCCTTCTAGCTGTTCAGGCACGCTCCCGAAAACTGGTTGCATGGCATCGGCTCTGGCTTTCGATTCCAGTATATTCATCTTCTTCAGATCACCAATTAACCCGTCGAGCTTCTTGCCATCAATCGTTTTGTCACCGGATTCCGCAGGGCGCTCAATTGTGGTTCCTTTCAGGAAGCGACGAACATACTGCGGCCCGCCCGCCTTGGGTCCAGTCCCCGAAAGGCCTTCACCACCAAATGGCTGAGAGCCCACGATGGCACCAATCTGGTTACGGTTAACGTAGGTGTTGCCTACTTTGATGCGGTTTGAAATACGCTCAACGCGGTTATCGACCCGGCTGTGGATACCGAAGGTGAGCCCGTAACCCTTGGCGTTCACTGAATCCACAACCTTGTCGATGTCCTTGGCCTCAAACGTAGCCACGTGCAGGATCGGCCCAAAGATTTCTTCTTCCATATCTTCGATCCCGCTGACCTTCAGTACAGCAGGCGATACGAACAATCCGTCATTCGGCACTGGAATCTTTTTAAGCAGGCGCCCTTCGCGCTCAAACTTATCGCAGTGATCTACAATTTTCTTGCGGGCGGTTTCATCAATCACCGGACCCACGTCTGTGGACAGCGCCCAAGGATCGCCAATACCCAATTCTTCCATAGCCCCATACAGCATTTCTAGCAGGTGCTCGGCAATGTCCTTCTGCACATACAACATGCGCAGCGCTGAACAACGCTGGCCAGCACTTTGGAACGACGACGCCAGCACATCACGCACTACCTGTTCTGGCAGCGCTGTTGAATCTACAATCATGGCGTTCAGACCACCGGTTTCCGCTACCAAAGGCGCATCCGGGGCCATGTTTTCGGCCATCACCTTGTTGATCCGTTGAGCGGTTGCGGTGGAGCCGGTAAAGCACACACCCGCCACTCGCGGATCAGAGGTAAGCGCAGTGCCTACCGTGGAGCCGGTGCCTGGCAGAAGCTGAATGGCGTCTTTCGGGATACCCGCTTCGTACATCAGCTCAACTGCACGAACCGCCAGCAGTGATGTTTGCTCTGCAGGCTTGGCAACAACTACGTTGCCCGCCGCCAGATTCGCCAGAATCTGCCCGCAAAAAATGGCCAGCGGGAAGTTCCAGGGCGAGATACAGCAAACCACACCACGAGCTTCGCCGTTGTCTTTGTTACGAATGCCTTCGTTGGCGTAGAACTGGGAGAAGTCCACAGCCTCACGAATCTCTGCGATGGCATCCAATAGGGATTTACCAGCTTCGCGAGTTGTCAGAGCAAACAGCTCATCCGCGTTCTCTTCCAGCAAATCGCCCACTCTGCGAACACAGGCCGAACGTTCTTCCGCCGGCATCGCCGACCAACCTGTAAAGCCTTGCTCCGCAGCGGTAATGGCAGCTTCAACATCCGCTTCATTCGCGTGAGTGATATGCCCAACCAAATCATCCGGGTTCGCAGGGTTTTTAACATCCAACACTTCATTGCCGGCTATTTCTGAGGCAATGAGTGGGCCTCCTGTCCATTGATGGCTGCGGAATGCATCGCGGCCTTCATCGATCTTCGCAACCGTTACCGGATCGGTAATATCCCAACCTTTGGAGTTGCGGCGATTAGCACCAAACAAATCTGCTGGGCGCACAATCACTTTACTGGAAAGGCCGTCACCCAGCTCTTGAACGATATCAATGGGGTCTTTCGCAATTTCTTCAGGGCTAATGCTGGTATCAACAATCTGGTTAACGAAGGAGCTGTTAGCGCCGTTTTCGAGCAAACGCCGCACCAGATAAGCCAGCAAATCGCTGTGTTTACCAACAGGTGCGTAGATCCTGCAGGGCACACCACTATCAGCAAGAACCTGATCGTGCAGTGATTCGCCCATACCGTGCAGGCGCTGGAACTCATAGTTTTCCAACCCGGCGGTTCGGGTCAGCTCTAGAACAGCAGACACAGAATGCGCATTGTGGGTGGCGAACTGCGGATAAATACGGTCGCTCATACCCACTAATTGCCTGGCGCAAGACAGATACGCAACGTCACTGCACGCTTTGCGGGTAAATACCGGAAAGTCGGTCAGACCCATCACTTGGGCACGCTTGATTTCAGCATCCCAATAGGCGCCTTTCACCAGGCGAACCATGATGCGACGGTCGAGCTTTACCGAAAGTGCATACAGCCAATCGAGGGTATGTGCTGCGCGCTTGCCAAAGGCTTGAACGACCACACCAAATCCTTCCCAGTCCGCCAGTGCCGGATCAGACATGATGCCTTCGATAACATCCAGAGAAAGATCAAGGCGGTCCTGCTCTTCGGCATCAATATTGAAACCCATGTTGGCCGCCGCTGCTTTTTTCGCCAGCTTTAGCGCTCGGGGCAACAGCTCATTCATTACCCGATCTTTCTGGCCATACTCGTAACGAGCCAGCAATGCGGAGAGCTTGACGGAAATACCCGGGTTTTTGCGCACATCGCCGGTGCAGTTCTGGGCAATGCTGTCGATAGCCTCGGAATAAGAATCGTAATAACGCTGGGCGTCAGCATCGGTGCGAGCCGCTTCGCCAAGCATGTCGTAGGAGTATGTATACCCCTTTGCCATGGCGGACTTAGCTTCGTCCTGCGCTTCGTCAATATCACGCCCCAGCACAAACTGACGCCCCATTTCTTTCATGGCCTGCCCGGCAACGGTGCGAACCACTGGCTCACCCAAGCGCTTAACCAACTTACGAAGCGTATCGCCCACCGTGTGGCGCTCAGAATCTTTCAGCAGATTGCTGGTCAACAACAACGCAACGGTGGTGGAGTTAATAAACGTAGAAGACGCTTTGCCTACGTGGGCGCTCCAGTTGCCGGAGGTAATCTTGTCTTCAATCAGCGCATGAATAGTTGTGTTGTCGGGCACACGCAACAGCGCCTCCGCCAAACACATAAGCGCCACGCCCTCTTTGGTGGTAAGGCCGTACTCCGCAAGAAACTTTTCCATGATCGTGGATTTTGCATTTCCGCGAACACTTCGCACCAGGTCGGCTGCACGAGCGGAAATAGCCTCGCGCTCAGCCTTAGACAACTGAGCGTCAGCAATCATTTCGTGAATCACTTTGTACTCGTCTTCGAGATAATAATCACGAATCGCCTGCCGACTTTCGGCGAGCTCGGGAGTCACTGATTGCTGCGATCTCATAGTTATAACCTCTCAGTTGTTTATCTTTCCCGCATTCTACCGACAACGGCAAAGACTATTTCGCTTTAAAAACCGAAACTGCGTATTGTTTCGGCTTTATTGACTGATATAAATGTATTAATTATCTCTCATGAAATACAATTTCAGGAAAACCACCCTAAGCCGTAAAACAAAGCCAGCCCAAAACCCTTGTGGTATCTAGTGCTTACAGCCTACAGCATAGTGCCCATGTCCGGGACTTGCCCAAAAGTGGCAGTTTTACGCTTTGTGAAGGATAGAACAGCATGAGCGAGCTCGATCGCATTGATCACTCCATTATTCGTGAGCTGCAAAATAACGCGCGAATCACTATTACTGAGTTAGCCTCTCGGGTGGGTCTGTCTAAAACCCCGTGTCAGGTGCGCATGCGCAGGCTTGAGGAACAGGGATTCATTACCGGCTATACGGTGCTGGTGAATCAGACCAAGCTGGGGCAAAGCCACATTGCCTTCGCTCAGGTTACGTTGAACGACACCAGCAGCGAGGCACTGAAAGCCTTCAACACAGCCGTCAAACAGATCGCCGCTATTGAGCAGTGCCACATGATTGCAGCCAATTTTGATTACCTGATGAAAGTGCGTACGCGCAACATGGCAGAGTACAGGCAGGTCCTGGGCGAACAAATTTCCGCCCTGCCCCACGTGCTACAAACCAGTACGTTTGTGGTGATGGAAAATGTGAAGGATGCAGGGCTATAGAAAGCCTACTTATTGACCCTGGCCAACCCAAGAGAAGATACGTGCAAACCAAGCTCACCTCGGTACAGCGAATTGCCGATACCAAGCACTATGTTTTCCATCGTAAAATTAGACGACACGGCGCTGGCACCACCAGGGGAACGGGATTCAAGCACAAGCACCAACCGAAGAAGATCAAGCAAACGAATCACCAAGTCCAGAACGCCGAAGTCTTCCGGTGCATCTTCAATGTGAGATATAACATGAGCTTTGGCGGCCCCGACCACATAGGCCTCGTGACCGGTTAAATACTCAGTTCCCAAATACTTAATGGATTCAACACGCTGCTCCCGCTCTCGCAGGATGGCCTCCATACACACTTGGCCGGAGTTTTCCGGAGTGTCACTCCCACGCAGAATACCCGCCAACCGGAAATCAACCTTACCCTGGCTGCGCATCTGATCGTATTCGTTTTTCAGACTCTCTTTGGCATGAGGCAGATAGCGGTGGATCGCAGTCTCGCGGGCACGCTCCAGATCTTCCATAGTCGCAAGAGTCACCAGCGAACTCATCACCCGCACACAGTGGAGCAAGTGTTGCCAAATAGCCGGCTCGATAGAATGTGGGTTATCCGGCAGCACGCGCTTGATAGAGACAAACTCGAAGTAGAGCGCTGTCACTTCCTGCTCCGAGAAATCAGACATGCGAATAATCCGGCGCAGCCCCAGCTTTTCGATATCCAACAAAAGGCTGGGTATCAACATTAGAACGTAATGTTGCGCACCTACCGATATCAACATGCTAACTACTGCCCCACTTTGGATTTGCCTGAAAACCTGGGATGTTCAACCCCCTGATGCTGCATCCAGCGATAAATGGTTGGCCGGGACACCCCATAGAAACGCGCCACCTCAGAGATATTCCAGTGATACTTCGTCAAAGCTTCCAGTAAGGGGCTGGAACCAAGGTGCTCATCATTGTTTTTCAGAACCGACAGCCCCTGTTCACCCAGACATTCGTCTGGCAAATCATCAACCGTGATTTCTGCGTTATCGCAGGTGGCCTCGGCAAATGCCAGCGCGTTGGCAAGTTGCCGGATATTTCCTGGCCAAGCGTAAGCCAGTAGAGCACTCATAGCATCCGCCCGAATGTGAACATTCGCAAGCTCACCTTCCTCAATTAACTTTTTGAGCACTCGGCTAATTACGTGCTGTCGATCGGCTCTCCGGCTCAGGGACGGCAAGCGCAAGGTAGCGCCGTTCAGCCGATAATACAGATCTGCCCGAAAAGTACCCTGTTCAATTAACCGGCCAAGTTCCTGATGAGTAGCAGCAATCACGCGACAGTTCACCTTAACAGGGCTACTGGCACCAACGGGAAGCACCTCGCCTTCGGAAAGGAATCGAAGTAACCGGGTTTGTAGCTGGAGAGGCATATCCCCTATCTCATCCAGAAATAATGTACCACCATCCGCCTGTTGAATCAGTCCGCGCATGCCTTTGGGACGGGCGCCAGTAAAGGCGCCTGAAACGTAGCCGAAAAGCTCACTCTCGATCAGTGACTCAGGAATGGCTGCACAGTTCACCGCCACAAAAGCTCGCCGGGAACGATGGCTTGAAGCGTGTATCGCACTGGCCAGAACCTCCTTACCCGTGCCGGTCTCACCCAGAATAAGCAAGCTGACATCTCTGTTCCGCAAACGTTTTGCCAACCCAAGAGTACGGCGCATTACGGGATCATCAGCGGCAAGCGCATCCAGTTGCGGCACGCTGTCTTCGTTCGACTGAACCGCTGGCGATGAATGCGTCGGAGATTTGATTCTGGGCTGGATCAGGGCAGCAAAAAATGTACTTCCGCTAACACAGTGCCTAAAGGCTTTAACCTGATCATCGTGATCGTACGGAATGCTCCAGATATCCCTGAGTTCACAGTCGAACAGGCTGGCAAGATTGGGCCGGATTCCGGCGTTATTGTCGGAGTTTGGGTTCAACATCAGTGAACGCCCGGCAGTATTGGCCGCCTCGACACAACCGTCATCGTCAATAGCAAACAGATACTGACCATTAACCTGAACAAATTCACGGGAAGCATCGCAGCGAAAAATAACCTGATTCCGATAACGGCGGAGGAAATAGGCATCTTCTATCATTCGGGCATACAGCTGGGTCAGGTGTAACGCGAAGTTCTGGCTGCTGTGCGCGTCCGGCGAATCCATGGCTGAGATATCCAGAACCGCCAGGAGATTGCCCTTGGGGTCGAGAATCGGCGCGGAGGTGCAGGTAAGGTTGATATGGGTCGCATCGAAGTGGTCGACCCGGTGGCAGGTCAAGGCCTGCTGTTCCTGTATGCAAGTGCCTACGGCACAGGTGCCGGCATACTGCTCACTCCAATCAGCACCCAGGTATAAACCTGCCTTTCGAAAGCGCTGATCAACTCGCCTGTCGCCGAGGTACTGGACCGTGATGCCCCGGTGATCGGTAAGTAACAACACATAACCAAGATTCGCTATCCTGGAGTAAAGCTGCTCCACGCCCGCTCTTGCGACATTAAGGAACTCATCTACGGAGTCCTGATGCTCTCGCAGCGTTTGTTGCGTCACGATCCGCGGCCGCCGTGGCCGGCTGGGGTCCAGCCCAAACTCCTCTATACATCGCTTCCAGGAACGGCCAATCAGGGTCTCCGGAGACAACGCTGTATCAGTCTTGTCATCTGCGTAGTTCAAGATGGTATTGATATGTTGTCGCTGCACCATTTGTATCGTCATGCCACCCTCCTGCATCTCGATATCAGCATAGACCCATTACCAAGAACTCAACATCCTTCCTTAGTACCCCGTCTTCACGTTACATCTGTAAAGCATCCTCGGGTCAAAACATTACAGGTGTAATACAAAATCCCCAGCCATAGACCACGCCCGAACATCCTGTTCTCTACCAGGCGGACTTTTTTCATTTAATATCAGTAGCTTAATTAAATTCCTGAAGCCTGAAACCGGAGCTGGCATGCCGCCTGCTACACCTTTCTCGAAGGGTTCATTCCTGTACGGGGTGCCACAGGCATCCGGCTAACAAAAACAATGCAAACCTGGAGAATCTTAATGACTGAAGCACAAACCACTGCCACCCAACGAGTCCAGCAATGGCTCGACGCGTTCAACAAAACCTTGCAAGCAGGCGATTCTGGCCGAGCTGCTGAGATGTTTGAACAAAACGGCTTCTGGCGAGACCTTGTCGCCATGACCTGGAACCTCAAGACACTGGAAGGCCGCGACAGCATTCGTGACATGCTGGATAACACGCTAGAGCTAACCCGCCCGGGAAACTGGCAGGTTGCAGAAGAAGCCACCGAACAGGATGGTGTTACCGAGGCCTGGATCACCTTTGAAACCAAAGATGCTTTCGGTAAAGGTCAAATTCGCCTGCGCGATGGCAAAGCCTGGACCCTCCTCACCACTATGCAGGAGCTGAAAGAGTTCCCGGAAAAACGCAACTCCCTGCGGCCCAAGGGCGCCCAGCACGGCGCCACAAAATCCCGCCAAACCTGGCTGGAAGCACAGCAAGAAGAAGAGCAGGCGCTCGGCTACAGCCGCCAGCCCTATTGCGTGATCATTGGGGGTGGCCAAGGTGGTATCGGCCTGGCAGCAAGGCTACGCCAACTGGATGTACCTACGATCGTTATCGAGCGCAGCCCCAAGGCCGGCGACTCCTGGCGCAATCGTTACAAGTCTTTGTGCTTGCATGACCCAGTCTGGTATGACCACATGCCGTACCTGCCTTTCCCGGATCACTGGCCGGTATTCGCCCCGAAAGACAAAATCGGCGATTGGCTAGAGATGTACACCAAGATCATGGAGCTCAACTACTGGAGCTCGACGGAGTGTACCGGCGCCCGCTATGACGAAGCCGGCGAGGAATGGGTTGTTGATGTCTTCCGTGAAGGCAAGAAAGTCACTCTTCGCCCCAAACAACTGGTACTGGCAACCGGCATGTCCGGCATCCCGAACATTCCCGACATCCCTGGCATGGACAGTTTCGAAGGTGAACAACACCATTCCAGCAAACACCCTGGCGGTGCCGCCTACAAAGGCAAAAAGTGCGTGGTGCTTGGAGGCAATAACTCCTCCCACGATATCTGCGCAGCCCTCTGGGAAAATGATGCTGACGTCACCATGATTCAGCGTTCATCTACCCATATTATCAAGTCCGACACGTTGATGGACCTGGTACTCGGCCCCCTCTATTCAGAAGAGGCCATTCAGAACGGCATGACGACTGAGAAGGCAGACCTCACCTTCGCGTCGGTACCTTTCAAAATAATGCCTGACATGCACATCCCGGTTTACAAGCAAGTTGCCGAGCGGGATGCAGATTTCTACCAGCGCCTGGAAAAAGCAGGGTTCTTGTTGGACTTTGGTGACGACGGCTCAGGTCTCTTCATGAAATACCTGCGCCGTGGCTCCGGCTACTACATTGATGTGGGCGCCTCCGAATTGGTCGCACAGGGCGAAATCAAGCTCAAGAGCGGTGTCGGCATTGAATGCATAAACCCGCATTCTGTAACGCTAACCGATGGCACGGAGCTGCCCGCAGACCTGATTGTCTACGCGACCGGCTTTGGCTCCATGAATGGTTGGGCGGCACGAATCATCTCTCAGGAAGTGGCAGACAAGGTTGGTAAATGCTGGGGTATGGGGTCTGAAACCACCAAAGATCCAGGCCCCTGGGAAGGCGAACTCCGCAACATGTGGAAACCGACCCGGCAGGAATCTCTCTGGTTCCACGGTGGTAACTTGCACCAATCACGTCACTACTCGCTTTACCTTGCACTTCAGCTAAAGGCCAGGAAAGAAGGGCTCGAAACGCCGGTATACGGTATGGAAGACGTTCATCACCTTTCTTGAAAGCAAAAAAGGCTGGCCAAGGCCAGCCTTTTTATTGTGCCTGCGGGTCAACTGAAGACACTCAGGCACAATTTTATACAATACCCAAGTTCACGACAGCGCCAGACTCCTCTCTCAACTTGCGATATTTTCCAGCCTGTATTTGCTCATCTGCTGGCTATCCCTTTCTACATGGGTACTGGCCGGGCGCTTTTTGCGCCAGCATGTTCAGCGGCCCCACAGCTGAAACCTCAGCTTTGCTAGCCAATGAACATCTACATACAACATCGCCAAAACAGTGGTTGGGCATCAGCTAAGCGGCTCATAAGGCAGCCTCCGCTTCCCTACCTTTAACCCCACGGGCAAAATGAATCACCACCACACCCAGCGCCATCACCACCAGGGTGAGCCAAAGACCATTGGTATAGTTGCCTTCCACATCGGCCAGGTAGCCGACCACAGCAGGCGCTAACATTTGGGCTATCCCGTAGCTGAAGGTAAGTCGGCTCATGGGCCGGGAAGGGTTTTCGGGAAACACTCGCCCCACCATTGCCAGCATCATGCTGACAATACCAATGAAGCTGGCGCCATAAATGACCGCGCTGAGCATAACGCTGACCATACTGGTGTTGAGGATCAGCATCAGAATACTTACGGAATTGAGTGTGTAGGCAAGATAGAGTGCCGTCCACTGCCCCCAACGGCGGGTGAACACATCCCACAGCCAGCAGGCAGGCGTAGCCGCTAGACCGGCAATCAGCCAGATAAGCCAGCCTCGGCCGCTGAGCTCCGGCATGGATTCAGCAATAGCCACGAGAAAAGTCGCCGTGACCACATAGCCAACACCGGCACAGAAGTAAGCCAACTGCAGCATAACGATAAACCGGCTTCGCTCATCTCCGGCATCCGCGCTGCCAGTTTTCGGCATAGCACAGGCGCGATAATCGGGCATCCAACGCCACACAGGAATCAATAGCACCAGAGCCGCCAGCCCGTAGATCACCCATTGTTGATCCCAGGTAAACGCGTCGCGGATCAGTTCTGCCAGAACGGCCGTTAGCACAATGCCCAGCCCTATCCCCGAGAAGAACACCCCAAGCTCGGACTTTTGATTGTTCTTAATGAGCCAACTCATTAGCAGGCCCGCACCGAGCAACATCCCCGCTGAGGTACTCAGCCCGGAGATGAAGCGCAGTGGATACCAAAGCCAGAGGTTGGTGGTGTACCCCATGAGAACGGTGGAGACCACCGCGACAACCAGCCCCAACTGGTACAGTTTTACCTTGAGGCCAAGATCACTGATTCGAGTGATCAGCAGCGCACCGGTAAGGTAGCCGGCGTAGTTCACCGTTGCCAGCATACCAATCACCGATTGGCTCAACCCAAGCGCTTCTACCATCTCCGGGATCATCGGTGTGTATGAGAACCGGGCGATGCCCACGGTAACCACAACCGCGATCACGCTGGCAACCAGTACCTTGATTGTCTCCTTCGTTACCATGGGCCTCCTTATTTCGGGCTAGGCCCGGCTCAGAAACTTCCGCTCTTCCACGTTGATCTTGATGCGATCACCGGTGGAAATATGCTCAGGCACCTGAATGACCAGCCCGGTAGACAGATTAGCTGGCTTGGTACGCGCCGTTGCAGAGCCACCTTTTACAGACGGATCGGTTTCCAAAATCTCAAGCTCTACGGTCGGTGGCAAGGCAAGCGATACCGGTGCATCGCTGACCAAAATCACCATAACGCCTTGAGTGTCTTCATTGATAAACAGCAGTTCGTCGGCAATCGCTTCTCGGTTCAGGCTGTACTGCGTAAAATCTTCGGTATCCATGAAGACATACTCATCGCCATCAGAATAAGAGAAGGTAGCTGCCCGGCGCACGAGATCGGCAAGGTTCAGCATATCCGTGTCTTTAAACGTCTGGTCGATCTTGTTGCCCGTTACCACATCGTACATACGCATGCGATACAGACTGCCACCGGCACGCCCCTGGGGAACAGAGCGCTCAATGTCCTTAACGAAATAAACCCGACCATCGTATTCAACCGCAGAATTCTTCTTGATTTCACTTGCTCTAGGCATTTTTTAAAGCTCCAAAACAATACCGTAAACGCGTCCATACTGGGCAACCGCCAGCGTGTTTCACACCCAGCAATTCTACCCGCCCATCTGCCCTGCCGATACAGGGCGAATGGACACTATAGGCCATTCGGTAAAAAGCTTCCCGGCGCCATGACCAGATTCCTATAAGAATAAGCAATTTGATGTAAGCTATGCACCATTATGGCCATCGTATTTGCCCTCAACTGGAATAGGGCAGGCACATCACGCATGGTCGGTACGCTTACGGTTAATCTGAAAGGTTTTATGAAAGTACCCAAGAGATTACAACCCCTGGTCGATGACGGCATGGTCGACGAAGTGCTTTACCAGCTGATGAGCGGTAAAGAGGCACAGGTTTACGTGGTGCGATGCGGCGACAAGGTATGCTGCGCAAAGGTATTCAAGGAAGCAAAGAAACGAAGCTTCAAGCAGGCCGTTGAGTACCAAGAAGGCAGAAAGGTTCGCAACAGTCGCCGCGCCCGAGCCATGAGCAAAAAAACCCGCTACGGCCAGAAAGAGCAAGAAAACGCCTGGCTTAATGCCGAAGTGGACGCTTTATACCGCTTAGCTCGGGCTGGCGTACGCGTGCCCGAGCCCATGGGCTTCGTGGACGGCGTATTGCTTATGGAGATGATTGCCGATTCCGATGGCAAGGCTGCCCCACGGCTGGACGACGTCACCCTTCCCGCAGAGCAGGCCCGGGATTACCACGGCCGGGTGATTGCAGAGATTGTGCGAATGCTCAGTGCCGGATTGATTCATGGCGACTTGTCAGAGTTCAACGTGCTGGTGGAAAGCGACGGCCCGGTGATCATCGACTTGCCACAAGCCGTAAACGCTGCGGGTAATAATAACGCCGAGCGCATGCTTGAGCGGGATGTGGACAACATGCGCAACTATTTTGGCAAATACGCGCCCGACCTGCTGGTTACAGACTATGGCAAAGAAATCTGGGCGCTGTATGAAAGCGGTGAACTGCACCCTGAAAGCAAGCTAACGGGATGCTTTGAGCACGACACCCACAGCGCCAATGTAGACGAACTTATGGCGGTGATTGATTCCGCCAAAGAGGAAGAGCTCGAACGCCAGGAACGCCTGCTGGATAACGACGAGGACTAGCCCTTACCACGCAAGCCAGATAACGTGTTTAGCCCCTTTGCCGGGGCGGTGAGCCCTCACCGTTACGGCTTCCGCCGTAAGCCCGGCACGCTTCAGCCGTTCAGTAAACGTCGGGTCCTGCCCAGCTGACCAATACGCCAAAATACCGTCTGGCCGGAGCGCTTCCTGGGCCGCTTCAATGCCTGCTGATGTGTACAACCAATCGTTTTCTTTGCGCGTGTGACCCTCAGGGCCGTTGTCGATATCCAGCAGAATGGCGTCGTAACTGGCTGGCGAATCTTTGATTAACTGAACCGCATCGCCAATATACACCCTGGTGCGGGGATCTTTTAACGGGTAGCCAGATGCACTGCCTAAAGGCCCAAGATTCCACTGCTCCACTTCTGGCACCAATTCCGCAACAGTCACTTCCGCTGTTTCACCCAGAGACTGCAAAGCCGCCGCGAGGGTGAACCCCATACCCAGCCCGCCAATGAGCACTTTCGGTGCCGGGTGATCCGCAATACGCTCACAGGCCAAAGTCGCAAGTGCGTCCTCCGAGCCGTGCACGCGCGTGTTCATGAGCTCACCGGAGATACCAGCCACTCGGATCGAGAACTCATCATTGCGCTGAAGCAGGCGCAACTGTGTGCCTTTGCCAGGAATGGTTGCAGTGCCAAGCAACTCAAAGCGAGCCATAAAAACCTCTGAAGGTGAAACCCAAGGGGAGAGTTAAGGATTAAGGGGTGAGGGCTGAGTAAACTCAGGTCTGCGCAAGAATAGCTCGCTCTGCTTGCCCGGGCAGTACACCGGTCAGCCAGGCTTCGACAACCACTTCGCCCTGCTGGTTAGACAGAATCGCATCGGCCTTTGCACGGTTGCGCTCATCAGCTTCTGTAATAGTGAACACGCAGGTAATGGTATCGCCAAAATAGACGGGCCGCCGGAACCGGAAGTTCATTCCCGAGGCTAACCAGCCGATCTGCCCACCTATTTCGGTAATCATGCCGCCGACCAACAAGCCATGGCAGATTTTACCGCGAAGGCCCTTGGCGGCTGCGAAGCGTTCATCGCAGTGAATCGGATTCATGTCACGGCTGATTTCCCCGAACACGTTGGTATCACGCTCGTTAAACGTTCGGGTGATGGTAAACGCATCACCTTGCTTGAGACCCCGGCTGGCCTGTTCTCGAATAGTGGTCACTTACAGTTCTCCGGGGCTCAGCTCGGCAGTTAAAGGTTCAGGTACGCCCGGCAAGGCGGCGCTCAACCCATGAATGGTAGAGTTTTGCCAGAGACGGCCGAATCAGCGGCAAAGAGATCAGCCACGCCAGCGGCTTAAGCACAGGGACTCGGGACATTAGCAAAATGTAGGCGTCCATCTCGCGATGAATTTCACCTTGGTCGTCCTTCACATGTAGTTCTCGGAGTGCTTTCTCCGGATCTACGCCCTGCTGGCGCAACTCTTCATCCCTGCCGGTGATATCCAACCACTCAACTGACTCGCCGGTTTTGCCCGCCAACTTTTCATACCAGCGGCGATCCTTGATACAAACGGGGCAGGAACCGTCGTAAAAAACGATCAACTTGCCAGATTTCACACTCATAAAGCCCTCCAGCCATCAAGAAAGCCTGACACGGACTCTAACATACCCAGCGCAGTTCAGCCGACAGGCTCAGGGCGAGCAACCGCTGGCTCCGATGAGTGTTTGCTTTCGCTACGGGCGATAACCGAGGTAGCGACCAAATCTCCGGTCACGTTAAGCCCGGTGGCGCCCATGCCGACCAACGCATCAATAGAAACCAGCAATGCCACGGTTTCGATAGGCAACCCCACTTGGGCAAAAACCGTGGCAATCATCACGATACCCGCGCCAGGCACGCCGGCCGTACCTATGGAGGTAAGCGTGCCGATGAGTACAATTTCTGCCATGGTCATCAGGTCCAGAGGGATACCAACGACATTGGCCGCAAAAACCGCAGAAATCGCGATACGAATGGCCGCACCGTCCATGTTAATGGTGGCACCCAGGGGCAGACTGAAACCGTAGATTCGCTTGGGTATACCCAGGCGACGCGCTGCATCCAAAGTTAACGGCAAAGTGCCTGAACTACTCTGGGTAGCAAAAGCCGTTGCCATGGGTGTACGTGCTTCACGGAAGAACCCCCGTACACGCACGCCATATGCACGCATCAAAATGCAGTAAACAACCAGATGCACCGCCAGAGCTATGTACAGCACCATCACCATATCGCCCAGCGCCAATATGGTGGTCATGCCTTGCTCGCCGGCGGTCTTGGCAACAATCGCGAACACCCCAATAGGTACATACTGGAGCACGCCAGCCATCACTTTCAGGGTAATTTCGTTAAGTGCCTCGACAACCTTATAAAGGTGTTCGCCAAGCTCTGCATGAGCCTCGGACTCCCGCAGTTTTAACAGCGCGATACCAAACACAATGGCGATGAAGATGATGCCCAGCAGGTTTAGTTCGGTGAATGCCGCAAAAATGTTGTCGGGCACTATGTTCAACAGCACACTCGCAATCCCGGGGTTATCCGGTACTTTTACCTCAGCGCTTTCATTCAGCGCCATGCCGCTGCCCGGCTCAAAAAGGCTTGCTATCACCAGGCCAACGACAATGGCCAGCGCGGTTGTCATCACATAAAAACCAAACAACTTACGGCCCACACGCCCCATGCTGCCGATATTCGCCTGGTTGATTCCTACCATCAGTGTGAACAACACGATGGGCACAATGAGAAATTTGAGCAGGCGCAGCAGCAACTCGCCAAAGGGTGCCAGCCAGTCTGCGGCCTGCTGCCCACCAATCATGCCTACCGCTACACCCAGCACCAGCGCGATGCTTACACGCAGGATGAGAGAGGCATTCAGATAACTATGAAAGAGAGCTCTCATCGAGTAGCCCCCAATGAGAGTGGTGTGCGCGATGGCATAATATGAGTTCCTGATTCGGGATGGCGCAGATTGTGGTGGAAATCAGCCAGCGGGTAAACCGTTGGCTAAAACAATCTCCTTTACGGCCCAGCTCAATGCTGTAGCTGTCGCACATCCGCCAGAAACCGATCAACAACCGCCGGGGTGGTAGCCCACGAACACATCAGGCGTACACAGCCGCCGATAAAGTTGTAAAAACGCCACCCTTTTGCTCGCAGCGCAGCCTGTAAGGCTTCGGGCATATCTACAAACACCCCATTTATCTGAGTTGGGTATCTGAGCGTAATGCCTGGCAATTCCGCCAGCCCATCAGCAAGCCTTTTCGCACAGGCATTGGCATGGCGGGCATTTTCCAGCCACACGTTATCCTCCAGCAACCCACACCAAGGCGCAGATATATACCGCATTTTGGAGGCAAGCTGCCCGGCCTGCTTGCAGCGCCATTCAAAGTCCTCGGCAAGTGCCTTATTGAAGAACACCACCGCCTCTCCCAGCGCCAGCCCATTCTTGGTTCCGGAGAAACACAGCACATCGACACCCACTTTCCAGGTGATTTCCGATGGGTGCACATCCAGCGCCGCCACGGCATTCGCAAATCGCGCACCGTCCATGTGGATGTTCAATTTGTGCTGATCCGCCAGCGTGCGGATGGCACCAAGCTCATTTGGGGTATAAATGGTGCCCACTTCTGTTGCCTGAGTAAGGCTTAAGGCCTTGGGCTTTGGGTAATGAATATCGGTGCGCTTGGTGACCAGATGCTCAATGCTTTCTGGCGTAAGCTTTCCGTTGTCGCCCTGTCCTAGCAGTAGTTTGGCACCATTGGAGGCGTATTCCGGTCCGCCACATTCATCTGTTTCAATGTGCGCCAGCTCATGACAGATCACGCTGTGAAACGACTGCCCAATAGACGCCAAGGCCAACGAGTTGGCTGCAGTGCCATTAAACACAAAGTAAACATCGCAATCTGTATCAAAGAACGAGCGCAGGCCATCGGCTGCCCGTTGTGTCCAGCTATCCTCTCCGTAGGCCGGTTCATCCACACGGTTCGCCGCCTCCATCGCTTTCCAGGCCTGAGGACAAACACCACTGTAATTATCGCTGGCAAACTGCTCCGACCGTGACACGGCAACACTCCTTTATCGGCTGATTAAACGTGGGGGAATCCTTGAAACTACACCAGTTCTGGTTGAACACCAATCAGACCAGAGTACGAAGCAGCTTTGTATGCAGAGCGAGGATAGATGATTAAGGGGCTGTCGCCGGTGCTGCTGTTTGATCACCGGCGGACGTCGGGCTCTTAGCTTCAGAAACCGTTTTGGCCGTGCGCTCAAAGGTCAGGGCCATGCGCTCAAACATACCTTCAATATTTGCTATTTGTGTATCCGAGGATCGGGTTGCATGAATAGCGGCCAACAGGTCTTTGCTAACGTCCCGAAACTGAGCGTTCATGTGGCCACCGGCACTCATAAGGTAGGTATCAGCCAATACCTGTTGCCACTCACCTAGCTTTTCATCCACAGCAACGCTGCGATGATCCTTAATGCGGCGTCGCAAGCGGATAGACATATGGCCGATATTCAGGCCGGTAAAGCCCAGATCCGTCATATAACGATTGGGGCTGCCTGACCCGCGATCATAATTGGCAAGCCGCAATAGCCGTTCGCCCATGCGGCCATTAAACCAATTCTCGGGCCGGCGCTTATAATCAATGCTTGTGAGATCTCGGGCAGTGGCCTTGACCAATCGCCGCTGCATGAACGGGCCGTCCAACGGCGCGATCAGTTTGAACACCCAGTAGAGAATGCTTATACCCACAAACAGCCCCAAGGCGTTACTGGTCGCGGTTTCCATATTAAAGGTCATGTGGTTGCTGGGCTGCACAATGAGTGTGAACGGAATGCAGAAGCCCAAGCCGTAAGGCAGGGTTGGCCGATCTGCGAGCGCCAACAGACCAATAAAATAGGGGCCTGCAAGTACCAGTATTAGCATTTCGAAGTCGCCACTGCTTCTCGATAACAAACCCAGGCCAAAAATCAGTGCTACCGGGATTGCCACCACCACACCGAGCAATAAACGCCGCAATATATACGTCAGCAACACTAGGGAAAAACGGGCAAACATGACCGCAAACACCACCGGCATGATCATTAGCATAATGGCCGCTTGGCTACCGGTGTGTAGCCATACTACGCTGCCGATCATGAATACAAACGCGGTTCGGAAGCCGTTAATCGCACCAATCAATGGATCTTGGTGGGTTTTTAGTTTCGATGCTTTCAGCAGGGTCTGGTCGCGGTTTTCAAGGGCATTATAAGCCCTCAATACCATCACCAAATCGGCCACAAGTTCGACAGCCGTGTGGGTCAAGCGGATTACAATGGCAGCCTCATTCACATAGGCGGCTTTGTGGGCCAACAACGCTCGCCTCAGGGCCTGAGCCTGCTGGTAAGACCCATCATAGCTGTCTGCCTCTGCGATCTTTATGAAGTGGGCGCGCATATCTGCCAATAGCTCGCTGAACGCCGGCGAAACAAGTTCCGGGTGGTTGCGTGGGAAGCGCCCCATAATTTGTGCTACCGCCAGCAAAGACAGCACTTTGTTGCATAATAGATTTGCGGCCCTGCTGCGTCCTGGCCCCTCCAGGCCCTCATAGGACACTGCGCTGGAGTCGTCATTGAGCACCACCAGAGTTTCCAAAATCTCATCCGCGTGCTGATGTCGCTGCTCGTGGGTACTGGCTGGGTCTAACTCTAATGACAGGTATTCAAGAGTGTGATTGATCACGTTGCGGGAGTGGTTGCGAAGGCTGTCCTTAACCGTTACCGGCCATAATAACTGGCTGACCAGCATGGCACAGACGGCACCCACGGCGATTTCACTGATACGGGATTGCGCAATATCGAACACGGCTTGGCTGTCTGCCGCACTGGGGTTTGCCATCACCAGTATCACCACCAGGCCGGCGGTCATTCCCGACATAGCAAAGGCGTATATAAAGTTGGTGTTATGCACCATGGAAGAGGCGGCGGCATTCAAACCAATCCAAAGCGTAAGACAGCCCAGCGCCAGCAAAGGATATGGCATAAACAAAGCCAGGATCAGAATCCCTACCCCACCACCCACTATCGAGCCAAAAATCTGGCAAAGAGCTTTCTCGATAACCAGCCCGCTTTCCGGTCGAATCTGCAAAAAAACGGCAGACACCAGCGCCCAGTATGGGCGGTCAAGTTGCAGGTACATGGCCACAATCAATGCCAGCGCCATGGATACCACTCCTTTCAGAGCAAATATCACCGCACGCCTGTTGGGCATTAGAAGCTGGGACAGCAGCGGGTGGAGCGTCATGAAAGTGGCTCCGTTAGTCGTGTTCGAGATCGGTTTCCAAATAGATGGAAACCGTCATACCGGCACTGATATTTACATCTTCCGGGAGCGGATCGAGCGCTATATCTACTGGAATTCGCTGAGCAAGGCGCACCCAATTAAAGGCTTGCTGCACCTGGGGTAACATTTGGCTGTCACTACTGGTGTTCGGGTCTGCGATACCATGGGCAATACTAACCACCTCGCCAGTCAGGTTCTCATCGCCAGACACAAGTGTGATCCGCGCCTTCTGCCCTATTTGCACCAGTTGCAGCTTGGTTTCTTCAAAATAGCCGGTCACATAAAACGAATCTTTTTTGATTAGTGACAATACGTTGGCCCCGCGAGCGACGTAATTCCCCTGCCCCAAGGTAAGGTTGTTAACCGTACCGTCCTCCGGTGCCAGAACCTTTGTACGCTCCACGTCGATTCGGGCCGAACTTAGCTCGGCCTGCGCCAGTTGATAGTTGGCCTTGGCCGATTCGGCACGAATCCCATAAGCCTCCAGGCTTTCCTCACTGATCGCTTGGCGATCAGACATGCGCTGCCTGCGCTCATATTGATGCCTGGCAAGATCCCACTCAGTGCGCGCCTGAGCTAACTTGGCCTCTCGCTCTGCAAGCTCTGCCTGGTAACGCACATCATCTACCGTAAACAGAGGATCGCCCTTACTCACCGCTTGGTTATTTTTCACACCTAATCCGGTCACCCAGCCAGAGACATCAGGGGCAATCGTGATCACCTCCGCGCGAATTCGGCCATCTCGAGTCCAGGGGGAATACAGATAGTGATCCCAGACCCAAGTGCCTGCGATAACGGCAGCAGCCACCACCAGCAATGTCAGTCCAATACGTAGCAGTTTTCCCATGGAAGCCCTTTAATCCCCGAACAAATAAACAATAGCAGCCAGATAACAGACGAAAACAGCCACGTCGAACCAGGCCTCTTTCCAGATATAGCGGCGCAAGCCCGCGTAATGCAGACACAGGCGCGTAGCGGCCGCTAAAATAAACGCCACAGGTACCAGCACCACAAATGGGCTGAATAACATTCCACCAATACTCATCTCGTGAAGCATGTCATCCTTGTTATCAACGTTGCATCGCTGTGATTACTTGCCAAGTGTTTGATCATAGAAGTCGGTTAACCAATTGGCCAATATGCATGTGCTAGAGTAGTGGCTGTTTTTTTCAGCAGGGCCGTGCACTGGCCGTTCCCGAGAAGCCTGACTTTACCGCAAACAGGTACCTCATGCCCATGAAGCGAGTTTAAACAACATGTCGCCCGTATTTGTCTTTGCCGTCTTTGCCGCTGTCTTCATCACCCTGGCCGTTTTCTATCTGTTTTTCTATCGATCCTGGCAGCGAGAGCGGGAGCTGAAACAGCCCTTCCCTAAGGCTTGGAAAAAACACCTGCAGTCCACCGTTCCTTTATACCGCCAACTGCCCACGCAATTACAGCAAACCCTGCGGGATCAGATTCAGTTATTCATTGCGGAGAAACACTTTTATGGATGCGATGGTTTTGAGGTGAATGATCGCGTTCGGGTAGCAATTGCCGGGCATGCATGCCTACTAACTGTCATGCGCTCGTACACTGACTACGATTTGGTGCGCAGCATTCTTGTGTACCCAGATGTCTACCGAGTGCAAGCATCAGAACGCGATGGCATGGTGGTAGGCGTCAGCGATCAGGTTAGAGCCGGTGAAGCGTCAACCCGGGGGCAGGTTGTGCTGGCTTGGGCGGAATGCGAGAGCGGGGCCATGCACTTGGGAAGTCAGCACAACGTGATCCTCCACGAGTTTGCCCACCAACTTGACTACTTGGATGGAACCGCCGATGGGGCTCCACCCTTGAGTGGCGAACAGGCCAGAGAGTGGCAACAGACCATGACCATAGCCTACGACAACCTTCGACACTCCCTTAGGCATCACCGCAAAAGCTGGCTAGACCCTTATGGCGCCACGCAGCCTGCTGAATTCTTTGCGGTACTGACCGAAACCTTTTACCAGCAACCACAACATCTAAAAGAACAACAGCCGGCGGTATATGACCTGCTTTGTGACTTCTACAGAATAGACCCTGGCGAGTTACCACGGAGCTAACCCCGGGCAAGTTCACCAGAGGCGCCCCTTAAGCCGTAAGGCCCAGGCTCTCCGAATCCTTCTCGATGCTACGATCCAGCAGTTCAAGGTACCCGGCTTTGGCTTTCAGTTTGGTCTGGGCGTGTGCTTTCAGGCTCAGTTTACGGAACCCTTGAGCTAGCTCGTTGGCTCGATTCAGAAGTTGCTCTGGCGCAACCAACTCATCAAGATAGCCGGCTGCCACAGCGCCTTCAGGGCTGTAGATTTCAGCGTTGATAACAGAGCGGTAGAAGTGGGCAGGCGCCAAACGGTGCCGCGCAATCTCGATGCCGGCATGGTGCATGGTCATGCCGATAGCCACTTCGTTGAGCCCCAGTTTGAAGCTGCCCTCAATACCCACCCGATAGTCCACAGACAACATGATAAACGCGCCTTTGGCAATGGCGTGACCACTGCATGCGCCAATTATAGGGAACGGAAAAGCAGCCAGGCGGCGGGTAAATGTTGAGCCCACAGTAACCAGTGCCGTAGCCTCCTTCATGCCCTTTTGCATTTCCTTCAGATCATAGCCTCCAGAGAAAATGCCCGGCTGCCCTGTCAGGATAACCACGGCCTTATCCTGCTCGGCTTGATCGAGCGCCTTGTTCAACGCTTCAAACACGTCGTGGCTCAGGGCATTCGCTTTACCATTATTAATAACGATTGTCGCGACACCATCGTTCAATGTGTAATTTACTAAGTCCGTCACCGGCGTGTCCTCTTGGTGGAATTTGGTCTGAATTCGCAGAACTTTGCCAGCTTATGCGGCCCGCCACAAATCATTCTTCACCGGGGGTCGGTTTCGTGTTGGGTTGATCAGGCGCGGCGCTGAAGAATCAGCCGCAGCTGAGCCTTAAAACCCTTCTTTGACGACAGCGGAATCACATAGCTGCCGCCATCAGGCTCGGCTTTGCTGCCGCCGCGCTCGCTCCACTGTTCGTCAGTGGTGACATAGCGCAGGTTCCAACCGTCTCCGGCCGGGGTCATTTTTAGCGTGAGCGTATCCCGGTAAAGGTATTCCCCCTCCACCCGGTGCTCTGTCCACAGAGCACCGTCGACAAAGTAATCTGTCGCGGAGACGGCAAGCTCAACAGTGATCACAAGGGTTCGCCCCCGATCAACCGTGATTTTTGAGCTATCAAGGAAGGTAGAAAAAAGTACGGGCGAGCGGGCAGAATCTAACCCAGCCTGCTTCGGATTCATCATTTCGTCGAACTTCCGTAGCACGGCACTGAAGGTTTCACGGCGACGCTCAGTCAGCCGAAAGCTTCGCCCTCCCCGAGGCGAGACAGTGGCCTCAAAATAATAGGAGGCTCGAACCCGGCGCCCCTCCCCTTTTGCCTTTTCCACAGAAGGCGGCAACGGCAACGCCTCCACATCCATAACTCCATCTATACGAACGTCACCAAACAGAAATCGCACCATGTTCTGGTAGCCATCTTCGGAATTAACAATGCCATAGGGACCACTGTGGCTGCGGTATACAAAGGCTCGGGGCGCTCCTTGAACAGTCGCATTCTCGATAGCCACTAACCCGTCACTCATTTTTCCGGCCAACCACTTAGATACGCCTTTAGCCGCGCCATAGTCTTGCTGATTGGTGCCGACCAGACAGAAAAATCGGTTCGGGTCGAACTTTCCACCCAAGGAATCCACCCGCTCAGGCCGGCCATCCAGGTTCAGATAGCCCGCCATGGTTTCGCGATTGAAGTTGTTAATATCCCAGAGCCCAAGGAATGTAGGCACATTGATACCGGCCATTTCTATACCGTTGTGTGGTGTGGCATAGGTGAACACCTTATCCACCATTTTCCGTACTGCTGGGGTAATGATTCCGTCGTTTTGCAACAGGCACCGACACACTAGGCCGCCCATGGAATGGGCCACAAGGTTCACCCGAAATTCCGACAGGCGCGCAGCGTTGTCACCACATAGTTGTTTTCGGATATTCAGAATCAGATCCCGTAACTGGAGAGCTGCTGCAGGAATGGAAAGCGGCTTCCCTTCACCAAAATCCCTGTCCGCTTGATCATAGTAGCGGTAAATAATAACGGTTTTATGGGTGATATCCCGGTCAACCTCAGCGCCATCCGAAAAAGCATCTATGTAACCGTAGTCCTTCATCAGACGCATCATGGGCGATTCGAAGACCTGCTTGTAGACGGCCCCATCCCAGGATTGGCGCACCTTTGTCGCGCCCAGATTAAAGCCCATATAAGGCATGGATACGGTATCGGCAATTTCGCTGGCGGTCATGGCGTAGCCACGAACATAAACGATGGGATGGAACTGGCTCATGAAGCGTGCATCCTTTCAGGCTGATCCTGCCCTGATCACATGCGATATTTGTTCCGGAAAGATCTTTATGGGGATAACGCCAGTACTTGCGTTACGCCGGCTCAGGCAGGCTTAGAAGAAGTGTAAAGAAGGCTGACGAGCGAGCCCCATGCAGCCATCATCTGTTATCCACAATACCCAGGAAAACCCCGTATTTCAGAAAAAATAGTACCGAATCATTTGCGCCACGATCAACAAGGCCACCAGCGGAAAGATGAATCGCGTAAGGTTGCCATAATTGCGAGCCTCACCCTTTGGTGCATATTTCTCAACCAGAGGCAGAATTATGATCAGCGCCAAAAACAATACAGCGAGAATAATCAGAAGTGTTCCCATAGCGAAACTCCTTTAACGCCGGCATTTAGGCCAGGCAAGCGTGAGCATGAATATCCTGCATGTGAGTTATCCCGGGAATCTGTGGATAACTTTGTGAAAAGGCGCGGGACAAGCATGCTCGGGCCTGTTAAAACGGGCGTTCGACAAATGTGACCGTTAACTGACCAGGCTATTTACTGACCACCTAAACCATAGCACCCTAAAAGCCCGACAGCTCATCCTGCAGGTCTTTTTTCAGTTCGTCTGGCTCGGTTACCCACACGGTTTTATCAAGGCCCGGGAACACGCCAACATGCAACCCGTCTTTCGACAGGCCCGGCACCCATTTCTTGAAGAAATCTGGCAGAGAAATGCTTTTCGCAGTTAAATCATCCGCACCTTTAGCGTATGCAACCGCAAATTCCGAGCTGGGCCAGACCGGTAGATGGGCCACGCCATCCTCTTCTGACACGATTGATAGGAACCGGTTCTCGGAATTGATCAGTATCCAGATCTCCCGCTCTTCCAACACTTCGCTCAAGAAGTAGTCGTATCGCTCTTCGCCGCTCAATTCGAGCACACTCGTTAACTGCTCATCACTCATAATCCAATTCTCTGTTTAATAAATGAGGCTCACGGAGCCTGAATACTTGCACGTTGCGCTTTTCGATATACCCAAGCAAGGCCCAATAGGGCAAGCCCAAGCCCCATAAAGGCAGCGACCCGCCAAAACCCTTGCAGGCCAGCCATATCGATCAGAAAAATCTTGCCAATCACGATGCCCAGCAAGGCCATGCCTGCCTTATACAACACCACTTGGCCGCCTTTTGCCGAATACACTGTGGAATAGATAATAGCGGCGATGGCGTACAGCATGCCAACAACTGAATAGCTATACAGCTCGCCCTCTGTCATGCCATACCACAGCGCCATGTCGCTGCCTTGCCATAGCTGACGAATCTCCAGCGCAGTGAACAGCAGAAAGCCCGCAGCCGCAACACACAACGACCACAGCCGAGGCGCAATCTCGGGGAACCGGCTGATCACAAGCGCCAGAATCACCGGGCCGCCGAAGGCCGGAAGCAGCATATTGAAGATGGGCGTGGCGCTAATAACACTGTCACCCCACCAGGGGTTGTGCAGGGTGAGCAGCGTAAGATAGCTCAAGCTGGAAAGCGCCAGCAGCACCCACGAGAACAACCGATAGAGCCAAGCCAGCGACTGGCTCGCTTTAGCCCGAACCGCATAGGTCACACTCAGCGCACCCCATAGAAGCGTGTTCATTGTGGCTTCAATGAGACTGTATTCGTGAACGAAGATATCGCCGTCGTACAACCAATATCGCAGCTCGGTGCCCAGGAACAACACCAGCAGGTGCAGGGTTGCACCTTCCAGCCAGGGCCGGATCGAATGGCCTTTTTCGGCGAGTTTTGTTGCAACGGCTGCCAGCACAGTAGCGCCGCCATAAGTCCACAGCGACCAATGAACACTGGTATCGTAGCCCTGCAGCCAAGGGTTGAAGGTGAGTCTGGCAACAACCAGTGCCAACACGACTTTCAGAAGCAGGTGCAGCTCGGGCATCTGATAGCGCCGTGCTAACCAGGTAAGGCTGACAAACTGAACAGACAAGGCCAAGGTAAGCGAGGCTTCACGAAAGGCCATAACCGTGGCCAGCGAGTAGCTAACGTGCGCAGCCAGCAAAGCCCAAACCACGCCATTTCCGTAGCGTGGATGCCCCTCCATTCGCCAGGCCAACACGCCGTAAACAGCCCCAGCCAGCAAGGTGGCAACAGCCCACACAACCGATGTTTCACCATAGCCGTGCAACAAAAGCCAGCCAAGCACCAGCCACACCATCGGTGAAAGCAACGTTAGCGAGGCCCAGCGTCGCTGGTCTGTGTGGCGGCCCCACAACCATAAGCCAAGGCCTGTGGTGATGATGGCTGCGGCAATAAGGTAACTTACAAAGCCCGCCTGCTGGCCCAGAGGTATTTGTGAAAAATACACCAAATCGCCATCCATTCGGCCCATGTAAAGCAGCCAGCCTGCGGCGCTTGCTAAAACTGCGCCCCAGGGCAAAAACCACAACGCTCCCCGGCTTTGAGGGATCAAGGAAGCAGCAGGCAGAATGAGCAGCCAACTCCACAGCATTGAATTGTCACCAGACTGTTGAGCAATCGACAAACCCCAGACGGCTAATAACGGCAAGAAGGCCTCTCGCAATCGCGAAGGTGCCGCCTGCCCACGGCCCGGCAAGAAGGCAAAAGCCACAAACAGCGCAGCGAGATAACAGGCGGTTGCCATGGCAGCAGGCGCTGCAACCACAGTAACGGCCCACCACAGCAACGCGCCGGCCAAGGTGGCGTACCACAACCAGTCACGGAACACGTAACGCATCAACAGAAGTGAGCTGAGGGTAATCACAAAACTGTAGGAAAGCACAAAGGCGACACTGCCACCTTCACCACCGATCAGCAGGGGCACAAGATAAGCACCGCTCAAACCCATGATGGCCAGCAACGGCCCGTGAACCAACGCCAGCGCCATGGTGGCTAATGACACAGCTGCCAAGGCGATTAACCCGACGACTGGGCCGATCAATTGGTAATGGTGAACACCGGCAAGCAATGCCGCGTACAAAGTAATACTGCCGCCGCCAGCCAGCGCAGCAAACACTTGGTCTGTGCTCATATGGCGCCGGCGCAGATACTCCGCGCCCCCATGCAGGGCAAAGCCTGTAGCTAGGGCAAGCAGCATTTGCTGCATAGGGCCAATCAAACCCGCGTTAATAGAGTGGCTCACCATGAAAATACCGGCTAGCGCTACACTCAGGCCACCCAGCCAAACCATCCAGTTTTCTTTCAACGCTCGACTGAAGCGGGAGTAATCCCGGGTGGCTTTGGCAGGTTCGTCCCAATCATTGGAGTCTACCGGCGGCTCTTCAACCAACGCATTCGCCGCTATGGGGAAGGTAGGAGCGGACTCTGGCTCAGGCTTCAACCCAGTCGATTGAACGTAATCAGAATCTACCGGTTCATCCTGAGATTCAAGCGGCAACCGGGCGCCCGCCACCCCGGAACGTCTGAAAGCTTCCACTTCCCGCCGTAGCTCCGAAACTTCACGACCGAGCGATTCAATTCGAGAGGAATATTGATGCCGTTGCCGAAAGGCTATAACGCCAAGAATAGAGCCGACAGGGATGAACAGTACTAGGCCTGCAGCGAGAACAATAAGTTGAACGTCCAAGTCCTTTTTCCTTTTCGTGAATCCAGTCAAGTGCAGTGTCGATCGCTGGTGCAATGTGCAGTTTATAGTCTCCGAAGACAATGCTCATCTACAAAATGAGAGCGTCAATATCTGGCAAAAGGACATGAAATTACAATCAGACGTCCGACAACGTCAGCTTGCCGCGCAACATTTTTTGAAGTCAGAGGGGGTCATTCCATACCGGCCTTTAAACGCAGTCGAGAAATAGCTGGGACTGCCAAAGCCATACTTATACACAACCTCGGTAAGGTTCAACTTCCCGTTGTGAGCCTTGATGTAATCGACACACATCTCCAGGCGCTGAGTTTTCACATACTCTGACAAGGTGATCGAATCGCCAGAGAAAGCACGATAAAGACTTCGCACGGATACCCCAATGTTGCTAGCAACCATAGGGGCATTCAGGCCAGGCTCACCAATATTGTCTTTCACAAACTCAGACGCGGCTCTGAATACCTTATCGTACGGGTCGTTACTGCGAACACTTTTCAAAACCGACGGCTTTATCAGAGTCGCCAGGGAATCGAGAATCGCGGCCCCTTCTTCCAAATCCAGGTTTTCATGTAGGGATGCTTCAATTACCAGCTTGCTGGCAAAACGGGCAATGTGAGAGTCAGCGGAGATTTTGACGCCAAGCTCAACCTTGCTGAGGTTCAATATCCGCTCAACAATCTGACGAGGCAGTATAAGTGATATCTGCTGCGAAGATTCCTGAAATGAAAAGCGAAACGGTAGCGCCGAATCCACAAGAACAATATCTCCAGCCACGAGAGACGAGCGGTTCCCCACTTGCTCAACCAATGAGCGCCCCCGAATCTGAAAAACACAAAAAAAGTCCGGAATCCCGCTTTTTTGTATCTCTTTGGGCGTTCGGTAGAGATCTGCACCCTGGATACTCACCTTAGACATATTGAGCGATCCACCAACTTTCTCGACAGATCCTGAAAACCTGCCACCCAGCGGGCTCGCCAAAAAAGGCCCGCATATATCATTGATATTGCTGAGCCATTTGTCGAAATCATGAGTCCCACTAGTGTATGACGACACGCTTATGACCTCTTGCTTTTGCTTATTATTACTTTCAAAGAAAATGACCAAAAAACAAACAAAAGTCAAGATGGCTCTCCGGGAACCGGCACTTCCATTTCGATACAAACTCACAACAACTGCTATAAAAAAAGTGTCAGGTCTAAACGGCACTTTTCGCCCGTTGGCGCAGTAACGAAACCTTCTGGCATCAACGAGAAAGCATAAGGCGAGATTAATTGATAAACATAGCAGTCACAGTGGCACTCGATGTCACAAAGGCGAGCGGCAGCCCTGCGCTCCCCCCAAATGCCGCCTCAAACATAAAACAAGAAGGCTAAACGATGCACCAGACCACACAGCTAAGACGCCGACGCCTGGTATATGGAAGCCGGGTGGAGCTTTGATCAGCAGGCATGGTCGCCCAGTGTCAACATACGCTATTCAACATTCGATGAAGATTTCGACCCACTATTTTTCGGCTTTAACCGCGGCTACGGCACCTGGTTTCAAGGCGAAATCGCGGCCAACTACGCCGGACCCTTTAACAGTGATACAGATGTTCTTCACGTTGGCGTAAAAGCTTACCCGGCCCCCACTGTCGCCGTCGGCGCTTTGTTTTTTGACTTCAGCGACACCGCACGGGGAAGCGGCTCTCTGGACAGCCAGGAGATTGATCTCTATGCCGAGTGGGCCATCAACGATCACGTATTCTTGAGCCCCCTTATTGGCTTCTTCAAGCCGGAAAAGCGCGCAGCTAACGGCGGCAGTCAGTTCCAGGACAACGATCTGAATACCTACGCTCAAATAATGGCGGTTATTTCCTTCTGATGACAACGACAGGCTAGACCACTTGCCCCGAGCGACATCGGTTAACAATTGTTGGAGACCAACGACATGCAGACTTACCAGAACACCGTGGACGGAACGCTTACCGAGCCGGCCAGTCACTATGAAATCTTTAATCCTGCCAATGGGCAATCTCTGGGTTTCGCGCCTGAGAGCGATGAACAGGAAGTGGATCGCGCGGTTCAATCGGCGGTAGATGCTCAAAAGAGTTGGGCAGAACGAAGTGATCAGGAACGGTGTGAAACCGTCCAGAAGATTGCTCAGATTTTGGAGGAAAATTCCGAATACCTGGCTGAATTAATTACCCGGGAGCAGGGTAAGCCGTTGTCTGGCCCTGGCTCACGGTTTGAAATGCAGGCCTGCGTTGGATGGACTCAAGTTCCGGCGAGCCTGAAGCTGGCTCCAGAGGTTGTGTACGAGGACGACGAGCGCAAAGACACGCTGCATCGCGTACCCCTGGGGGTTGTGGCAGCCATCGTGCCATGGAACTGGCCGTTGATGATTGCCATCTGGCAGATCATTCCTGCCATCCGAATGGGCAACACGGTTGTCTTGAAGCCTTCCGAGTACACGCCTATTGCAACCCTGGAAATGGTGCGTTTGATCAACCAGGCGCTTCCAGCAGGCGTGCTCAATACCGTTACCGGGGATGGGGCCATTGGCAGCAAGCTTACCCATCACCCGGATACTAACAAGATCATGTTCACCGGCAGTGAAGCCACCGGGCGCCGTATTATCGAAGCCTCGGCCCGGAATTTGTCACCTATCACTCTGGAACTGGGCGGTAACGATGCGGCCATCGTGATGCCCGGAACGGACATAAAAGCGATTGCCATGGACTTGTTCTGGGGTGCCTTCCTGAACATGGGGCAGACCTGTGCCTGCATTAAGCGGCTCTATGTTCATGACGACGATTATGAAGCGGTTATGTCTGAGCTCAGCGCCATTGCAAGCCAGATGAAGCTGGGTGACGGCATGGACGAATCAGTACTGATTGGGCCACTTCAGAACAACATGCAGTTTGAAAAGGTCAAAGAACTCATCTCGGACGCCCGATCAGGGGGTTGCGACATACGTGAGTTTGGCGACGTGCCAAACAAAGGCTATTTCCTGCCCCTTACCCTGGTTGGCAATATCAAAGACGGCCAACGGCTGGTCGATGAAGAACAGTTTGGTCCTGCGCTGCCCATCATTCGATATAGCGAACTGGAGGATGCCATCGGTTGTGCAAACCGGCTTGAGGCTGGCCTGGGCGCCTCCTTATGGGCAGACAACGCAACTGATGCAAGCGAACTGGCAACCCGGCTGGAAGCCGGGACTGTGTGGATCAATCAACACGGCGCGATTCACCCCATGGTTCCTTTTGGAGGCAACAAAGCATCCGGCTACGGCGTTGAATTTGGCATTGAAGGGCTGAAAGCAGTCACCCAGAGCCGGGTAATCAGCATAAAGAAATAAAAACAGACGGCTTCAAGCGGACATTGAAACCGGTAACCAATCAGGCGCGTGATCGGCAATGAGCCATCGCGCCCCTACACCAGAAAAACAAACATTGAGGATTTTACTGATGCATCTACCTAAAAAACTGGCGTGTTGCCTGGTGGTCGCGTCCAGCCTTATTGCTGCAACAGCAAACGCGCGCCTGCCCAATGAAACCGTTGGCAGCACCAAGTTACCAATGCCGGACGATCATCGAAGCTATATGGTGGACTTTGAGTTCAACAACATGGTTTCTACTCGGGTCGTTGTCATCGACCCCGACAAACAGAAATACCTTGGAATGATACCCACGGGGCACGCCGCCCCGGCGACGCTTTCCCGGGACAGGAAAACCATTTTTACCGCTGACTTCTTTTTCACTCGCTATGTGCGCGGAGAGCGCACCGATGTGCTAACCGCCTGGGACAGCCAGACCCTATCACCTAAATGGGAGCTGGAAGTTTCGAGCGAGCGCGCCTTTACACTAACGGAGCGCTTTTCGTTGGCAACCAGTAGTGATGACAAGTTTGTCTATATTTACAACTTCACGCCCTCTACGACTGTGACGGTTGTCGATACCACCAAACAAGAGATGGTTAACGAGATCGCGATCAATGGCTGCATTCTGAACTACCCGGTCGGTGAACGACGGTTTGCCTCCCTCTGCGGCGACGGGTCGCTTCAGTTGATTACGCTGGACGACAACGGCAAAGAAGTAGACCGCAGCAAGACTACTTTTTTTGACCCGGATAAAGTGAAGCTAGTCGAAAGAGCAACGGTCGTTGACGAGACCTATTATTTTGTAACCACATTAGGTGAAGTTGTGCCCGTTGACCTGTCTGGAGAAGAGCCGAAAGTATTACCCCGCTGGTCCCTGGTCACCGAAGAAGAACGAGCTGAAGGCTGGGCACCAGGTGGTTGGCAGCTACTGACTGCGGCACCAGGCCTGAATCGCCTTTACGTGCTGATGCACCCAGACCACGAAGCCTATAACTGGGAAGACCCCAGCCAGATTATCTGGGAGTTTGATCTGAAAACCGGCGAAAGGCTCGGAACCCTGCAGTCGCCGAACCTTATCTGGAGCCTGAACGCCACCTCCGATGACAAGCCGCTTCTGCTGGGCGCAAACATTGAAGGCGGGCTGGAAATTTTCGATCTTTCCACCGGCGAGCACAACGGCACAATGGACGGCGTTACCAAAACGCCGACGCTGATACTGAACCACTGAGAGGTGACGTGATGATAGACCCTATTGTCAGTACATCGGCTGCTCTGGCGCTGGCTGTTATATTCGCCAGCGCCGCAAGCCACAAACTCAGGCACCCCAGCTGGTTTCGACGCCAGGTGCACGAATATGAGCTGATTCCAGGGCCAATGGTGCCAACCGCAGCACGGGCTCTGCCGGTTGCAGAACTTGCGATTGCCGCTGGCCTGCTATGGAGCACCAGCAGGCCTTACGCAGGCGTTCTGGCGCTTTTGCTGATTGCCCTCTACGCACTGGCTATCGCCATTAATCTGGCCCGTGGCCGCAAAGACATCGATTGCGGATGCTCCGGCCCGGCAATGCGCCAGCCCCTGCAGCCGGCGCTGCTCGCTCGCAACTTGTTGCTCGCAGTCATTGCCTTTGGGGCTCTGTTGCCCATGCTCGAACGGCCCCTGAGCCTGCACGATAACTTCGTCATGATCGCAGCAGGAACCGTCCTGGTTCTGCTTTATACAGCTACAGATCTCTGGCTGGCCAACAGGCCGCTACTACTAAATTTGTCAGGAGAAAAATAAGATGCAAGCACTCATCGTTTCAAACATTCTGCTTTGGCTGCTTTTGATAGCCAGTTCTTTGGTGCTTCTTGGCCTTATTCGCCAAATAGGCGTTTTGCATTCGAGAATCGCCCCCGCCGGCGCACTCATGCTCGATAAGGGCGTTGAGGTTGGGCAACCCGCGCCACAAGTGACAGCGGCGGACCGCTTCGGGCGCCCGGTTAATATTGGCTATGCCGGTGAGAGAACCACCCTGCTCTTTTTCCTTTCACCCACATGCCCAATCTGTAAATCGTTAATACCTGCGATCAAAGCCATCAGCCGATCGGTTAAAGATCTGGATGTTGTTTACGTGAGTGATGGCGATGCCGCCGAGCACGACAAGCTTATTGCCGATGCGGGTCTCGAAAAGTCCACCTATGTGGTGAGCCCGGAAATTGGCATGACCTACCAGATTGGCAAGCTGCCGTACGCGGCGCTGATTGATCAGGCCGGCACCCTCAAGGCCAAGGGCCTGGTGAACTCCAGGGAGCATCTGGATAGCCTTTTTGAAACCGAGCTGCTGGGTTCATCAACTCTTCAGGACTACATCAAGGCTCAGTCTGAATCACCAGGTATTCACACGCCATCCTGATTACGGAGAACAATTAAATGAAATTTCTTGATCGCTTTTTTGAACGCTCCTCACGCCACGTAGCCAATACCACAGGGCGGCGCCAGTTCATCGCAAAATTTGGGTCATTTTTGGCTGTAGGCGTGGCTGCGCCAGCCCTTCTTCCTATCGACAGAACCAGTAAAGCACTTGCTGCTGGATCACCATCAGCCGGCGACCCGGGTGATCCCACCAGCTGCGATTACTGGCGCTACTGTTCTGTTGACGGTTTTTTGTGCAGTTGCTGCGGGGGCTCGGTTACCACCTGTCCGCCAGGAACAGAGTCCTCCACGGTCACCTGGGTTGGCACCTGCCGTAACCCGGCCGACGGAATCGATTACATCATTTCTTACAACGACTGTTGCGGCAAGCACAGCTGCGCTCAATGCGCGTGCACACGCAACGACAGCGAAGAGCCCATGTACAGGCCCTTCAACAACAACGATATTAACTGGTGTCTTGGCACCGACAGTAGCGTTTACAACTGCACAGTAGCCGTTATACGGGGCGTGGCATCCTGAGGAGCATAGCAATGCGCTCAATATTCTGTGTTTTGGCGTTAACCCTGATCGTCGTCTCCCCTTCGGGGGAGGCACGGGTTATTCCTGATCCCAAGCAAAGGCCAGCGCCTGGTAACGAGGCGCGACAAACACCCATACACCAGGCCAATTATTCACCGGCGGTGAACTATCAGCTGCAATGTTTGGGTTGTCATCTGACAAACGGCGAAGGCGCCCCTCGTAGCGATATTCCAATGATGCAAGACTTTGTCGGAAACTTCTTGAAGGTGAAAGGAGGCCGGGAGTTCCTCATACGGGTTCCAGGTTCTTCGCAATCTGCACTTAGTGACTCGCAGCTGGCTGAGCTGCTCAACTGGATATTGAAAGACGACGGGATTGCCGGAGGCAGTGCACCAAAAGGCTTCAAACCTTATACAGGTAAAGAAGTCGAAGCCTACAGGGACAAAATGATTAAAGACCTGCCTGGGTATCGATTAAATCTCATTGAACAGATCAGAGATCTCAACATAGACATCCCCGAAAACGTTATTCCTTAATAACCCTCACACCCTTTCAACGCGGTTCCTGGCGCAATCACGCTTTGAATCGCGTTTTTCACTTTAGCGCCAACAGACCGAAACCTCCTCCCAACAGGCACTACCCAAACCCAGCACTTTACGTTAAGGTCAACTTTGCCAAGCATTAAAAGGTCTTACCCGACCCATTAGGGCTGGCAAAAGGAGCACCACTGTCTGCGCCGGCAAGGTTGCATAAAGCGTTCTATACTTTGGCAAAACACCGGCAGGTAGAACAAGGCTCCGTAAACTAACGAAGCCCTCACAAGGGGCATTGCGTTCCTCAAGCCATCACCCCAGGAAGAGGATTATGACAACAACAAAGTCCAAAACTGTTTACACCCCCGTCTTTACAGACGGTGCAGAATATCGCGTTCCAACATTTAAACTGCTGAAACAGGACGGCTCGCTCTACAAAGGCGGCAAAGCTCCTGATATCGACAAAGAGAAGGCCCTGCGAATCTACCACGCGATGGTTACCACTCGCGTACTGGATGAGCGCATGCTTGGTGCCCAGCGCCAAGGCCGCCTGAGTTTCTACATGCAGTGCACCGGCGAGGAAGCTTCCGTTATCGGCTGCACCGCCGCGCTGGACGATGCCGATATGATCATGGCCCAGTACCGCGAGCAAGGTGCGCTGGCCTACCGCGGCTTCACCATTGACGAATTTATGAACCAGCTGTTTGGCAATGAGAAGGACTACGGCAAAGGCCGTCAGATGCCGGTTCATTATGGTTCCAGCAAGCTCAATTACATGACCATCTCGTCGCCTCTGGCCACCCAGATTCCCCAAGCCACCGGTTATGCCTACGGCCAGAAAATGGCCGGTGACGGGCACTGCACCGTGGTCTATTTTGGCGAAGGCGCGGCCTCGGAAGGTGACTTCCACGCCGGCCTTAACATGGCGGCGGTGCACCGCGTACCCGCTATTTTCTTCTGCCGCAACAACGGCTACGCCATCTCAACTCCCGCCGTTGAACAGTTTGCCGCCGATGGCATAGCACCCCGGGGGTTTGGCTACAAAATGGACACCATTCGTGTAGACGGCAACGATATTCTGGCGGTTTACCAGGCCACAGAGGCCGCCCGAAAACTGGCAGTGGAAGAGAACCGCCCGGTTCTGATCGAAGCCATGACGTACCGCTTGGCGGCGCACTCTTCATCCGACGATCCGTCCGGGTATCGCAGCAAAGACGAGGAATCAATTTGGCGCGAGAAAGATCCTATTCTGCGCATGCAAAACTGGCTCATGAAGCGTAAGTGGTGGAGCGAAGGCGAAGAGAAAGAGTTGCAGGAACGCCTGCGCCGCGAAGTGCTCGAAACCATGAAACGAGCCCAGAAGCTGCCACCACCACCGCTGGAATCTCTGGTGACGGATGTATACGACGAGGTACCCCCGATGCTGAACGCGCAATTCGAAAAGCTCAAAGCGCACATTCGCAAGTACCCGGGCGAGTATCCAAAGTCGGCCGCACACGTTGAGGGAGGGGCATAACATGGCGAAGATGAACATGCTGCAGGCCATCAACGATGCCCTTGATATCTCAATGGCTACCAATGATCGCGTTCTGTGTTTTGGTGAGGATGTCGGTATTTTTGGTGGCGTATTCCGCGCCACCAGCAATCTGCAACAGAAATACGGCAAAGATCGCTGCTTCAACACACCATTGGTGGAACAGGGCATTATCGGGTTTGCCAACGGCTTGGCAGCTCAAGGCTCATTCCCCGTAGCGGAGATCCAATTTGCGGACTACATTTTCCCCGCTTTCGATCAAATCGTTAACGAGTCTGCGAAATTCCGCTACCGCTCAGGCAACCTGTTCAATGTGGGTGGTTTAACCATTCGCGCGCCCTACGGCGGCGGCATAGCCGGTGGCCTTTACCACTCCCAGTCCCCCGAAGCCTATTTCGCTCACACGCCGGGCTTAAAAATTGTGGTGCCTCGCAACCCTCACCAAGCAAAAGGGCTACTGCTGGCTTCCATTAACGACCCAAACCCTACCCTGTTTTTTGAGCCAAAGCGCTTGTATCGCGCCTCCACAGGCGAGGTACCAGAAGGCGAATATCAGTTACCTCTGGGCGAAGCCGAAGTCCTGAAAGAAGGCACCGATATAACCGTGCTGGGCTGGGGCGCTCAGATGGAAGTGATAGACAAAGCCGTCGAGATGGCGGAGAAAGAAGGCTTCTCCTGCGAGGTGATTGATCTGCGCACAATCCTGCCTTGGGATGTGGAAACCGTCGCCGAATCGGTGCTTAAAACCGGGCGTTTGGTTATCACCCACGAAGCGCCTCTAACCGGCGGCTTCGCCGGAGAAATAGCCGCCACTATTCAGGAGCGTTGCTTCCTTTATCTGGAATCGCCGATCGCGCGGGTTACCGGCATGGATACACCCTTCCCGCTGGTACTGGAAAAAGAGCACTTCCCCAACCACCTGAAGGTCTATGAGGCCATTCGGGAAAGCGTCGAATTCTAAGCGGATATCCGGACAGGAGA